>JAKQQT010000398.1 GCA_029564025.1 Armatimonadota bacterium | reverse complement strand
GGTCACCCTTGCCGGCACGCTGGAGCTTATTCTTGACACGGGCGATGTCGTTTCCGTGACCGGCTCATACCCGACCACGATGCTGTCAGGCAGCTTCACGGTCGGCGCCGGCGACAACAGCCCGGACCTTACTGTCAGCTCTATAAACCTGACAGGCACATTGCGCGACGCAGCTCTGAATGACGCTGATACCGCTATAGAGACCGGGGAAAACCTCGCGGAGAACGCCAGCATCGTCATAGACACGACCGCCCCGACCATCGCCTCGATCACGTCCGCGACAGCCAACGGATCGTATAACAACATGTCAACGGTCGATATTACGGTCAACATGAGCGAACCGGTTACGCTCGCCGGCGCCTGCAACGTACAGCTGGACACGGGAGCGATCGTGTCCGTAAGCTCCGCCGTGTATCCTGCGACGGTCCTTAACGGGACCTATGCAATAGGGGCGGGCGAGAACAGTTCCGACCTTGACGCCACCGGCGTATCCATAGCCGGGACCCTGACGGACGCGGCCGGGAACGGCGCGGACACGACCCTCCCGGGGTCGAACCTCGCGGTGAACAAGGCCATCGTGATCGACACGATAGCGCCGGCTGTAGATTACATTACCTCCGCCACTGCGGCCGGGGCATACAATGAACCGGATGCGATAGATGTAACCGTGGCTTTTACCGAGCCGGTTACCTGCGGCGGCTCGATCACGGTCACGTTCGACACGGGCGGCACGGCCGTCATCGGCGCGTTCGGACCGTCAAGCATTGCGAACGGCACCTACACGGTGGGAGCAGGGCATAACAGCACCCGCCTCCAGGAAACGCTAATCGGCGCGGTCGGCGCTGTCACCGACCAGGCAGGCAACGCGGCAGTGATCGCCCTTCCGGCGAATACCATATACTCCAGCATGATCATCGTCATCGATACGACCGCGCCTACGATCAACAGCATATACGGGACGAGCGGCGCGTTCAACCAGGGTCAGACCCTGAATTTCACGGTGGAATTCAGCGAAGGGGTAACGCTAACGGGCGGAAACATATTGCTGGCGATGGATACGGGCGGGACGGCCGTCATATCCTCGTGCCCGGGACTCAACACGCCCACGGCCTCATACACGGTCGGGGCAGGCGAGAACACGAATGACCTCACGGTGAACCCGGGCGGGATATCGCTTTCCGCCGGATCGCTCACGGACGAGGCGGGCAATCCTGCAGACATGACCGTGCCTCCCTCGAACCTGGGAGTTACAAGCAATATTGTAGTCGACACAGCCGCGCCAAGTCTGGCGTCGATAAGCTCTTCCATGATGGGCTCATACGGGCTGGGTTCGACAATATTCATGGACGTCAATTTTACGGAGCCGGTCACCCTTGCCGGCACGCTGGAGCTTATTCTTGACACGG
>JAKQQT010000364.1 GCA_029564025.1 Armatimonadota bacterium | reverse complement strand
CGCCACCGGGGCAGCTAGCGCCGCTCAGTATGGCATGTACGTTGGCTTCGGTTCTAATCTAAAGACAACCGACGGCGCCATCGACATCACCACCACGGTCCGGGCGACGACGAATTCCTCAACCAGTTATGGAATCTATTTCTCCGGCGGCAGTATCACCGGCGGATCCGGAGCCGTGACCGTTAACGCGAGCGGCGGAACCGGGGGCTCGGCCTACGGCGTCTACCAGAGTGGCGGCAGTATCTCTACGACAAGCGGTGACATCTCGCTGACCGGGTCGGGCAGCACCAGAGGAATCTACCAGTCCAGCGGTACCATCACGGCAGGCGGCGGCAGCAACCTGACCCTCACCGCCGACACCGTTTCTCTGGGCGGCACCCTCTCCGGCACCGGCAATCTTCTTGTGCAGCCCAAGACCGCCGGAACAACCATCGGCATCGCCGGCGGAACGGGAACCCTGCAACTGACCGCCGGCAACTTCTCTACCAACTTCGCCAACGGTTTCTCAAGCATCACCGTGGGCAATGCCGCGGCGGGGAACATCATCCTGGGCGACGGCACAGCCGTTGTGAATGTTAATTACAACGATCCGCTGACGCTGAAGACGGCGGGGAACATCACCCTGAACAGCGACGCCTCATTGAACGGAGCAGCGGCGGGCGCTGACGGCATCAAATCCAGTCTCGTTCTCTGGGCCGACGCCGACAACTCCGGTCAGGGCTTTATCTCCCTGGGTGCGGGGAGCGGCATCACCACGAATGGCGGCAAGATCATCCTGGCCGGCGGTCTTGACGACGGCGGCGGCAATGCCGGGCTCAGCGGGCTGACAGCAGGCGACGGAATTCCGGACGGTTATGCCAAAACCACCGCCGCGGCCAGCTCGGCTGGGGTGTTGATTGGTCAGCCAGGGGGAGGCGGCAGCAGCGTGAACCTGCTATCCGGCGGCGGCGAAATCGTGGTGCGCGGCCAGGGCCTCACAAGCGACGGTCTGGGCATCACCAGTCAGGGAACATTCAGGATCGACAGCGGCGCCGGGAGCATTACGATGCTGGGCAAATCGGCAGCCGGTCACGGCGTTGAGTTCGGTTTTGGCGCCACACCAAACTGGGCGATCACCTGCTCTTCAACATCGTCCAATGCCGTCTATATCAAGGGCACAACTGGTTCTACTTCAGGCAATTATGCCGGCTTATGGCTGGGGAATAAAAACACCGGCAACATCCTGATACAGGCAACAGGGGCAGGCGGCGGCGTTACGCTGCTTGGTGAGAGCGCGGATACCGCCGGCTTGAAATTCACCAATAGCGGGGCTACCACCCAGATCCTCTCACAGTCCGGTTCTATCCATTTAACCGGCTACAGTGCCGCCGGCACAGATGATTTTGTTTCCGGCGGAACACTCTATGTAGGCAACCGCAAGGACGAAACTGCAATAAACGGCGTCACGCCCGGCGTTACGGATTCCAGTGCCGACATTACTCTTACCACTGATTCGCTGACGTTGAGCAACGAATCAACCTTCGCGTCCAGAGGCACACTAACCATCAAGCCCTATACTGCAAACACGACCATCGGCATTGCCGGCGGGTCGGGCACGCTGCAACTGGCTGACACCTTCTTCTCCACCAACCTGGCAGATGGTTTCTCTTCCATCACGGTGGGCAACGACACGGCCGGCAAAATTACCGCCGGGGCCATCAGCCCGAAAGACAACCTGACACTGCAGAGCGGCAGCGGTGGCATTGAACTGACCGGCACCCTCAACGCCGGAGCCAACACCGTGACTCTCAACAGCACCGGGAGCGTCACCGACACCGGCAGCGGCGCCATCACGGCAAACAGCCTGGCCCTACTGGGTTCCGGCGGCAGCTTCACGCTGGATTCCACCTCCAACAACGTCGGCACGCTTGCCGCCAACACCGGTAATGTCGTCTATGTGGACAGCGACGCCCTGACCATCGGCAGCGTCGGCGCCACCAGCGGCCTCCGGACAAGCGACATGAGCGATGTGGCCACCAAGACAGGCAACCTGACGGTGGCCGGCGACCTCATCAGCGCCAGCACCTCCTCAAGGGCAATCGTCCTCAATGCCGGGCTGGATACGCCCGCGGGCACCTCCACCGGGGGAAACATCATCATCAACGAGGGGACGTCGGTGCCCTGGGGCCGCGCCCTGTTCTACACCGGCAGTGTATCCGGCAGCACCGGCCTGACGGATTTTATCGGCTCGGGCACAGGCAAGTTCCGCTACAACAGCGACGAGAGCGCCACTAACTATACCGCCCCCCTGGGCAGCGGCAACCATGCCATCTATCGGGAAAAGCCAACCCTTACGATTACAGCCGGAGGGGCGCAGATAACCGACGGCGCCACTTACGGCGATGCGATCTCTCTTGAGGAAATCATCACCGGCGCATACAAAAATGGTGATACAAAGGACATGGATCGAAGCGGCGGGGCTGCCTGGAAGATCGACGGCGCTTTTTCCACCTCTAAAATTCCCAATGCCGGCGAGCATAACGTTACCTACGACGGCAACTATGCAAGCAAATATGGCTACACCTATCAGGCCGGCGACGCCGCCAGGCTGACCATCAACAAGAAAACCCTGACCATGACGGCCAATGACGCCGGCAAGGTCATCACCGACGCTGACCCGACCCTGACGGCCAAATACAGCGGCTTTGTGAACGGTGAGACTACCTCGGTGCTGGACACCATCAGCATTACCCGCGCCGCAGGTGAGGGGGCTGGAAACTATACGATTACCCCAAGCGCCTACTCCACCGAGGGGAACTATACCATCATCCCGGTTGCCGGAACTTTCACGATTCAAAGCGCAGACAAACTGCTCATCCGGGTGGAAAACAAGGAAAAAACCTACGGCAGCAACTTGCCGGGTCTCACCGTGACGGACGCGAAGTATTACAGCGGCACGGGCGGCGCTATCAAGACCCTGATCTTGACGTCGAAAGGGGACAATGCCTATGATTTCGACGACGGTTTGGGCACCACCGGCAGCTTCACCGTGACCACCGCCGCCGGAAAACTCGGCAATGTGGACAACTATGAGATCACCGTCACCAACTTCAGCAAAACAGGTAGCAATTTCGATACATGGGACGTCCAGAAAGGCAATCTCACCATTAACCCGTATGTGGTCAGCCTTACGGGCAGTCGCTCCTACGACGGCACAACCACCATGAACAATGACATTTTCACCACCAGTCCCCTCGTGGGAACTCAAAGCCTGACCTTGAGCGGCGCCGGAACCGTCACGAGTAAAAACGTCGGCATTTATACCACTACAGGCTCAACCTTGTCCCTGGGCACACTGGCCCTGGGCGACGGCGACGACGGAGGGTTGGCTGCAAACTACACCCTGACCGGCGGCACGCATCAGGCCACCATCACCGCCAAAACAGTGACGTTGTCTGCGACGAAGACTTACGACGGAACAACCTCTCTGACGGACAAGGTGACGGTCGGAACAGGCATTGACGGGGAGGCGCTTGCCTATACGGGCGCTGCGGCCAATGACGCGCATGTAGCCACGGCAGGTAAATACATCAACGCCATCACCCTGGCCGACGCCACGGGTCTGGCAAGCAACTACGCCCTGCCGACGCTGAACAACACCAATGCCCCGGTGACCATCAACGCCGCCACACTGACGCCGACACTCAGCAACACCGGCGTCACGAAGGTCTATGACGGCGCCACCGATGCCCCCGCCGGTTTCACACCGGCTTATACCTTTACCGGTCTGGTCAGCGGAGATACGGCGGCTGCGCTCAGCAACACCGGCGCTGCCTATAACGACAAGGACGTCCTGGATGCCAGCAAAGTCACGGTTTCCGGTCTGGCCATCACCGCCATCACCGGCAGCAACAGCAGTGCAAAAACCGATTACGTTCTGGACAACACCAGCAAGGATGTCAATGCCACCATCACCGCCAAAACAGTGACCGCCGGTGTGACCAAGACAAAAGTTTACGACGGCAACACGGATGCCGTTCTGGCAAGCGGTGACTACACCCTGACAGGGTTCGCCGGCGCTGAGGGCGCCACCGTCACGGAAACGACAGGTGTTTACAACAGCAAGAACGTTCTCGACGCAACCACCGTAAGCGCCACTCTGGAAGCCGGAGACTTTACCCCGACTGGGGACACTCTTCTTTCCAACTATACCCTGCCCGCCGGCGCGACGGGCAGCGGAACCATCACTGCCAAGGCGGTCTCCATTACCGCAATCAGCAAGACCTATGACGGAACGACCAATGCCCAGGACGCCAACTATACACTGACCGGCCTGGTGGGCGATGAAGATTTGGATATCAGCTCCGGCATGGCCGGCTACGACACGAAAACCGCGGGAACGGGAAAAACCGTCGAGCTTTCCGGCATCACGCTTCTGAACGGCGAGAGCGGACTGGCAGGCAATTACAGCATCGGAAAAAATTTGACCTTCAACTCAGGTGAGATTACAAAAAAGAGCCTGCGCATAGAAGCCATGAGCGCCAACGATAAAGTTTACGACAGCACCACGACGGCCCAGGCGGACCTGGAGAAAGCTGCGATCGTCGGCATCGTTTCCGGTGACACCGTTGCCATCGACATGAGCGGCGCCAGCGCCAGTTTTGAGAATAAAAATGCGGGAACCGATAAAACAGTCAACATTACAGGCATAGCGATCAGCGGCGGTGACGCCGCAAACTACGATATCAGCACCACGGAAGTAACAGCAACGGCCGACATCACCGCCAAGGCCATCACCGCAATCGGCGTGACCGCTTCGGGCAAGGTTTATAATGCCGACGCCACGGCAACGATCAACACCGCCTCCGCCGTCATCACGGGCGGGGCTGCTGCCGACGACGACAACAAGTACTATACAGGAGACACGGTCGTTCTGGAGAAGAACGCAGCCACCGGCGCCTTTGCCGACAAGAACGCGGGAACGGACAAACCCGTCACCGTAACGGGATTCACCCTTTCCGGCGCCGATTCCGGCAACTACACCGTCACCGACGCCTCCAACGCCACGGCCTACATCATCGCCAAGGCCATCACCGCAATCGGCGTGACCGCTTCAAGCAAGGTCTATAATGCCGATACCACGGCAACGATCAACACCGCCTCCGCCGTCATCACGGGCGGGGCTGCTGCCGACGACGACAACAAGTACTATACAGGAGACACGGTCGTTCTGGAAAAGGGAGCGGCTACCGGCGCCTTCGCCGATAAGAACGTGGCAACAGGCAAGGCGGTTTCCGTATCTGGCTTCACCCTTTCCGGCGCCGATTCCGGCAACTACATCGCCTCCGACGCCTCCAATGCCAAGGCGGACATCACCGCCAAGGCCATCACCGCAACCGGCGTGACCGCTTCCGACAAGGTCTATAACGCCAATGCCACGGCAACGATCAACACCGCCTCTGCCGTCATCACGGGCGGGGCTGCTGCCGACGATGACAAGAAATACTATACCGGCGATGACGTCACGCTGAATGTTTCTTCGGCAGCCGGCGCCTTTGCCAATAAAAATATCGGAACAAATCTCAGCGTCACCGTATCCGGTCTTTCTCTCACCGGTGAAGATTCGACGAATTACATGCTTTCCGATGCCTCGAACGCTGAAGCCGACATTACCGCGAAGCCCATTTCCATTTCCGGGATAACAGCCGCGGACAAGGTCTATGACGCGACCAGAACGGCAACCGTGGACGCGGCCAATGCTTCCGGCTGGATCGCAGGAGACACGGTCAACGTCTCCGCCACGGGGCTCTTCGATACCAAGAATATCGGAACGGACAAGACGGTCACTCTCACGAGCAGCTATACCGGCGCGGATGTCGGCAACTACACGATCACGGATCAGGCGACAACTACAGCCGACATTACCGCGAAGCCCATTTCCATTTCCGGGATAACAGCC
>JAKQQT010000363.1 GCA_029564025.1 Armatimonadota bacterium | reverse complement strand
TCAGGAGTTCGACGCTTTTGTTCCGGTGGCGCTCCACCCGAAGCGTTTTAACGAACGGGGCTACAACCAGGCCGACCTGCTGGCGAACGCCATTGCGGAGGAAACGGGTTACAAGGTACTCAGGGCTCTGCAACGAACACGATACACGAGGCCGCAGGTCGGGCTTGGGCGCAAGGAAAGGGCCGAGAACGTGCGCGGGGCATTCACCGCATCGGATGCCTGCCGGGGGCTTCGGGTGGTGCTGATAGATGACGTATGCACCACGTGGGCCACGGGGCGCGATGCCGCGCGCGCGCTGATCGCCGTTGGGGCCGCGTCGGTTTCGTTCCTGACGTTTTCCCGCGACCTGCCTGTCTGGTCGGAAGCGTGATGGCAAGATGACGACACGTAAACTGCTGTATTGGGTCGCCGCCGGCACGGCGGCGGAAGCTTGGCGGAGATACGAGACGGAATCGATCCGGCTCCTGCGCGTTGACGCGGCTCTTCCGCGCTGGCCCGCGCATTTGAACGGTTTCCGGGTGCTGGTCGTTTCCGATATGCACGTGCGGCGGGGCGCGAAATCACCGGGGCGAAGAGAGAAACGCCTTTCGCGCATACTGAAGGACATCGCCTGCGACGTTCTTCTTGTTCCGGGAGACTGCGGCAACACGCGAAACGCCGTGCGCGTCGCAGTCAATGTTCTTCGTTCCGCCTGTCCGCGTTACGGCACGTACATAACGCTAGGAAATGGCGAGAACAAGCCGTGGGCGGATACGCAAGGGCTTGTCAAGGAACTACAGCACGGAGGTCGCGTGCTGATGAACGAAAGCGCCCGCATCGATGTGAACGGGCATCCCGTATGGATCGCCGGGGTGGACGATCCCTTTGAGGACAAAGACCGTCTCAGCCGGGCTCTCGCGGGTATCCCAGAAAGCGAGCCCGTAATCCTCATTGCTCACACACCCGAAATCGTGACGCGACTGCACCGCGCGAAGGTCGATCTTGCCGTTTGCGGTCACACGCACGGCGGACAGGTGTGCCGACCGGACGGGACCGCGATATGGACGCAGATGAGCCTGCAGACACGCGACGCGTTGGGTGCCGGCCTGTATCTGCCGGTGCACCTGTCCGATTACAATAAGAGCGGTGTTGGAGATGCGCGCCTGTTTGTCAGCCGCGGCGTCGGCACGGCCCGTCTTCCGATACGCCTGCACTGCCGTCCAGAGATAGCGCTGTTGACGTTGCACGGCGCTGAATGATGCCGGTTGTTCCCAGGGCCGGGTTCTCCCAGATTGCGATGTTGTTTTGAAGGAAACCAATCACATTCCCGTTACGCGCGAAGAACTGCTGGAACTCGCGAAACTCGCCGTGGCCGGTCGCGCGGACGCACTCGCCGATGCCCTTCGCGACTCTCCGCACCCGATGGCGATTGTTGAAGCGGCACGGCATCACGGACTGGCCTCGATTTTTCACAAGTTCACCGAACGGCGCACCGACTTACCGAACGAGATTGCCACGGCGCTGAAGGCCATCTACGGGCAGAACCGCGCGCGCGCGATTGTCCTGCTGGGGGAAGCCCAGCGTGTGATGAAAATCCTCGAAGATGCGGGAATCCCGTGCATGCCCTTGAAGGGCGCCTCGCTGGCCGAGGAATTGTACGGCGATCCGGCTTTGAGGCCGATGACCGACGTGGATATCCTGGTTCCGATTGATGCCGTTCCAACCGTACGCCCGCTGATGGAGAAGGCCGGTTACGCGGAAGAGGAAGGCGACCTGCGTGAGGATTTCCAGGAAAAATTCCGTTCCGAGATATCCTATTTTCGTTCGAAGCCGTTCCCTTCCCGCCTCGAAATCCACTGGGGATTGTTGAATTTCGGCGGACACGAAAGCTGGGTTCCGGAGGTTTTCGCGCGTAGCGTCAAAACCGTCAAGGGGCGGCGGATGTCGCTGGAAGACACCTTGCTGTATCTCGCGGCACACGCGGCATATCATCACCAGCACGACCGCCTGATCTGGGAGTTCGATATCGCCCTGTTGATGCAAAGCAGGGGAATGACGTTCCGCCCCGACACGGTGGCAAGTGTTGCCCAGCACCACCGACTGCTGATGCCCCTGCGCTGGGCCATTGAAACCGGCGAACGTTTCGGAGTGGCAATTCCGCCCCAACTCATCGCGGCCGCGGAAGCGCGGAAGGTCGGTCGCGTGGAGCGTTGGGCTCTTCGCTTCGCCCGTGAACCGGAACTGGCATCGGCGGTGCGGGCCCTTCTGACCCTGCGCAGTATTCCAGGCTTCCGCGCCAAGTGGAGCTTTCTGGCCGCGAAGGCTTTCCCAGACCGCAAGCACCTGGAGATGAGGCACCAGGCGCGTGGATTCTGGCCGTGGGTCTATGCGAAGCGGCTCATCCGTCTTGGGGGCATCCTGCTGGTTGCCCCGTTCCGACGTCACAGACGTGAGAAATCACAATGACAGACACCGAGATCACAGAACCCAAACCGATCGAAAAAGCACAAATAAGCCTTTGGCCGACGTATCATATGCCCCTGTTCATTATCGGGCTGATTGTCACGCTTATCGCTTTTGTCGTGTTTGTGCAACGCGTTCAGCACGTCCTGGAACTGTTCACGGTCGGCATCTTTCTGTCGATCGCAATCAATCCTCTTGTCTGCTGGCTTGAGAAGCGCGGTATCTCGAGGGCAATCAGCGTATTCGGCCTGTTGCTTCTCATCATAGCCGCATTAACCGTCGCGGCGTGGCTGATTGTGCCCAGACTCGTCAACGAGGGTACCCAGTTTGTGGGAGACGCGCCGAAGTATCTGACTGATCTCAGCAGGCAGATTGAGTCGCTTGAGACCCGTTTCCCGACGTTGAAGCACAACAACGTGGTGGAAAGGCTACAGGAGCAGGCCCAGACGAGTATCTCGGGCCTCTGGGGAACGCTGACGACTGTCTTCACCGCCAGTATCACGGCCGTGATGGAATCCGTGCTGGTTCTGTTGATGATTGTCTTCATCCTACTGGACCCGAAGGGAGTGATCGGCGGATTCCGGGGATTGTTGCCGGACGCCTGGCAGTCGGAAGGCGAGCGGATAACGCTGATGGCGGTCGGCAAGGTGCAGGCCTGGATTCAGGGTTCGTTCATCATGATGATCGTTATCGGTATTGCGGACTCTATCGGCCTCGCCCTTCTCGGTGTTCCGTACGCTTTGCTGTGGGGTGTGCTGAGCGGTCTGCTGGAGGTCATACCGACGGTCGGGCCGATTGTCGCCGCGATACCTCCCGTGCTCGTGGCCTTCTCGATTGATCCGATGCTGTCCGTGTGGGTGATTGTTCTGTACACGGCGATGCAACAGTTGGAGAGCGCCATCCTGATGCCGCTTGTGATGAGCAACAAGGTGCGACTGCACCCGATTACGCTCCTCTTCTTCCTGCTGGTGATGACGGAATACCTGGGAATATTCGGGGCCATTATTGCCACACCCGTGGCGGCGATTCTGAAGGTGCTGTACCTGGAGTTGTACTACCGCAGGGTTCACGGGGATATACCGCCCGAAGAGAAGGACGATCCGGTTCGGAAAAAGGTGATCCGGCTCAGGAGAAAGAAAAAAGCGGAAACCGCCGCCTGATGCCTGCTACGTGAGTTCCAGCGGCTTTCCGCCGGGTTGGAGCGCCAGTTTCCAGAATAAGCCCGCGATTCCCGTACCGAAGGAAACTGCGTGGCGGGGCAGAATCAAAGGGTGCGTTCCACGCGTGGCCCGGTTCCTCTCCCCGGTGAATCCCAGCCTGTAGCCGGCATTTCCCACCGCCCGCAATACCGCGCGGTTCACTTCACCGTACGGATAACAGAACGCGAACACGTCGCGGCCCAGCAGTTGTGTCAGCGCGGCTCTGCTGGTGGTGACCTCATCGTTTAGCCGTTCGGGATCCAGGCTGATCAGATGGGCGTGCGTGCGCGTGTGCGAGCCGAAACGGACGCCTTCGGACTGCAGGCGCAATATCGTTTCGGCGTCCATCAGAGGTACGGCTTCTCCGACGTTCTTACCGAGCCATTCGGCGGATTTTCCGATGCAGTCAGACACCAGAAACACGGAGGCGGGAAACCCGTAGCGCCGCATAACAGGCCACGCCTGCCCGGCAAAATCCGCTGTCGCGTCGTCGAAGGTCAGGTGAACCGCTCTGTTCGGAATGGAAGCCCGGCCTTCCAGGCCGGTTACGAGTTCGCGCAGGGAGAGGATATGGTAGCGGGCCGCATGGAGAAACGCCATCTGCCGTTGGAATGACCGCGCGGGGATGGGGCCGTAAGGATCGGGACGCTGATACTTCAGGATGGTGACTCGAGGGGAATAGGACGACATCAGGCGCCTACACCTCGCGGGACTGCCGGGCGGCCAACACCTCGATGTACTGCTGTTCGATCTCGTTGGTCATGCGCTCCACCGAGAACCGCTCACGGACCAGGGCGGACGCCCGCAAGGCGATCTCCGTGGTGCCCGGTCCGTACAGTGCGCGTTCCAGGGCGGTAGAGAAACCGTCTACATCATCCACGGCGAACAGGAATCCGGTGGAACCGTCTTCCACGATCTCCGGAATCCCGCCCACCTGCGTCGCCACTACCGGCACACCCAAAGCGAAGGCTTCGGGAATCACGGCAGGAAACGATTCGCGTCGGGAAGGAACGGTGAGGACGTCGAAGGAAGCCAGCGCTTCGAACGGATTGGCTACCCGGCCCACAACCTGAACGATGCCGCCGAGTCCGCGTTCCCGGATTCCGGAACGTATGAGGGCTTCATCAGAAGCCGCGCCGGGACCGGCGATGACGAAACGCACTTCGGGGTGCAGGTTCGCCCAGCGCTCCGCGAGGGTGACGAGCAGGTCAGCCCCTTTTTCCGGAATCAGCCGGGCCAGCATGCCAACGACCTTGTTGTCGTCTCCCATGCCCCAGGAGTAGCGGACAGCCGCGCGAACGGCAGGCGAGGGCGGGGGCGAAGGCGGCACTATGCCGTTGTATATGACGCGAAGCTTCTCTTGCGGTATATCATTCCGCGAAAGACAGCGGCTCACTGCTTCGGCGACGCAGATGATACGGTCCGCGGCTTCGTAATGCTTGATGGAATCACCGGAATGCGCCGTAGCGATGACGGGGACGCCGGACCTGTTCCCCACCTTGGCCGCATAAAACGTTCCGCGCGGCAGATGGGCATGAAGGAGATCCGCCTTGCCGTTGTGGACCAGTTTGCTCAGCCGACCCACCGAAGTGGAATCGCCCAGGCCGTCCATGGCGATATGCCACGTGGTGACAGTGGAACCTTCCAGCGCATCCCATATCCACGAGCGGCTGGGGCAGGCGACGATGACCTTGTGTCCCCGTTTCGAGAGTTCACGGGACAAGAGGACAACGTGGCGCTCCACGCCGCCGAGGCTGTGGCTGTGCATGACTTGGATGATCGTCATTGGTTCGTTCCGATGAGGAAGCCTCTTCGCGCTTGCCTCATTACATTATGTTCCGGAACCACGTTGTCAAAAGAACCCCGCGACGAAAGATGCATCACGAAGGCCGCCAACCGATGGCATCACCCAGCCAGAAACTCCCGTATCAGCGATATCACGCGGTCGATTTCCAGAAGGCACGCGTCGTGCCCGTCCGGGCTGTCGATCTCGGCGTAGCGGGCGTCCACGCCTTCGGCCTTCGCCGTTTCCACCGCTTCAATCAGCGACCACGGCGGAAACAGAAGGTCGCTCGCTACGCCGATGACCAGCAGACGGGATTTCCACGCCCGGAACGCCGCCTGCAGACTGCCGAACGGCCGCCCGATGTCCATGGTCTCGATGGAACGAAGAGCGTGAAGGTACGAGTTCGCGTCGAATCGGGCGACAAGTTTGCGGCCCTCCTCGTCCAGGAATTCCTCGACCGCGTACTTCTCCGGCAGGCGCGGATTGTCGGCGCTTTCACCCGGCGCATTGCCGAATCCGTTCTGCCAGTACGAGGGAGAATAGTACGTCATCGTGTGGATCTCGCGGGCGAGACTCAGTCCGTCCGCCGGAACCCTGCCGGAGGCGTAGTAATCGCCGCCCTGCCAGTCCGGGTCCGAAAAGATCGCCCGACGCGCCACGTAATTCCAGCCGATGAGCGACGCGGAACCGACCGGCGCGGCCGCAACAGGGATGCAGTGGCGCACGAGGTCGGGGTGCGCGGCGGCCATTTCCCATGACTGTGAGCCGCCCATGCTCGGTCCGGAAACGGCAACCAGTTCCGTTACTCCCAGGTGCTGTAGAAGGGCGGCGTGAACGTTCACCACGTCGCGCATCGTGATGTGCGGGAAGGCGCTTCCGTAAGGCTTGCCGGTTTTCGGGTTGATGGAAGCCGGGCCGGTGGTTCCACCGCAACCGCCCAGCACGTTCGCGCAGACCACGAAATACCGGTCTGTATCGAACGCGCGTCCCGGACCGATCAGCGGGTCCCACCAGCCGATCGTATCCGAATCCGCCATACGGCCCGCCGCGTGCATATTGCCGGTCAGGCTGTGGCAGACAAGCACGGCGTTGGTTCCGTCTTCGTTCAGCGTCCCGTAGGTCTGGTAGGCGACGGTGACGGGTCCGATGCGCCCGCCCGCCACCAGCGGCAGTTCGTTCGGTGGTTCGGCGAACGTCCAGTATCGGGTTTCCGCGATCAGGCCGGATTCTTCAAACGGTCTCGGCGCACCGAACAACGATTGCGACATGGTATTGCGTCTGTCTCCCAAAAATGCGGGACGGGAGGCGCTCCGTCCCGCGACTGCTGTCACTTCTGCGAAGCCGATATGGCCTGGCTGAGGTCGGCGATGATGTCGTCCGGGTCCTCGATGCCGATGGACAAGCGGATGAGGTCGGGTTTCACGCCGGCGGCAATCTGCTCCTGCTCCGACAACTGCTGGTGCGTCGTGCTGGCCGGGTGGATAATGAGCGATTTTTCGTCGCCGACGTTCGCCAGAAGGCTGAACAGGCTCACGTTGTCAATCAGTTTCCGTCCCGCGTTTACGCCGCCCTTGATGCCGAAGTTCAATATAGCGCCCTGTCCCTTGGGCAGATACTTCTGTGCCAGTGCATGACTGGGATGGCTTGACAGGCCGGGGTAGTTGACCCACGCCACGTCCGGATGGGCTTCCAGCATCCGGGCGACGGCCAGCGCGTTGGAGGAGTGGCGCGGCATCCGCAAGTGCAGTGTCTCGAGGCCCTGCAGGAAGAGGAACGCGTTGAACGGCGATAGTGCCGGGCCGGTGTCGCGCAACCACTGAAGGCGAGCCTTGGCGATGTAGGCCGCCGGACCGAACGCCTCCGTGTACATCAAACCGTGGTACGATGGATCCGGATTGGTGAACTCGGGGAATCGTCCGCTGGTCCAGTCGAACGTTCCGCCGTCCACAATCACGCCGCCGATGCTGGTTCCGTGGCCGCCGATGAACTTCGTTGCGGAATGGATCACGATGTCCGCTCCGTACTTCAGCGGTTGGGCGAGATACGGGCTCGCGAACGTGTTGTCCACTATGAGCGGGAGGCCGTTTTCGTGGGCGATGGCGGACACGGCATTGAAGTCGAGCACCCGCAACGCCGGATTCCCAAGCGTTTCCGAGTAGACGGCCTTCGTTTTCGGCGTGATGGCCTTCCGGAAGTTCTCCGGTTCGGCGCCGTCCACGAACTTGACCGTGATTCCCAACTTCGGGAACGTCTGCGAGAACAGCGTGTATGTTCCGCCGTACAACTGGCTGGAGGCGACGATTTCGTCCCCGGCGCCGGCGATGTTCAGGATGGCAACCATCTCGGCCGCCTGTCCGCTGGCCACCGCCAGCGCTCCGACTCCGCCTTCCAGAAGCGAAACCCGCTCCTCGAACATGGCGGTTGTGGGATTGCCGAGGCGCGTGTAGATATTGCCGGCGGTTTTCAGAGAGAAGAGGTCCGCCGCGTGCTGGGCGCCGTCGAACATATAGGACGATGTCTGGTAGATCGGCACGGCGCGGGACTTGGTCGTTTCATCAACCACCTGACCTCCCTGTACCGCGAGTGTATCGGGCTTCCACGTCTGTGGACCGGTATCCGGCATGGTGTAACTCCCTTATGTACGAGGGCGCGCCAGGGCGGCCCTTTGATGGACTGTGCGTCAACCTGATTAGTCAGGTCAGATTACTCAAGTATAAAATCCGCAGGCACCGCGGAGTCAAGAGGCATGGCGCTGTTACGGCAGATTACGCCGCTATTCTTTCAAAAACAATGCGGCGGCCGAATAGGTTCGGGGTACCGCCCAAGGTTCGTTCGACAGCCCATGTTTCGAACGGGATCGGTTCCGCGGAGAAGGCCAGCAACAGCGCGATGTCCGGCGACGGCTCGGACAGTGTGACCTTCTGAACGGCGGATGTCTGCGTGCGGTCCAGCGAATCGGCGAGGCGGAGAACCGTGACGAGGTCCTTGATCATCGCCTGGTCGGCGGCGGGCAGGCGGGTGAACACCGGGTGCGACGGGCGCGGCAGGGACTTCCGGTGGAACAGCACCAGGGCCGCCACGGCATCGATCTGTTCCTGGTGAAAACCGGAAAGCGGGCTGTTGGTGATGATGTAATGTCCGTGCTTGTGATGCGAGGACGGATTCAGCATCATGCCGATATCGTGCATCATCGCGGCGTAGCGCAGTATGGCCCTCGGTTCCGGGCCGTATTCGTGCCAGCCGAGTTCACCGCTCTGGTCGAAGATCGATTCCGCCAGGCGCGCGACTGTTTCCGAATGCTTCCAGTCGCCCCGGAAGCGGCGGACGAGCGTTCGGACACTTCGGTCGCGGACTGTCGTGTTGCCGTACGCGTCGCGGGCGCTGTCGGACCGTAGCACGGCGTCCATCAGAACCCCGTCTCGCAGAGTGACACGGGAAAGCGTGAGGGTGTCCGTCTTCAGACCGGTCATCACCTGCTCGAGGATAACGGCGCCCGGAACGATGATATCCGCGCGCTCGGGATTGATGCCGGAAAGGCCGGAGCGCTGGCTGTGGGACATATCGGCCATCTTGCGAATCAGGTTGGAAAGGTCGGCGAGGCGGAGCTCGCGCGCATCGCCTGGTTTGCCGCCTTTTCGCGACGCCAGGATATCCACGAGGTTTTCGATGGTTCCGGACGTGCCGATCATCTTCACGAATCCCGCTTCCAGCAGACGTTCGAACGAGCGGAAACCGGTGTTCTGAACGTAATCGCGCATCTTGGAAAGGCGCCCCTTGGGGTAGCGGCCCTTCTCGTCCGGAGCAAACATGCCGGCCGTGCGCACGGCGCCGCACTTGATGCTTTCCACCACATCGGGATTGTTGCGCGCGCCGCAGGCGAGTTCCGTGCTTCCGCCGCCAATGTCCACCACCACGAACCGGCCTTTCGGCAGGACCTCGTTGTGGGTGACGCCGAGGTGGATCAAACGGCCTTCCTCAACACCGGAAATAACTTTCAAATCGGCGCCGGCGGCGGCTTCGAGCCGGGCGACCACGTCGTCCCGGTTCTCAGCCTCGCGCACGGCAGAGGTGGCTACAGCGATGATGCTGTCGGCTCCCAGTTGGCGCGCGGCTGACGTGAGGCTCCGGCAAGCGGCTTCCGCGCGCTGAATGGCGTCCTCGGCGATGTTGCCGTCCACCTCGCCCGCGCCCAGGCGGATCACCTCCTTGGATTCGCGGACTATCTGCAATGTGTGATCCGGCATGACGTCGGCAACGGCGAGGCGCACGGAGTTGGTGCCCAGATCCAGGGCGGCGATGCGCTTGATCGGCAAAATGTGGCGGGGCGATTCAGTTGGTTCCGGCATGAACGGTCTCCTAATCCGGTTCGGCAAGGCGCGGGGCTTCCGTATCGAGGCCGCCTCCGCGTTCGCCGCCGCGTCCGTTCCTGTCATTTCTCAGGACGCTCCATATATTGTTGTTCCGGCTCCTTGGTATCGAAGTCGGATAGGCGTCGTTCCCGCCGCTGTCCAGAAAAACGCCCATCGTGACACTGCGTTCACGGAGGTCATTCACTCGGGATCCGCCGCCGGAGTCGCCCATCGAAGCCCTCGGTTGGGCCTTGTAAGAGTCGTCGCCTGCTTTGTCCCAGTAGAAGCCGTACCCGCAGGCGTTGCCCCCGCCGAGCGAAAGACCCGGGGCATCACAGGTGTCGTTTCCGGCGTGATCGATCAGCCAGCCGACCGAGTAATCGTGCCCGGCGCCCATCGCCATGTTGTGAGTGGCCTTGCGCGTGTCGTTCCCGCCGGTATCATCCAGGATGCCGACCGCAAAATGCGCGGAGGATCCCTGTACGTACCACGTGCCGGCGACCGTGTCATCGCCGGGTCCCAGCAGGCACATCCCGACGCCCATCCAGTATCCCGTTCCCTGTCCGAAGACACCGCACGTCAGGGTGTTGTTTCCGCCGTCGTCGCAGAGAACGCCAACTCCGCCCGCGATGGAGTGGCCGTCCAGGTAGTCCGCCCGCCGTCCGCAGGCGACACCCTGCGCCATGCTGGTGTTGTGCTCGGGAGTTTGCGCGGAGGGGATGTCCAACGGGGTGTCGCGCGCGGTGTATGTATCGGGTGAAGCGCCTTTGTCCAGGAGCAGGCCGAAGCCCATCGGTCCGGCGTATCCCTGGGCATTGCAGAAACAGGAGTAGGAATCCGAACCGGCCTCGTCGTGCAGAATGCCGACGCCGTACTCGGCGGAGCCCTGCGCGGAACCGTAGGCATCGTAGGTATCATCGCCTTCGTGGTCTTTCAGCAGGCCTGCTCCGAAGACAGCAGAGCCCTGAGTGAGGTTCAACCCGCGATAGACATCGTTGCCGCGCCGGTCCACCAGAACACCGTAGCCCAGGACGCCGGCGCCGAACGAAGGAGCGGCACCGGTGTTCTTCCGGCCGTCAAAGCCGGCGACGTCCGATGATTCGAGTCCCGGATCGGCGATATACCGGTCGTCACCGGACAGGTCGACCAGCACCGAGACGGGGTGGTTTTCGGAAATTGTTGCCGCGCCTGAGGCGTATTGGTCATTTCCACCCGTGTCCAGGATCAGCAGGTTCGCCGCTTTCGCGTCCACGGTATCGTTACCCGATCCGTTCAGGATCACCCGTCCGAGCGGTGTATCGACGGTAAGCGAGTATGCTTCCGTTCCCTTTCGTTCTCCGAGCGTGAGTGCGATGTAATCCGCGGCGGCGGCGGTCAGTTCGCCTCCAACAGCCAGGCGCTTCAGGTCGATGGCGGAAGCCAGGTTCTGCAGGCGCGGGTAGTTCGCGGAGTCTGTGTCGGTGCGGCCGGTCAGCAGGGAATAGGCGTCCTTCAGATCAATGCCGGCCTTGCGAACCGGTTCCAGCCCCCGGTTCCGCCATCCGAGGCTCGCCAACTCGATGTTCAGAAGAAGAGCCGCGGCTCTTGCGACATCGTCAGGCAGGGACGGGATGGCGGTGGTCAAACGCTCGCGCTCGTTGTCCGGCATTGAAGAACCGCCCGCCTTCCAGACGGATTCAAGGGCATAAAGCAACGCGTCCGGTTTGGCGGCAAGCTCAATGTACGGGTTCAACGGATCGCCGAGCAGGTTCAGTTGCGTGCCGATACCGATCCGGCGGCCGGCGTACATCGTCAGGTCGCCGGCTTTCGGGGAGGCGTTCAGCAGTCCTGTCCGCATCACGCGCGCGTGAAACGGACCCGACAGCGGTTCCGATATCAGCGCGTTGAACAAAGGAAGCCGGTACCCGCCGGAGGCAACCATCGCGAAGTCGTCGG
>JAKQQT010000362.1 GCA_029564025.1 Armatimonadota bacterium | reverse complement strand
CGGAACTGATCGGCCGTACTCCAGATGTCGGTGCCGATGGCGCTCATGACGATGCTTCCATCGGCGGCTTCCACGAAATCGGGCGCGTTGCCCCGCACGTAGAGCACCAGCGTGTCGGCGCCATTGCCCGTCCAATCCTGCGCGGGATCGAATTCCCGCTCGGCCTCGGAATAGAACGGCGAGACCGAGTTGTCGTATTGGAACGGCATCGACTGCTTGCCGCCGTGAACGATCGTCTTCTCGGCGAACGGAGCGTCAAGGTAGCCCACGGTCGAGCCGGTGTCGTTGGTCCAGCCATCGATCCAGGTCTGGAAGATGGTCTGTCCGGCTTCGATGTCGTCCATATAGCCCTCAAAATCATCGACCATTGCGTAGTCGATCGTCGAGAAGCTCCAGACGTCCCCTTCCCAGAAGCCGGCGCCGGCTTCGTTGACCTCGTTGACTTTCCAGTAGTAGGTCGAGCCGAAGTTCAGCCCGCCAAGTTCATAACGGCTTTCGCCGAGCGTCTCGACCAGGGCGCTGCCATCGATCACGGCCGCCTGGTCCGTGCTGACGAACAGCTCGTGCGCAGCGGCCCTGCGTCCACTTCGCCAGTCGAGTGTCACATCGAGAGGCACATCCGCCTGCCCCACTGCCGGCCGAGGCTCGCGCGCCTGGACGGGCAGATACGTGAAGCGGACTTCGCTCAGTCCATACTGCGGCATCACGCCCATGTTCCAGTTGGAATTCACCGTGATCCGGACATACCTGGCGGCCACGTTCCTCAGGTCCAGAATCGTGTTGGCGGCGTAATCCGACCGGGCGGTTGCCTTGGCGAACTCCACGTCACCGAAGGCGGTCCACTCGGCGCCGTCGAGGGAGTGCTCGATGGTCACGTCCTTGAGTCCGAAGCCCAGAACGAGTTCGAACCGGCTGTTGTAGTTCCAGACTTCCATCTCCCAGAGCTGGTAGATGCGATCGAACTCGTATTGGATCCAGACGGGCGTTGCATCAGTCGGAGAGGCCAGCCACATGTCCGTCGCCTCGGTGGAGTGGCGGTCGTCGGCGTTCAGGCCGGAGCCGTCGATCGTGCCCTGTGCCGGAGAGTCGGCGTCGGCCATGGATGCAGTGGCGATGATGTTCGTGACCGGATAGACATACGGCTCGACGGTGAAACTCCAGACTTGCCCCTTGAAGATGCCGCTGTCCGGCGGCGCGTTGACTTCATCGACCCGCCAGTAGTAGGTCTGACTGAAATCCAACAGACCGGGAGGATCAAAGGTCAGTCCGGTCTGCCCCTGACTGGCCAGAACGCCCAACGGATTGCTCCGTTCGGCCGCCGCGACGTCTTCGAGGCTGCTTCCGAAGTACACATCGTGCGACGCGGCGGACTCGCCGGGCGACCAGGAGAGAATCACATCCTGCGGGATGTTCGTGGAACCGTCCGGCGGAACGGGTGATGTGGCGGAGGTGTAATCACCCACCATGACCTGCTGCAACTGGATTCCTGTCAGGACGGTGTCGTAGATCCGCACTTCGTCGATGATGCCGACAAAGGTTTCGGTATTGGTGGAATCCACACAGCCAATCGTCACGGGCGTAGCGTTCGCAGATTCTCTGAGTGTAGCGTTCCCGGTTGAAACCTGCTCCCCGTTGATGTACTGCACCCCGGCGCCATTGTCCGAAGTTACAGCCACGTGAACCCACTCATTCGCATAGGGCACGAGCAGGGCATTGCCCCACCCGAAACTCGTACCACCTCCGTCATAGTCAGCTCGAAACAGAAGATCGCCGGCCGGGTTGGTCTGCCAAAACCACTTGATCGTGTCGCCGGTGGTGCTCCAGCCGAGACGTTTGCCGATGATGCCCTGTTGGGCGATGCTGTGGTTCTGCCCCTCCCAGTTGATCCAGGCGGCCAAGGTCATGGCGTTGTTTGCCGCTGTGGGATCAATCGGGCCGATCACGATTCGTTCACCGGCCGTGTCGAAATGCACGCCACCTCCTTTGTAGCCGGCGACCCACTGCACCCCGCTGTTGAGGGCGCCGTCGTTTCCGTTGCCGGTGGCGTCGACGGTCTCCGTTCCCTGGCCTTCCTCGAAGGGATAGTAGGCGATCAATTCCGCCAAGGCACTGCCGGCGGACATGCCCACCACCAGGAGCCATACCATGAGGAAAATCGGTTTGCGCGACAT
>JAKQQT010000351.1 GCA_029564025.1 Armatimonadota bacterium | reverse complement strand
GTCCTTCATGAAGGCCGTCAGCGCCTTGATGGGCTCCATCGGCTCTTCGTAAGTGAACAGAACAGCCGTCGGACCTTCCAGAAGGCTGGTATCCACATTCACGCCGGTCTCCTTGGCGGCCTTGCGGAACAGAGTGTTCTTGATCACACTCAACTCGCTGTCTCCCGCCTTGCGCATATTCCTGCGCAGTTGGGAGATCTGGGCGACGGTCAGTCCGCGATAGTCCACAAGCACGTAACCGGTGATGCGCTTGAGCTTCTCCTGCGTTTCCTCAATGATCTTCAGTTTCTGAGGAGTTGGTATTTGATTCACCCCCTTTGAATGAACTTCCCGTATCGTGTGGTTGCCCTTCGACAACCCCTATGCTGTGTTTCGGAACATAAAAACGACCCCCGCCCGAAAACGGGGCGGGGGTCTATACGCGCGCAATGGCGGTGTATTTGACCTGTCCGCTCCCTCGGCGGGTATTACGTTGCCAGGCAACATCCCGCTGTCTTCAGGTTGGGCAGTTTATGAACTTTTTCTTACGCGGTGATCTGTTTTCCTTCGCCAAGGGCCTGAACGGCCTGGATATCAACGCGAACGCCAGGACCCATTGTAGACGAAATGGTCAGGTCTTTGAAATAGCGCCCCTTCGCCGAAGCCGGCTTGGCCTTGTACAGGGCAACCAGAACAGCGGCTAGATTCTCGTGCAGTTTCTGTGCGTCGAAACTGGCCTTGCCGATAGGCAGATGCACGATACCGGCCTTCTCCACGCGGAACTCCACGCGGGAAGCCGTTTTGATCTCGCGCACAATCTGACCGACGTTCGGGGTAACCGTGCCGGCTTTCGGGCTCGGCATGCGGGGACCGAGCACGCGGCCCAGCTGACCAACGGACTTCATCATGTCCGGGGCGGCAACCAGCTTGTCAAAGTCGCGCCAGCCTTCCTGAATCCGCTTGATGAGGTCGTCGTCTCCAACAACGTCGGCTCCGGCTTCCTCGGCTTCCTTGGCGGCGTCTCCGCGCGCGAAGACGGCCACTTTCAGCGATTTGCCCGTGCCGTGCGGCAGGCTGGTTGTTCCGCGCACCATCTGGTCGCCGTGGCGCGGGTCCACGCCCAGTTCAATCGCCACATCCACCGTTTCGTCGAACTTGGCGGTGGCGCTTTTCTTCACCATCTCGAGGGCTTCGGTAATCCCGTAGCGCTTGTCCTTGTCAACCGTTTTCGCTACGGCATTGTAACGCTTTCCGTGTTTCGGCATTTCTTTGCTCCTGTGGTTGATGGCGGGCGTTTCCGCCCTCCCACGTGTACGCCGCCCCGGGTAAAAAAGCCCGGACGGCTGTCTTTAATCAGTCCGTGACAACGATGCCCATGCTTCGGGCCGTGCCCTCGATGATCTTTGCGGCGGCCGCTTCATCGTTGGCATTCAGGTCCGGCAACTTCGTGCGGGCGATCTCCAGAACCTGCGCCCTGGTCACGGTGCCCGCCTTCACCTTCAGGTTCGTGCCACTACCCTTTTCCACGCCTGCGGCCTTGCGAAGCAATTCCGCGGCAGGCGGGGTTTTGGTGATGAAGCTGAACGAGCGGTCGTCGTAAACGCTGATTTCAACCGGGATGATCGTCCCGACCTGTGAAGCCGTGCGCTCGTTGTACGTCTTCACAAACTCCATGATGTTGATGCCGTACTGACCGAGCGCGGGGCCAACCGGCGGCGCCGGCGTGGCTTTGCCTGCCGGGCACTGCAATTTGATGACTCCGATGACTTTCTTCGCCATGATTCTTCTCTCCGCGATCCCAGAAGGATCTCCCACGTGTACGCTGACGGCAGGATCGCGTGGTCCAATCCGCCGTTCGCCGAACCGCCTTTAGTGCTTTCGCGACGGGTCCGCGATCTCTTTATCTACTTCGTTGAAGGCCAGTTCCACCGGCGTGTCCCGACCGAACAGCTCGATCAACACGCGCAGTTTCTGCTTGTCGATCATCACTTCGTCAATCTTGCCGGTAAACTCCGCGAACGGGCCCTGCGTGACGCGCACGATATCGCCCTTCTCGAACTCCACGCGCGGCGGTTGCTTGCCTTCCTTCAGGTCTTCCAAGTGGCGGACTTCGTTTTCCTTGAGGGAAATGGGTTTGTTGCCACTGCTCAAAAATCCGGTAACGCCCGTGGTGCTTTTGACCAACTGGATGGTCGGATCGTCCAGCACCATTTCGATAAACACGTAGCCGGGGAAAAGCTTGCGCTTGACCTTGCGGGTTTTGCCCGCCACAACGCGCATTTCTTCTTCCTCGGGAATGAAGGTGCGCACGATCAGGTGAGACAAACCTTCATAGTCCGCCCGCAACAGGATGTTCCGCGA
>JAKQQT010000347.1 GCA_029564025.1 Armatimonadota bacterium | reverse complement strand
CGCCGGCCACGTGCGTGTAGACTTCGGTGGTGCTGATGTTCGCGTGCCCCAGGAGTTCCTGGATCACCCGCAAATCGGCCCCGTGTTCGAGCAGATGCGTCGCGAAACTGTGACGCAACATGTGGGGCGTGACGCGCCGGGTGATCCCGGCCTGTCGTACCCGCTGCTTCACGCGCAGCCAGAGCGTCACCGACGCGAACGACGTCCCGCGGCGCGTCAGGAACACATGGGCCGTCGACCGCCGGTTCACCAGACGCGGGCGCGCGACTGTCAGGTACCGTGTTAGTGCGGCGATGGCCGTTCGTCCCACGGGCACCACCCGCTCCTTGTTGCCCTTCCCAATCACCGTGACAAAGCCCGCGTCGAGATGCAATTGCTCGAGCCGCAACTGGCGCAGTTCGCTCAGCCGCAGACCCGACGCGTACGCCAGTTCGAGGATCGCCTGGTCGCAGAGAGCGCTTGGGTCCTCGCCTGAGGGTGGACGCAGCAGTTGCTTGATCTCATCCTCGGTCAGCGATTTGGGCAGGCGCTTCCAGCGCCGCGGCAGAGTCAAATGCTCCGCCACGTTCTGATCGAGGAGCTTTTCGTTCTCGCAGAACCGGTAGAACGCCCGCAACGCCGCGATTTCGATGTACAGGCTCTCCGGACTCAGCCGCCGGGCCGAGTCCTCCGGTTCGGTGGCCAGACGGCGTCCCCGCTCGTGATGCAGGAACGCCATCAGATGCGAGAGTTCGACCGACCGCCAGTCCTGCAAGCCGTTCTCTCTCGCCCACGCGACAAACGCCCCGAGTTGGGCCTGGTAGGTCCGCTGCGTGTGTTCCGCCTGGCCCCGCTCGTGCCGGACATGCTGCAGGAACTCTTCGATGAGTGTCTCCATCGTTCGGACCTGGCGCGGTTTTGTGTATCTATACGCAGCGTCAGAAGTTCCGCCGCGTGAGGGCACGCGGCCTACAGGCTTGTAGGCCGGGTCCCCTGACCCGGCGCTGCATCATTTGTGTCGCTCTGTATAGACCGCATGGGTCCACATCTCGGAGTTTCCGGCTTCGCCGTGGTCAGAACTCCATGAAACATGCGTGCTGAGGCGGAGCCTCGCTAATCCATTCCGGTGATTTGGACGTTCCGGAAATGAATCTCGCCGCCTTCCGACTGCAGGCCCACCGGGCCGGGGATGATCTCGGCGCCGTGCGCCTCGTTCACCTTCGTGCCATTGAACCAGACGGTCACCCGGTCCCCCTGGGCCAGGATCTCGACCTTGTTCCATTCCCCCTGCGGGCGCTCGGCGCCGACGATCCGGCCCACCAGAGTGATATCGCCCGCCACCGCGTGGTTCGGGATGGACTTCACCCGCGCCGGGTCCCCGGTCACCTTCATTCCTTGCAGCCCGAGCACGTCCCCCGCGCTGTTCGGGTGCAGTTGCGTCTCGAGACAGCGCGGCAGCCCACGCGCCGGTCCGTTGACACGTCCGAAAATGCCGCTGTTGCCCGGCTTCTTGCCCGGGGCCCACCGGTACTCGACCTCGAGCTTGTAGTTGATGTAGTTCTGCGTTGTGACCAGGGCTCCCAACGGTTCGCCCTTGCATACCAGAATGCCGTCCTGCACCCACCACACCGATTCCGGCTTCACGCTCGGGTCATCGAACATCGCCTTCCAGCCGGTCAAGTCCTTTCCGTTGAAGAGCGTCTTCGGAGCGGACGCCGCGGAACGGGACGTCGAGCACGAGACGAGTGTCAGTACGGCCGCCGCCAGCAGCCCCAGATGCCATCGATTCAATGTCGTTCGTTTCATAATGATTTGATGCGCTCGCATCTGTGCCGCGACAGAATGAAAAAGGCGAGCATAAAGACGGTGCGTCGGTGCGTCGGTGCGTCGGTGCGTCGGTGCGTCGTGGGCGCAAAATCCCGGATTGCATAATCGCCCGGATCGAGTACACGTTGGCGTCCGAGCGCGTCCGTAGCTCAATTGGATAGAGCTTCTGACTTCGGATCAGAAGGTTGCAGGTTCGAGTCCTGCCGGATGCGCCAATTTTAAGTGCCGTAAAACCAAGTGGTTACGATTCGGGCCGCAGAGCCCAAAAAAAGCACGAAAAACGTGCTTGGCCAATTCTTGGCCAATTTTTGGGTTCTGCCTCTGCACACGCGGCATGATGATCCCCCTGGGGAAGGCTAAAGGAATCGTGAATCTGTCGTCCCGCAGTCAAGAAAGTCGCGGCGGGTTACCAACACGCTGAACTCGTTCTTGAGCGAGAGTTCATTGCGCCCGCCATCTGGAGTCCCGGTGATGGCGAAATAGACCGTGCTGGCCGCATGAGGCGGCAGCAGGCCGGGCGCGTCACTGATGGACTGGTGATAGAGCCGGTGGCCAATACGAACGCAGAAGCTCTCCGGCAGATAACGGATCGGATGCTCCGACTTGTTCCGCAACGTGAGGTGGAAGACCAGTGTGTCCTCCAGATTGAACCGAAACACTTCTTCGATGCGGATTTCGTAATCGTTGAAGTCGGTGACTTGCGGTTCATCGCCAAAAGTCCTGGCCTCCGCGCCGGCCACGGCGTCGGGCTGCTGCTTTTTGAGCAACGAGAACGCTTTGGCCTTATCCAGGAGCGCGAGCAATCGCGTCGGCGTGACCTGTGGTGCGGGTTGGGCGACTTCGCTCGCCGCACGATCTTCGAGATTGAGCGCGAGCACGGGTGTTTCGCTCTCGACCAACTCAAAGACGTAAGTGTGCTTGTTCCATCGGATGTTCAGGTTCGTTGCTGCCTTCCGCGCGAGCGCGCGGACGGACACGAACGACGAACCCTTCGTGTGATCCAGTGACCCGGACAAATGCAGCAACCACCGGAGACAACATCCGTGACAATGTGGAGCAAGTCGTCATCACCAACGCCGCGTCGGACACTTATTTAATCCGCGTGGCGCACAAAGGGACGTTGGTGGACACCAACGGTGCAGCGGCCTCACAGCGGATTTCCATTTTGGTATCAGGAAACATCGCACAGCCAAAGCCGCCCCTGGTGCTTGCCTCACCTTTGCTCGTCAGTTCAAACCAAGTTGCTCTGTCTTGGCCGTCGGTGGTCGGACTCCGATACGAACTGCAATACAAGGACGACTTGAACGTGACCAACTGGACAAACATTGGCGGCGAAATCAGCGCCACGAAAACCAATGTTGCCGTGACAACTGCATTTACAAATGCGATTCGATTCTACCGGGTAGCTGAGTTACAGTAGTGCGGCTATGAAACAGGTTGTGTCAGCCCTCGCCCGCCAACACCACGCGGTGTTGGCGGGACTGCTCGTTCAGCTCGCTGCTGCCCACGGGCAGGGCACAATCGTCTATCAGCAGTTCGACATCCCAACTTCCAACGGGTGGCCGGTGATCGGGCTTCCAAGTAATCCCTACAACTTGGACATGGACGGCAACGGCACGACCGATTTCGTGTTCCAAAGCGGGCAGCCCGGGTTCGCGATTTTTCCGCAGGCCGGCGCGGCAGTGCTGGCCGCCCCCGCCGGGAGTCTGGATTTCAATTCGTATGGACTGCCTCTCTCCGCTGGGCAGCAGATTGATTCGCTCACACCCGTTGGCGCATTCTGGGATTTTAGCGCCAATGGCTCGCTGCTCACGTCCGCCAGAAACAACGGCGCGATTGGTTTGTTCACGGGACAAGTTGCATACCTGGGCGTGCAGTTCACTCGGAACGCAGATACTCACTTCGGTTACCTCTATTTGGACGTGAGTTTCGTCGGAGCGAATGCGGGCAACCTGCTGGCACTGGCTTGGGACACACGACCAAACGCTGCGATTGTTGCTGGTGCAGTTCCCGAGCCTTCCACCTTCGCACTGCTTGGTTTAAGCGGGGTCGCACTGTGGCTTTTCAAACACAAGAAACGAATAGGTTGAAAGCGTTCTCTCTTTCACCGATTCTCGGTTGGTGTGCGCTTGCGCTGGCGGCAGCACTGGCGCTGGCCAACAACTGCGCGGCTGACAGTAGCGTGGTCTATCGCCAAGGCCCGATTGTGCTGAACGAGACCTCGCCCACTACCGATCTGGATTTGGATCAAGATGGCGTCGCCGATTTCCGGTTCAGCGTTGGAATACTGGCGGGTTTGCCAAGCCCTGGAGCGCCTTCCACATTAACACCCTATCTGGACTCCTTTGCCTTTAATCGAAACGATTATCTGCTGAATGCCGAGGGGCGCATCGTGCTGAAGGAGGCCGGCTTCAAATTCGGGCCGAGTAACAAGGCTGGCGAGAACTGGGCACACCGGGATTCAGAAGCCCAGGCGATTGCCTACGCCTCCGGCAACACCTGGCCGGGATTCAGCGGCAAACCGCCGGAAGCATATCTCGGCGTCCGCTTTCTTTCCAACGGCGCAGTGCATTACGGCTGGATTCGCTTCGTCGTTCCGCAAACAAATCCGCCGTCCACTTTTCCCGTGATTGCCGATTGGGCTTACGAATCACGCCCGAATACTGCGATCCGCGCTGGAGAAAGACCCAACAAGGCGAAGTAAGTGAAGTCTTGCGCTGAGAGTTTCAATTCCTCGGTCACTCTTGCCACGGTTGGATTTGCACACGCCCGGATGGTTGAAGCGGATTAGCGAATAGCGGACTTTTTCTGATTGGTCGCCGAGCGCGAGGGTCGCGGTCAGCAGGAGGATGCTAATTGGTGATTTCATATTTGAAGTCGCCGACAGCGGTAGGGAAACGACCGTTGGCGGCCATGTTGGGGTTGCGGATGAAACGGAGACTCAATTTGAAGTTGAACGCCTCGTTGAAAACTTTCTCCTGAAAGATCCCAGTGCGGATCACCTGGCCGTACACCGCGACGAGCACCTCGTTTTCGCGGGTGGCAAGAATATCAATTTTCCCAATCTCCGGTTTCTGGTGGAGTTGCTTGGCGCGGAACTCAACCGCCTCGCGCGTGCGATGGTCGCGGGCCTTTTCCAACGCCGACTTCAAGAACATCTGCCTCAATAAATCCGGGTGATCGAAATCCTTGGGGTTGCGTTGAAGCAAGGTGACGGTCGCGAGTTCGGCCTGCTGCGCGTGCAAATCCTTCGCTTCCGAGAACTGAAGCAGTGGCGAAACGTAATAGGTCTGTGCCGGGTCAATGATGACGACGCGTTCGCGCTGCTTGAACTGATTGATGATGTGGTAACGGTCGAGCGCTGCCGCCACCGACACGGCGACGGCCACGAAGAACCAGAACCACGGCAGCCGATCGCGCTGCGCAAAAAGTTGCGTCGGATCGAATTTCTTGCGGGCGAGGTGCACGGGAGTTGCGCCGTTGCCGGTGGATGTTTCACGAGGGCTGATTTCGGTGGATTGCATAGGTTCAGTAGTAATGGCCTTTGGTCTTGGCAATGAGTTCGCGAACGGCCTTGTCGCCGGTGATGTCGTCGCCCGGCCGCCCGCGAGCGGAGCGCGGCGGCAGACCCGAGCCAGCGATGATGATTGCCCCGGCGCTGCCATGTCCGGCGGCGCTGGACAACGTGCTGAGGATTGCTGCCATGCCTGCCGTGCCGGCGGTCACCGCAGGCACGCCGATGGGAGCGGCGACGGCAGCCGCACCTGCGGTGGTGGCGGCGGTTTGCAGGAAGCTACCGAATGCCCCGCCGATGAGTTGTCCGCCCGCGAGTTCGCCAGCCGCGATGACTTTCTGAATCACGAGCGGCGCGGCAATCGTGCTGAACACAATCCAGAACGCCACCACGGCTAGCCCGAATGTCGCCTGCAACGAATAGAGCTGCGCGGTCGGGTCAAAGAACCGGATGGATTGATCTGTCATGAAATCGAGAATCCCTTGGGTGATGAGCGCGGCGACGGCCCAGCCGAGTGGCCAGAGTAACACGCCGACAATGTGCATGAGGTAACGGCTACCGATTGAGCGCAACGGCCGGATTGCCATGAACCCGATGAGCAGCGGCGAAAGGGCATAGGCAGAAAAGAGGATGAACTTCTGAATGATGTAGGCCCAGAACAGGAGCAGCGCTGCGAAATAGCCAATCAGCCAGAGAATGCCAGAAATCAGCAACTCGACGGTGAACGCATTCAAGTCCCCGATGATGTCCCACCAGGAGCGGTCATTGCCGGTGTCGCGACGCACTTCGAGCAGGTGGCTGTATTGCTCCTGCACCTGGGATGGATCGACGCCGAGACCGTCGAGAATGGAAGTTTGGAGGATACGCTGTGCTTCGTTACCCCACTGCGGCAGCATCACGAGCAGCGCGGTCAGCACGAACAACCGCACCATGTGCAGGATGAGCGTCTTGCCGGTGAAACCGTGCAAGACCTGAAGGATCGTCCCGACGATGAACAACATGAACGCGACGATGCGCAGCAACTCGTGCAATTCGGCGCACTTCTGGAGGAACGTCGGGAAGAGTTGTTCAAAGGTTGCCATACGTCGGGACGATTTGAGGTTGTGGTTACGGAGTCGGGAACGCGGTGGGCGCGTTCATCAGGCGGAACGTCTGGCCGTATTTCTGCACGGCCTCGGTGAACTCGGCGTGCTGCTGTTCCTTCTTCGCCTCGACCTGGCGTTGGGCTTCGTTGCGGTTGGCAATGTCCTGCACCAAGGCCGCCGTGGTCGCCTGACTGATTTCGTATTCCGTGTTGTTGAGCGCGGCGGACAGACCTGTTAGCACTCCCTGCAACTTCTGCACCTCGGCGTCGGTGGTTGCGCTCTTGAGCGCCTCGGTGGTCCGGGCGATTTCCGCTTTCAACGCAATACGCCGGGCACTCGCGTCAGCGGCGACAGCGAGGTAGTTGTCCGTCGTTTTTTGAACGGCGGCGACCGGCAGATACGGCGCTTCGCGGCGAGTAACCGTTGCCCCATTCGGCGTGGTGAACGTCGTGCCGATGCTGGAGAACAGGCCATTGGCGTTGTAGAGCATGGCGTCGCCCGCATCCACCGCGCCTTCGAGGGCCGTTAGCGTCTGGCCGAGTTCCGTCTTGCGTAGGTCGCTGACGAGTGGTTGGACGGTGGTGAGAATGACAGCCTTTGGGTCGCCAAAGAGGCTCTCGTAGTGCTTGAACTCGTTAAGTTGATCGGTGAGCGTTTGAATCTGCTGCACCTGGTTTTGGATCATTTGGATGTATTTCGCGATGTTCTGCGCCTGCGCCATGATCTGCTGCATGTTCATGGTCGGGTCATAGACGATCCACTGCGCGCGGGCGGAGATTGTGACTCCGAGCGTGACAAGTGTGAGTGCGATGAGTCTTTTCATGGTGTGTTTCCTTTCGTTGCTGTATGCAGGAGTGGCCTGCTATTCCTCGATGCGGAGGAGTTTTGTTGATGGTTTCCTGCTGGATACACCACTCTTTGACTCTCCAAGTGGCGCATGGATGAAATGGCGCGACAGAGAGGAGGCGAGTCGTTCAGAAAGCTGGCGATTCATGTTTGCTCCTCCGAAAGCGGGTGTCGGAAATTGCGGTTGTTCTGAACCTCCGGCGCGAATCCGCTACCGGTGAAACAGCGCTCGAAGATGTCGCGGTCGTAACCGGGCGGCTTGCCCTGCCGCAGCCCGAAGATGTAGGCGAGGCAAAGCGCAATGGGAATCAGGGCAACGACGAAGGAGGTCAGGAACGATTGATTCAGCGGGACAAGCAGCACGAAGAACAGCGTGATGCCCGCGCCGATGCCGCCCACGAGC
>JAKQQT010000334.1 GCA_029564025.1 Armatimonadota bacterium | reverse complement strand
CACATTGCCGTACGCCGTCATGCTGTACTCGTAACGCTTCAATTCCGCCGTCAGAATCTCCCACCCCTTCGGCCAACGCACTTTCTTCTGCTCAATAGCCACCATCAGCCCGTGCACCAGCGCCGTTTTCGTCTTCGGCGTGAACCGGATAGGAAGGATGCAGCGCATCGACACGTCCCGACTCAGATCGTCGTAAACAGGATCCCCGACGCCCGTCGCATCCATCACGAGAAGCGCGTCCCACTTCGTCACGAAATCCCTGATCCGCTCCTTCTGGAACGGCCAGTCCAAATTGTTGAACCGATCCATGGCCAAGCATTCGCCCGTGTCCATGTCCGCCGCAATCAGCACCGTCCAGTCCGTGTGTTTAGCGATGTCGCATCCAACCACCACACGCCGGTAACGCCCTCTGTCAACATCCTCGCAACGATCCAGCAAACAACCGTCAACACCGCGAAAGACACCCGCCCCGTCTTCCAAGAACTCGGCCATGTACTCCTGTTTGAACACATCCTCGGGCAGCTCCCTCTTCGCGGCCTCCCATTCGTCCTTGGGGAAGTACGGAGAGGCCAGGGACGGGAACGTAAACGATTTGAAACCGTCCTCGCCAGACCCCTTCACGCCGCGCGTGAACATGTCGTAAAACCAGTTGCGCCCCGCCGGCGTCCCGATGAAAACACCCCAGCCCATCGTTTGGGCCAGTGTCGGCCGCAGCACATAGTTCCAGACCTCGACCGGAACGCTCGCGGCCTCGTCCACCACCAGACCCTTGAACCCGAAGCCGCGGATCGAATCCGGATTGTCGGCGCTCAGAAACCACACCTTGCACGGACCTTTCCCCAGGTCGAACTCAACCCGCGTCGGCATCCGCCCGACCACCCGGATCAGCTCTGGCGCGATCTCCCGGAACGCCTCCACACCGCGGTCCGTCACGCCGTACGTCGGTGCCACCCAGCCGTAATCGCCGCCCTCCACCATCGCGCCCGTATACAGCAGCTCACCCGCCATGCAGCGGGTCTTGCCGAACCGGCGCCCCGTGCAGACAGTACGGAAACGGAAATCCCGCCGAGCCCGGTGGATCTCGTACTGCGCAGCATGAGGTGTGTAGTCGACTTTCACCCTTCCTCTTCCTCCAGGTCTCCGTCCTGCTCCATGTCCAGAACCGCCCCGCCCGCCGCCGGGGCCGGCGGAATCATCATCGGCGGGGGCGGCTCGTCGCCGGCCACCGACGTCATCCCGCGCCACTCGATCACCCGGCCGCCCGACTCCAGCATGCCCATCGCCTGCTTCGGCAGCAGAGGCATCACGAATGTCTCAAAAAACGCCACCGGATCTCGGTTGAACTTGCGTTGAAGCGAC
>JAKQQT010000294.1 GCA_029564025.1 Armatimonadota bacterium | reverse complement strand
GGTCAGCGCGTTGAGCGTCGAGAAGCAGATCGCGACCGACATCGTCACGGCGAACTGCTGGTAGACCTTGCCGGTGATGCCGGGGATGAACGCCACCGGGACGAAGATCGCGAGCAGCACCAGCGTCGTGGCGATCACGGCGCCGGTCACCTCGCGCATGGTCTCTTTGGTGGCGGTTTTACGATCCATGCCGCGCGTTTCCATCAGATACTGCACCCGCTCCACCACCACGATCGCATCATCGACGATCGACCCGATCGCCAGCACCAGTCCGAAGAGTGTCAGCGTGTTGATGCTGTAACCGAAGGCCTTCATCACCGCGAAGGTGGCGAACAACGAAACCGGGATGGTAACCATCGGGACCAGTGTCGCGCGCCAGTCTTGAAGGAAAAGATAACAGACAAACACGACCAGCACGAAGGTCAGAAACAGCGTGGAGACAATTTCTTCAATACTCGACCGCACAAACTTGGTGGCATCATACGCGGTCAGCATTTCCATGTCGTCCGGCATGCGCTCGCGCAGACGCTTCAACTCACGCTGCACCCCGTCCATCGCTTCGATGGCGTTACTGCCGGGCTTCTGGGCGACGGCGATCGATACGGAATCGGCACCGTTGTAGATGCTGCTGAAACCGTAATTATTCTCGCCCAGCTCCACCTTCGCCACATCTTTGAGCCGCACCACCCCGCCCTGTTCTTCGGTTCGGATAATGATCTCCTGGAAATCTTCCGGCTGGTTCAAACGGCCCTGCGTCTGGAGTGTCAGCACCTGTTTGACCTCGCCCGGATTGGGAGACACGCCGGCCGACCCTAGTGCGGCCTGAACGTTCTGATTCTGAATGGCCTCGATCACCGAATCCGCACCCATCCCCAACGCGGCCAACCGTTCGGCGTCCAGCCACACGCGCATGCTGCGTTTGGGGCCGTACACATCAACGGCACCGACACCCGGAATGCGCGCCAACACGTTTTTTATGTGGTTGTACACGTAGTCGGACAGCTCCAACCGGTCATAGGTGCCCTTAGGCGAACGCAGAGTCAGGAACCCCAGCATGTCCGAAGAACGCGTGTACACCGAGACGCCTTGCTTGGTGACCTCTTCAGGCAGCCGCGGCGTGGCCTGCTGCACACGGTTCTGTACCTTGACCATGTCGAGATCCAGATTGGTGCCGATCTCAAACGTCACCGTCAAATTGTAGTTGCCGGAGTCGTCGCAGTCAGAGGCCATATACAGCATGTCGTCCACGCCGTTGACCTCTTCTTCCAGCGGAATCGCGACCGTATTGGCCAAGTCATTCGCGTTGGCTCCCGGGTAACGGGCCCGCACCGACACTTGGGGCGGCGTCACCTGGGGATACTGCGTGATCGGCAGTGTCTTGACGGCCAGAGCACCGGCAAGGGTCAGTACGATCGAGATGACCAGCGCGAACCTGGGACGTTCAATAAAAACATCAGAGATCATTTACGGTCAGCCTCCTTGGAAGACGCAAGCGTCACCGGCTGCCCCGGGATCACCTTCTGGACGCCCTGCACCACCACGCGCTCCCCCGTCTTGAGGCCTGCGGTCACAGCGACGCGGCCTTCCATGATCGCACCGGTGGTGACCGCACGACGCTGTGCGATTCCCGCCTCATCGACCACATACACAAAGTGCCCCTCGCGGTCGGTTTGCATCGCCTCCTGCGGGATAACGGGCGACTTCGTCGTGTTGGCAAGGTCAACCAGAATGGTCACATAACCGTCCGGCACCAGCAAGCCGTGCGCGTTGGGAAACCGGGCGCGCACCGACAGCGTCGCGGTGTCGGCCGACATCGTGTTGTCCTCAAAATCGCGGGTTCCCACCCCGTCAGACACGGTGCCGGTGGGCAGACGGTACCGGATGCGCAACGCATCCTGCACGCGCTCCGTCCCGAACTTTTCAATCGCCTTGAGATAGTCTTTATCGGTGACCGAAAACGCGATGCGGATAGGGTCCACCTGCACGATCCGGACCAAAGCCCCTAAAGAAGGCGACACGTAGTCGCCCACATTCGCGACGGTCCGCCCGACATGCCCGTCGATCGGAGCGATGATACGCGTATGCTTGAGGTCGATTTCCGCCAATGCCAGATTAGCGACCGCCTGTTTGACCGCCGCGCGCCCCTGCGCGACATCGCTGCGCGCGGTGTCGAGATCCGCCTGCGTGATGGCGCGCGCGTCCGATCGTTCCAGACGCTGCAGATAGCGTTCGGCACGGTCGAGCGCAGCCTCGGCCTGACCGATCTCTGCCTTGCGCACCGCGACCCGCGCCTCGTACTGCTCGGCATCAATGGTGAAAAGCAAGTCACCCGCCTTGACCCGAGCACCCTCTTTAAAATGGACCTGTTCGACATAGCCGCCGATCTGCGCGCGCAGCTCGACATCCTGAATCGGTTCGACCCGGCCGATGTAAGCATGAGGCGGATTCATTTCTGCCTCCTCTACGGTCTGGACCTCGACCGGCGGCGGCCCTCCAGCCCCGCCCATCATGGCAGCCAACGACGGCGCTCCGCCGGCCGGCTTTTGCGGCGCCAAGGCGCGCGCCATCCAGCCCAGCCACAACAGACAGACGGCCGTCACCAGCCAGCCCATGACCTTGGCCACGGGATGCTCACGCTTGGCCGCTTTTGCTCTCTCCAACTCTTCGCTCATACTCGTAACCCTTTCTCTCTCAATCAATCAATTCTTTACGCTATTCAAAACCGCTTGAAAACCCAGCCGAAGCGCCTTTTCAAGATCGGTCTCCAAACAGTGCGAAATCTCATGTTCCAACAACCCCAGCCACAGCACCATCAGCACCGACGACACCGTCACAAGGTCCGCATCGGGGCGGATCACGCCCGTGTGCCGCATGCCTTCCAGCGCCGAAAAGACAATGGCATAGGGCATGGTCGACACATTGCGTATCCGCTGGTGCACCAGCACGAATTTGGAGGAGGACCAGTCAAGCCGCCGCACCATCAGGAAGAAACGCCGGTTGGCCGGCGAGTCAACGATCAGGCGCGCGCGCTGAACGAAATAGGCGGTCAATGCCTCCAGCGAATCCAAGGAGGCCGGATGCGACAGTGTGCGCGTCAACTGGACGGTGTGACGTTCGGTCATGAACACGACAAGCTCTGCAAGCAGTTCGGGCTTGCTCTTGAAGTGCCAATAGACCGCGCCTTTGGTGAGTCCGATGTGCTGCGCCACGTCGGCGAATGTCGTGCGCTCATACCCGTTCTCCACGAACAGTTTGAGCGCGGCCTTCATGATCCGCATCCGCGTCTTTTCTGCCTCGGCCTTTGTTTTTCGCGCCATTCACACGCCTCCCTCCGCACAAA
>JAKQQT010000280.1 GCA_029564025.1 Armatimonadota bacterium | reverse complement strand
CTTGGATCTGCTCGCGATCGACCGGCACTTCCACATCGTTCACGGAGGCAGACACCACGGTCACCGTCGGCGTGGCCGACTTGGCGGTCACGTTGACCAGCAGTTTCATGGTATCCGGAGCGATATTGTTGGTGCCTTCCGCCAACAGATCGAGTTCGAATGACGCGGCTTTGTTATCACCGGTCACGGCCAGGTAGCCAGGCACGAAGTTGAAGAGGCCCGTTCCATCGCCGTTATCGGTCAAGGTACCCACCACGTTTTCGGTGGTCATCGCGGATCCGGTCGCCGAGAAGACGATGGGATCGCCGTTCGCGTCGGAGGCCGCGATATCCAGTTTCATCACCGAACCTTCGGCGATGGTGACCTCGCGGATATCCGCGAAGGCCGTATTGTAACCCATGCCTTCTTCCGGAGCGGCGAGGTCAACGGTCGTCACCAGGGCCGCGTCATTGGTTTCCGTCAGAGCGAGGGAATCCGCAATGATCGGCGGCTGGTTGATGTTGATGGTCACCGTTTCGGCGGCATTCAGGTTTTCGTGATCATCGATGTCGATGGCCAGCACATTCGCCAACACCGGGTCGACCGCATCGGCACTGACCGGAGCGTTCACGACCAAGTCGAGGCGGGCGCGCTGACGGGCCGGATCCACGGTCCACAGCAGATCGTCGTGCGCCGTGCCGTCTTCATCCACGGAGGTGATACTCACGCCTTCGGAGGTGGTATTGGCCGTCCACTGCACCGACTTGATTCCGCCCACATCCAGCGCGTTGGCGCTGAGGTTGAAGGGCGCGCCGGCGTTGGCGACCGCCACCACGGGTTCAGCCAGGGTGTTGCCACCGGCATCGGCAAACGTCACATCCGGATTCGCGTCGAACGAGAAGGACTCGATGGACACGCGGGACGCGGCGTTACCGATGGTATCCGTCGCCTCGATGATGAACTTGAAGGCGAACGTGCTCTTGCCCGCTTCCGCGGAGGGCACCAGAACGGTGAACGGAACGCGGATCGAATCGCTGCCGCCGCTCAGTTTGGCGTTCTCCTTGATCAGG
>JAKQQT010000244.1 GCA_029564025.1 Armatimonadota bacterium | reverse complement strand
AGCTTGCGGCGCTCTTCAAGAAATTCGTCGTAGTCCGGTATCCTTCCTTCGAGAAGCGATTCGGGTAAACAACTCATCCGGAGGTTGGCAAGCATATCGGCTTTGTCCGTAATGCCCCCGTACTTCATCATGCCTCCGTTGCACTGCATCTCGAGTTCTCTGAAGTAAGTTCCGGGTGCTTTGTCACCGATTGCGATATTGATCTCACTCTGAGCCAAGACGAAGTTAGCGATCTGGTTGTAGCGACCGCGCGATAGACCCTGCTGTTTCAGGTGATTGCGAGGATAGACGTGATGCACGTCGCTCCGGTTCATGAGTAGATCACGGACGGTGATGTCACGGGAAAGGAAGCCCTTGTCACCGAGTTTGACCTGTGCCGCCTGGTAGGCAAGGAAGTACGGACTCTGCGCCGATGACGTGTCCATCAGTTGCGGAAGCATCCCTGTCCAGAAAGTACTAGGCAACTCATTCTCGATGATTGATGCGACGTAGCCGGTGATCCCTTGAGCATCAATCTGTCTAATATCGAGATCGAAAGCCGTCTCCGGACTTCCTGTGTAGCGTCCCCGAAGTATGGACATTACATACCACCGCTTAACGATCCGTTCGAGATCAGCAGGAGGTATTTGCTCGATTCGTCCGCGCAGGTAGAGGATGTAGGCGAAGTTGACGGCATTCCTGCCGCCGATCAGGTCACTCGTCACGAAACCAGCCGATCTGAGTATCATAGTGATGCGATCGAAGTGCGTCTTGTTGATGAAAGCGAGGATGCCGTTCTTCAGCCGACCGAAGGAATCCTCTGAGATTGCCTCTTCGAATTGCCTTGTCTCGAAGTTCCGACCAGAGAGCAACGCAACCAAATCGGCGAGTCTGCCTCGCCCGAACTCGGATGTAAACGCAACACGTAACATATCCGTGTAGGTTGGATCGTAGAGGTCGTCGTTCACGTCCTTCAACCAGCGCATCTTGGGAAGGAACTCGGAATCAGCAAACTCCTTGTCGCCTTTCTCGATTACCGAGAGGAATTCCGGTGCCACTGCGGCGTGGCAGAAGTAGTCTATCGCCTTGCGCAGAAGATTTCCGCCGTACACTTCGTTGACGGCAATTTTGGACATAGCGAAATCTGCCTGCGATAGCTCGGTACCGGCTGAATTCACGCGGATGAATATTTCAGTTACCGTCTCGATGTCGAGATCGTCTGCAAGCTCGATTACCCCGACATAGTTGTTGATGATCTTACGCAGGTTCTCGAAAACGAGCGACACGCGCCTGCGATCGGCATTTGGGTTCTTCCCCGTGTAGTTATCGGTCAGCTCCGTCAGGCTGGCTTCGGGTGCGAAAACCTCGGCTACATCCTGTATCCATTCGACATCCTTGCGGATCGCCGGATTTGAAACCTCGAAACGCTCATCCTGTGGGTGGAAAGCAATTCGGATCCGCACCGTCTCGTAATCCTTGGTCATCACCTCCCGGCCCAACAAAGCGGCCATCAAAGCGGTGACCCTTTGCTGGCCGTCAATCAGGATTCGCTTCCCGGCGGACGGGGTGCCGTCCTTGAGCTTCACCGTGGGATTCTTCCAAGCGATCAGGTAGCCGATCGGGTAGCCTTGGTAAAGCGAATCGAGTAGATTGCGCACTTTGGTCGCGTCCCAGACAAATGGGCGTTGTATCTCGGGGATTGCGATCTCTCCGGATTGGACCCAAGTAAGTAGCGTCTGAATGGGGTGCGGAGTGACTGAGTAGCGTTGCGTGGACATGTTTAGTATTAACCTGGATGGAATAAAAGAAGCGGCAGGAATGTTGAATAATCAGTTGGACAAACTGATACCTTCCACATGAATGGTAGAAGGTATCAGTCGGTCGATAAAAGCCCGGTCGATCCGTTCCCGTCTGTCAGTGTTTGAAGTGCCGGACACCGGTAAAGACGAGCGGAATGCCGTATTGGTCGCAAACGGCGATGACTTCCGCGTCCTTTGTGCTTCCGCCGGGTTCGATGATCGCCTTCACGCCGCCCTGTATCGCCATTTCGGGTCCGTCCGGGAACGGGAAGAAGGCGTCGGAAGCCAGCACACAGCCCTCCGCTTTGTCGCCGGCCTGCCGCAGGGCGAGGTGCACGCTGTTGACGCGGTTCATCTGTCCCGCGCCCGCGCCCAGAAGCTGGAAGTCCTTGCACAGCACGATGGCGTTGGATTTTACGTGGCGCATGATGGTCCACGCAAACAGCATCTGTTCCATCTGCTCCGGCGTCGGTTGCGCCTTGGAAACGACCTTCAAGTCCTCCGGCGCCAGCACGCGCCGGTCTGGTTCCTGTGCCAGCATGCCGCCGAGCACGCGCTTGAAGTCCAGGGCGGCGCCGGTGACGTAGGCTGTGGATTCGCCGGATTCCATGCCCGGGACGGCGATGAGGCGCACGGTACTGCCCCACGATTTGCGCGTGGTGATGCGTTCCAGGGCGTCTTCATCGAACGACGGAGCGACGATGATATCCCACTTCTGGTACTTCTCGCACAGGGCGGAGGCCACGGCGTCGGTGACGGGGCGGTTGAACGCGACGATGCCGCCGAAAGCGGATACGGGATCGCCTTCCTTCGCGCGGCGGAACGCCTGCACGGGATCGGCGCCCAGCGCGCAACCGCACGGATTGGTGTGCTTGATGATGGCGCACGCGGTGTCTTGGAAGGACATCACCACGCGCAACGCCGCGTCGGCGTCCTGGATGTTGTTGTAGGAAATCTCAAGGCCGGAAAGAAGCGTCGCATCGGCAAGTGTCGGGCCTTGGTATCCCGCGTGCCGGTAGAACGCGCCTTTCTGGTGCGGATTCTCGCCGTAGCGCATCGGCTGGACGAGTTTCAGCGGGATGGTCAGAGTTTCCGGGAACAGGTCTCCCGAGCCGCGCAACCAGGCGGAAATCGCCGCGTCGTAGGCCGATGTGTGGGCGAAGGACTTGGTCGCCAGGCGTCGGCGCATCTCCAAAGGTACGGAGCGTTCCGGCGCGCGCAGGGCTGTCAGCACTTCCGGGTAATCGGCCGGGTCCACCACCACGGCCACCGATTGGAAGTTCTTGGCCGCCGCGCGGGTCATCGCAGGGCCGCCGATGTCGATGTTCTCGACGGCCGTCTCGAGCGACACGGATTCATCGGCGACGGTCTGCTCGAACGGGTACAGGTTCACAACCACCAGATCGATGGGCTTGATGCCGGCCCGGGCAATGGCGGACATATGCTCCGGTACGGCGCGATTGGCCAGGATGCCGCCGTGGATGGCGGGGTGAAGGGTCTTCACACGCCCGTCCATCATCTCGGGAAATCCGGTGACCTCCTCCACCGGCGTCACGGGAATTCCGGCGGACGTCAGCGTCCGGGCCGTTCCGCCCGTGGACAGAATTTCGATTCCCAGTTCCACGAGGCCGCGGGCCAGTTCCACAAGGCCGGTCTTGTCGGATACGCTCAACAACGCGCGGGACACGCTCAAATCCAAGGTACTCCTCCAACGGTTTTGTTTATTGTGTGAACGCACGGGAGTTCCATCAGCCGATTCCGTGCTGTCAATTCGTGACTCCAGCGGATTTTGTGTAGGTTTTCGGCTCTGTTCCTACTTATTACGCATGACTATCGCCTTGCGGCGGAAAGGAGTATCAACAATGAACACCTGCAAGTATCTCGCCTCGCTTGCCGCGGCCTTGATGACCGCTACAGCCTTCGCCATCCCGACGATGATCGGCTATCAGGGTATCCTGCGCACACCGGCCGGCGCGCCTGTGCCGGACGGACCGAACGACATGACCTTCAGCCTGTACACGACCGACACGGGTGGAACTCCCGTCTGGACGGAATCGTACAGCGGTTCGGGCGGCGTGCAAACCATCAACGGCATCTTCAACGTTCTGCTGGGATCGAATACACCGATTCCGCAATCTGTGATGGCAAACGACACGCTCTACCTTAGCACCACCGTCGGCGGCGAGGGCGGCGAGGAACTACTGCCCCGCGTCCGGCTGGTGGCCGTGGCCTACGCCTACAAGGCGGCACGGGTGGAAAGCGTGGACGGAGCAACCGGAGGAACCGTGAGCGGCGATGTGAGTGTCAACGGCGCGCTGTCGGCCAATTCGGCCACCGTCACCGGCAATGTGAACGCCGCCGGCGGGACGTACACGGGCTCACTGCTCGCGCAGTCCGTGGAAGTGTACGATACGGCAACGGCGAATTTTGTGAACGTCAACAACAAAACGACAACGAAGGACCTGGAGGTGACCGGCACGTTGACCGCACCCGGCGGAACCATACAGGGAACAATGACCGTGGACCGGTTGGAGGCAGATATCCTTCACGCGCAACACGCGACCGTCGTGAACGACTTGAATGCCGGCTCACTCTCAGCGGACCGCGCCGCCATCGCAGACAGTCTGACGGCGGACAGTGCCGTCATCAACAACGGGCTGAACGCCAACTGGGCGGTTGTCAACGGAAAGTTCACGGCGGGCTCTGCCAGCATCACTGGTGTGCTGACAACCGATTCCGCAACGGTCAAACACGCACTCGGCGCGGAATCAGCCGCCATCACCAACACGGTGACCGCCAATGAAGTGACCGCAACCAGTCGCGTTACGGCGCCGCACATCCAGGCAAACAGCACGCTGACTGCCGGCACGGCGAACGTCACCGGATCGCTGACTGCCAGTAGCGCGAACATCAACGGTCCGCTCACCGCTAACAGCGCCATCATCACCGGAGGTCTGACCGGCTCAACGGCGGACTTTTCGGGACTCGTAGGAGCCCAGCGCCTGAACGTGAGTACGACGCTCGACACGGTGAACGCCAACGTGACCGGGACGCTGGCGAGCAAGCAGTTGTCCTGCCTGAAGTGGAACAGCAGTAACGGCTACTTCAACTTCGCCGACCTGATGTGGCACGACCTGATATCGGTTACTGTCTTGCCCCCCGCCACCGGATACCTGTTGATTACGGCTCAGGCCAGCGCTTTCATGGACAGCAGTTCCAACTGGGCGTCCTTCGGACTGTATGAAGGCGCGACCCAGTTGCTGTCCCGGTCGGTGAAGCACTACGGCGATTCGCTGACGGCGCCCTGCCTGATGTGGGCAGTGCCGACGACTTCGGTATCGCGCACGTTCACGTTCAAATACAAGCGCGAGGGCGGTTCGAGCACGATAGAAATATCCAAACCCTTCATTCAGGTTCTGTTTGTGCCCAATACGATGTAGAATGAGGAAGGATTCAGGATACAGGATTCGGGATTCAGGCCGGACACCCTGCCCAAGCCATCGCCCCGTCTGACCGGGGATGAGGGGCGCTGAATCCAATATCCTGAATCCTGAATCCTGCCTGATGCCGATCATCGAAGTCAACAACCTCACCAAGACGTTCAAGATCACGAAACGCGACGCCGGATTCACGGGCGCCGTGCGCAGTCT
>JAKQQT010000241.1 GCA_029564025.1 Armatimonadota bacterium | reverse complement strand
GCCGCCTTGATTTCCGCTGCGGCGTCAGCCGCCTGTTTCAGGCGCATTTCCATGTTGGACTGCCCCGAGGCCAGCCACACGTCGCCGACCAGAACATTCTTGATGACGAGCGTGTTCTTACCGGCCACGCGCATCTCCTGCGCTTCCGCAGACTGCCGCAGGGGCTTTAGCACAAGCGACCATTTGCCTGTCTGATCCGCCACGGTTCCTACACGTTGCCCCGCGAATTCGACCGTCACCTTTTCCGACGGCTCCGCCCAGCCGCGCACCGTCACCGGCCGACCCTGCTGCAGCACCATGTTGTCGGAAAAGACCGACGGCATCCTGACATCCGCGCACAGCCGCCCGCAGACCAACACCGCGACCATCAAGATGCCACGGAAACCCGTTCTAATAAGACTCCTCATTCGCCAACTCCCTTCGCATACACCAGAACCGCAAGACCATCGCGTCCAACATGCAAGACCTGCCGTTCGTTCGATCCGGTTTCCAACTTGACCGCGCCCACACTGTCCATTTCCTGAAACACATATCCGGGCACCCGAAGAGACGTCGTGGCTTCCGGAGCAGAGCTCTGCGTCACGACGACCGCCAGGCGGGAGCCGTTTACAAAACACCGTGCGGAAACCTTTGCGTTGTCATTCACGATGCCATCCGTGTCCCGATAACGGCCGAGCAAGAGCAAGTCACCGTATTTGTCCTTCAGCCGGTTGACACTTGCCAGATGCCGCTGATAGATCGGCGTCTTGTCGATCAGGTCGCGGCACCGGTAGATCTCGATATCGTTGCGCAGACCTTTCAGCATCGCGTGGTTCACTCTGCGGAGAACATCCGTATCGTCCCGGATCTCCCGATCCGAGAGGATGACCTCGGGGAACGCATAACGAACCCACTCCGTAAAATCATTCGGCCCTGTCGCTCCGATCAGGTTATGCACGTAGTCGACATGCTGCGCCGTGACATCCGTGAAACACTCCGTGCCGAGTGCGAAATCGGCGGGCGCCTTGGCATCCAGATGGTCATGGAGCATGTTCAGCGTTTCGGCCTTATCCGCAATCACGCGCGTATTGGGGATCGGAAATTCGCCATCCACATCCCAGTTTGAAGAAGGTTCGCAATACCCCAACTGGTCGTAAAAGACACCATCCGTACCAAACCGGATCGCCCGGTCGGCCATATCCCGCAACTGCCTCCTCCAACCCTCCTGCCGCGTATCCGCCACCACAAACGTCCGGGCGTTGTAAAGCCCGGTAAAGGTTCCGTGCCCTTTGAACCGGTATTGCTCGGTATACTCACCGCCCGTATTGTCGCGGTAACTCACCGCCTTCCCGTCCCCATCCCGGTAATACGCGCTCTCCCGGTCGATCAGCTTCCCGTTGAAATAGAGCAACAGACGCCCGCCGTTCTTCCGGTAATCGGCGACCGCGCCGCCCCAGCCCGCATCGCCACCCTGCTGAGGATCGGTCACGAAATAGGAGTCGGGATATCCGTTGTCCATGCCGCGCTGCCACCACCCGAACGCCAAGACCGTCTCCACGCCCACACTTTCCCCTGCGCGCCGCATGCGGCCGTTCAGATCCGCATACCGGAAAAGCGTTTCGCCATACTGGTGCCGGAAGATGACGCGTTGCCACCCTTTCATCTTTCTCACCCACAAAGGCACCTCCCGTTGATGCCACCACGTGTCCGCCCAGTCCCTGTAGAGTCTGGCCGTCTGGTGCCAGGTGCCTGAATAGGGAACCAGCGTGTTGGCGTCACACCGCCACACCTGCCCCGCCAGACAGTTCGGGTATTTGTAGAGTCCGGCTTCCAAAACGGCGAACGCTCCGGTAGCGTCCGGATAGACCCGCAGCCCGTGCCAGGTGTCCTGAAACAGGGGATCGTGACTCCCGAGATACAAGCCTTGCGCCTCGCCGACAAACGCAAAACAGTTTGCAACCGTATGACTCGGATACTTCAGGTCAAACTGACGATAGTACTGCGACGGCGCCATGTAGGGGGGAATGTTGCCCGTGCGCACGATCAACGCCTTCGGATTTGCGAATAGCTTTCCGCCCAGCAGCGTGGTCAGCAGCTTGTGGTCGGCAGGCAACCGGCAGTCGCCGACCAACGGATAATGCAACTCGCGGATGATCGTATGCGGCTCGTCGTTCGCGACCTCGGCGGCGAAACGCACCTGACCCTCTTCGACCCTCACTGACAGGGTCAACCGCGCCCGCAACACATCATCCCCGACCTTCAACGCCCCATAGCGCAAGATGATCCGTCCGTCCTCTTGCCGAATATCCGGCGTGTTGTCCTGCGCCCGCACCTCGTTCTCGTATTGCCCGTCCTTGCGATCAAAATAAAGCCGCCACAGCGGTTTCCCCGACGCATAATCCTGTCCTGTGACAGCATTCTTGAGAGAGACCAGATTCCCTCCCGCATCGATCTCGACTTCGACCTTCTGGTCCCTGAGCGTGAAGCCTTGCGCCATCGCGCAAGACGCAACGAGTGCGGCTGACGTAAAGATTCTTCTCATCACGATCATTATCCTTCAACCCTTGGCCGTTTCACTTTCTTTCGATCACGTGACGGGGTTGCCGTCCTCATTTCCCGTACACGACGCGCTTGATGGCCTTCAGGTAGGCGCCGTCGGGGTCGTCCCGACACGGCACGAGCGATCCGCCCTCGCCGATCTCGTTCCAAGCATAAATCAGACCGAGGCGATCCGGGGTCGTCTGCTCCGGGTTAGCGTCCATCCACTCTTGCATCCGTCTGATATATGCTTCGAACTCCTCCGGCGTGCCGCGCGCGAAATGCGGCGAGACCTTCGAGCCCTTGCCCAAACCTTCACCGTTTGTCGCCTCCCAGGGCCGGCGGTCCCAGCCTTGGGTGGCCACCGGAATGTAGGGCAGTGCCGGACGACTCGTGCTGGCCCACACGGAGACGTTCCAGTCCGCCAGCAGCTTGAACGGATAGATCGTCTCCAGGTCGAGCGCCTTGCCCTCGGCGTCTTTGAAGTACCAGCAATAGGCGAAGAAGGCGAGCCCGTGGTCAGCGGCAAGGTCGATCTGCCTCTCGAGAACCCCGGGCGCATCCTCGCGCCAGCCCCACACCGGGGTCCGCCCCGCGTATTCCGTCCCCAGTTTCTTTGTGAAATGCGTCGGCATGCCCTTGGCCCAGGCGTTCGAGACCGAGCCGTCGTCGTACGGGCTCTTGCCCGACCAGCCCGCGAAGTAGTAGGCGCCGAGCTTCAGGCGGGGCGCCGCCGGGGCGTCGGCGGGGCGTCGGCGGCCTGCGCCGCAGGCAACGCCAACAAGATAGACGCGAACAGCGCCACCGATTGAATGCTCATACTTGTCATTTTCTGCTTTCCCTCCGTCAACGGTCTCTTCCTCATAGGCCCTTTCCTTGCGTGCTTGATC
>JAKQQT010000239.1 GCA_029564025.1 Armatimonadota bacterium | reverse complement strand
GCGAAGGCTGAGCCGCGCATCCGACACTCTCTACCAGCAGTTGGGCCGCGAACCCAGTGAAGACGAACTCGCCACCTACGCCAACATGAGCGTGGACCAGGTGCATGACCTCCTGCCCCTGAACAACGAGCCCGTCAGCCTTGAGACACCCCTCGTGGATGGTGAATCCACAAGTCTCGGCGATATCCTGGTCGACAAAGGAACCACGGAAGACCTCCCGCAGGAGGAACTTCAAGACCGCGTTGAGAAACTGCTCGACGACTTGGAACCGCGCGAACGCCAGATCGTGGAGTTGCGCTTTGGTTTGCAGGATGGCAGTACACACACCCTCGAGGAAGTGGGCCGCCATTTCAAGCTGACCAAGGAACGCATCCGCCAGATCGAGCACGGCGCCATAAAAAAGTTGCGCCATCGCCATGCGGCGGTCGCCCAGCAGTTCTTCAGCCGGTTGGGTTGATGGAACCAGCCTTCTCTTCTCGTCAAGCGCCCGGCCATTGGCCGGGCGCTTTGCCGTCTGCCCCTACCCCTGTGCCGCCGCGAGATACCGCCGGCATACGTAGTCCTTGATCTCGGCGCCGAATTCAGACGCGGTAGTTGCGCCGTCCAGGTCAACCCGAACCGCGCCTATGAACATCATTCTCAAAGCATCGCCAGACGGCAGGTATTCCGGGATGATTCCGGCGAAGAAGAAACCCAGTTCCTCCGCGGCGGTGCAAGCGGCAGGAGCAAATGGTTCCGACAAGGGAATATCCAGCGAAAGCACCTCGACTCCCGCCACCTGGAACTCGCGCTGAAGATACCGCAACCTCGCGTAGAAATCCGCTCCGTATTCCACCAACGTCAGTGACGCCAGACCCAGATCCGCGTAACCGTGAACGTCCATCCGGCTTAACGGTTGCCCGAACCCGGGAGACATAGCGGGTTCGTCCGCCACGGTTCGATCCAGGTCGAGTCGTTGGCATATCCGCTTGATGATGTCGCCGTGTTCATACGGCGGATAGATCGTCCGGTTCGGCTCCTTGATCAACCGCAGGTACATCAGCATCAGGGCAAGCCGTTCGGTGATTTCCTCCGCAATGGCCTTCATCGTTACGTGAGCGGGCATATAACCGGGTTGGAAACCCGTCTCGACAGCGCCGAGTGAGAGGTTGCCTTTCTGGGTGAAGGGATGAACTGTCATCGCTTCGCTGTAAAGCCCGAGAAGACCCGCTTCCCGCGACCGGTCGATGAGCATCGTCTTCATCGTCTTGAAGAACGATCGACCGCGCCAGGCGGGAATCACGAAGGCAATTGCCGATTCTGCCACACGGGATTCCAGAGTGGTCTTGACAGCCGCCACGTGACCAATAATCTCACCATCATCGGTCACCGCAACAATGGAAGTCATCAAGCCGCTTTCCAGCGATTCGCGAAGGCGGTCCGGATAGTAGATATCCACGTGCATGTACGTGTATCCGTACACCCGCCAGGCGCACCTGGCAAGCGCCACGCTTTCGTCCGGCCGCATCAGGCGCAGATCGACGTGCGCGTCTTCCGGAGGTTCAACCGGTTCGGGGATTTCCGGATATTCCCCGGCCGACTTCGCCGGAAGGTCCTTACGCATTTCGACGCGCTTGCCGCCGGGTCCAAGGTTGATAAAACGTAATTCGTCTGCGAAGGCGCGCATAAGCTGAACGCCAAGGCCCGGTTCCTTTCCGGCTTCCACCTTCTCTACGTCGAACGGCAGGCCCTGATCCTCCACCGCGAACACCAGTTGACCGGGGCGACGCAAGACCATCAGGTCGAAGGTGTTTTCGGTTCCCGGCTCAAAGGCGTGCTTGATCACGTTGCCGCACGCCTCCTCGGCCATCACCTCCAGACGACCGGCCTGCAGGTCGTCGAAGCCGTGCCGGAGCGCGAGGTCGCGAACCACGGCCATCACGGTGGACAAGGAGTCCGTGACAGCAGGAACCGTCAAGCGGACGAGCAGTCTGTCAACAGTCTTTTCCATGGATCTACTCCCCGGAACCGATTCGACCGGATACCACGGTAGTGTATACGCACTCCGTGTCTCGAACCATACGGGTTACGTCAAATTGTTGCCGCACGTAGAGCCTTGCGCTTTCAGCCATCAACGCCGCATCCGTCGGATGTTCCGCAATCCATCTGATTGCATCGGCGATTGTCTCCGGGTCACCCGGCTTGACGAGTAGGCCGGTGACACCGTCTTCGATAATCTCCGGAATACCGCCCACGCGTGTCCCGATGACAGGAATCCCCTGCCCCATCACTTCCACGATGGCAATTCCGAAGGCTTCACGGGTCGAGGCGAGCACGAACGCATCCCAGGTCGCAACCTCAACGGCAGGACGATTCAGGTGACCTGTGAACCTAATGCGTTTGGCCACTCCTGCCTCTTCCGCAAGGTTGGCCAGTTCAGCGCGGCAGGGTCCGTCTCCAACAATAACGGCATCCATGTCCGGAAGGTACGAAATCGCTTTGATGAAGGTATCGACACCCTTTTCCGCTGAAAGCCTGGCCACTGTGCCTATCCGGAACGGAGAGCCCGGTTCCCGGTTTCGTTCCGGAAGTGACGTATAGTCGATCCCGTTATGGATAATCGAGATGCGTGTTGCGGCGATCGGAAAGCGTGTCACCAGATCATCCCGCAAGGCCTTGCTGACGGCGATGATGTGGTCTGTAACCGGCTGGAGGATTCCTTCCGAGATCCGGGAAGCGAACGTTGAACCTCTTGCCGTCGGAACGAAGTTGTGAGCCGTGATTATGATCCGCGGTCGTGATCCGGTTGCCAATACGGAGAGGCGGCCGACCAGTGCGGCCTGCCAACCGTGCAGATGCAGGATGTCCGGCTCCACCTGACTCCAGACGTGGCGGAATCGTGCGGCGGCTTTCAACGATTGTGCGGGATGGAACGAAGCGGGAACAGAAACGGGAAACGACACGATGCCGGTAGCCAGGGCATCCTCGAAGACGGGAGAAGAGGCAGGGCCTGCGAGAAAATGCTGGTATCGACTCGAATCGGAACGGGAGAGAAGATCGGCCAGGTGATGCCGCATTCCACCGGCGGCCGGGCGCGCCAGGTGCAGAACTCGGATGCGATCGTTCACTCAGCGCCTCCCGGGGAGGATACAGACGACAAAACGCCGGAGCACGATACGGTCAGCTGAACCGCATCGCGCTCCGGCGTAACGAACTCAGGCCTTGCGGCG
>JAKQQT010000235.1 GCA_029564025.1 Armatimonadota bacterium | reverse complement strand
CTGCCGCACCGGCGGCACTTCAAGTTCTTCTACAACTCCGTCTGCTCGAGTATCGACAACTACGTCATGCTTGACGTCCTCCAAGAGCAAAACCTCTACCCCGTCACCCGGCGCATCCCGATCCGCGCCTCCTTCATCGAGACGGAACGCGCGGTTGAGGTCACGCTGCCCACCGTGGACGCCCTTCTGGCAGACAAACTCACCGCGTTCGCGCCCAACACGGTCGGCGTCAGGCTGACCCCCGACAGCAACATGCAGGTGATCAAACAGGTGGTGGATGTCGGCGAACTCTTCACGCAGGCTGCCGACCTGCCGCTGATCCGCCAAACCTACGCCGCCATCTGCGCCGCCGAGATCGGTTATCGCGACGGCGCGCTCACCCAGGCCGCGGCGCTTGACGATACCATCGAGACCGCCCGTCAGATTTCGGAAATACGGCTCAGAGGCGTACCGCAAGACGCGACGACCGCGCTGATTGACGCCGGAATGGTACGTATGGGCAATCACCTGTTGGGTCCGTTCAGCATGGACGATCTGAAAACGGCCGCCGCGCGTGCCGCAGGCATCGCCGCGCTGATCCGCAACCCGGCCTCGCCCTTGACGCTTAACGATCTTCGATACGATCCGACCCAGGCCGCAGAACTCGCCGCATTAACGATCAACCGCTTTCCCCGCTTGAACCTGCTCAAGGCAATCAATCCCGAAGCGTTCTTCTACTGGCACAAGGTCGACACACAGTCAAACCCTGATGGCAGAGGGAACGTGATTCAACATTAATCCGTTTTCTCTTCCGCTTTGCCGTCAGAAAATGTCAACAGAACAGACAGAATGAGAAGGAGAATCAAATGAGCACGTTCACCAGCGTTGATGATCGGGTTCTGCAACAGGTCGTAGGGCAAGCACGAAAACGGCTGGTCTTTGTCGCGCCAGGGCTCCGTCTCCCGGTTGCGGAAGCCCTCATACGAGCGATGAGTGTCATCCCCACCGACTCCATCCATCTGGTCTTCGATGTGGATGCCGAGGTCTGCCGCCTTGGCTACGGTGATCCGGATTTCAAAGCCATTGAGACTCTGCAGAAGGCTGCGGAGCAGCACAAACTGACCGTAAACCATCAGCCCGGCATCCGCATCGGTCTTGTCATCGCGGACGACACGACGCTGATTTACAGTCCGACGCCCGAACTGATCGAAACGGAATCACGGCAACCCGATAAGCCGAACGCGATTTTTCTTCAGTCGGAATTGCCGCCCCAGTTGGCGCGCGCGTGCGCAATGGGAGAGGAGAAACACGCCACCCTCGAGATCGGCAAGGACCCGGTCAAACCGGCCGCAGTGGAAAACGTCAAACGCGACCTCGAGAGGCGTCCGCCTAAGGAGTTCAACGTCGCGCGCATCGAACGCGTGTTCAGTTCCATGCTGCATTTCGTGGAGCTGCGCATCGAGGACTACAAGTTGACCAGCAGGGCCGTTTCTTTAGACCCAACGCTCTTCGGAGTGAGAAGCGCTGATGTGGTCGAACGCTTGAGTAACCGGTACCGTCTGTTTAAAAAGAACGAGGATTTGATCGTTGAAATACCTGCTTTCGACAAAGAAGGGCATCCTCTGACAAATCAGCCGAAACAGAAATTCGGTCCCGGGAGCATCGACGTGAAACGTGCTCAAATCAAGAAACGCTTCATTTTGGAAGCAGGCGACTTGGGCCTGATCATCCTCCGCAAGGATGTTCAGGAGTTTGAACAAGCACTGAAGGTCTTAGAAGCGCAAATTGACGCCTACAAGGTCGCCGTCCAGGACGTGCTAAAGCAGCGGTCTGAAAAAATTGTCGCCGAGCTTCTCGCTGCACTTCGGGAGACGCTGAAGGCGAACCCACCCGAGCACTGGCGTAACCGTTTTCTGGCAAACACCCCCACAGAAAATGATATCGATCGATTGTTCGCAGAGGACGTCGGACGGGAAGTCGAGAAGATCAAAACCGACTACGATCCGAAAATCTTCCACACTTTCAAGGACGTGACTTACCAGACATTCAAAGACGAGAAGTTTAGGAAACTTTTGGAGGAACGTTTCGGCAAGAATGCAATTGACAACATCTTCCGCGAACACGACGCCGCGCCGGAGAAGTATTCGGCACCGCAAAAGGGCAGAATGCCGACCTGACTCCCCCGACAGGGAAAGTCGCTGACGAAACACCCGAACCACACAGCCCGAACGACGCCGCGCACGCCCGCAGGATAGCGACCGGCGCGCCGGTCGAGCGCCCTCCCTCCGGCGGCCCCAGCGCGAGCCTCGGGGCAACCTCGGAGCCCGGATACGGTCTCCTCGGCGGCTCTGGCCCCTCGGGGCGATCTCGGCGGAGTACCGCCGAGCTTCCCCGGGTGCCGCAGCCGTCCCCTCGTTCGCGCACCGGGGCCTTTTCTTCCGCACACCGCCTTTGATCGCCACTCATGCCTTTGTCCGCCACCGACGCCGCGCCATCGCACACGGTCACGCCAACGCTTCGGCTACTCGCGACGGGCGGATACGCCCGGAAACCACCACGGCCGCCCTTGCCCGCCCCGCTTTCCCCGCGCGCGGGGACGGCCAAGGGGGCCGCGACCGCCAGGGAGGAAAAGCCATGCCCAAGAAGAACAGCCCCGAGACGCTCGCCCTCGCCATGGACTACGCCGCAGCCATGGAAGCCTGCGCCGCATACGTGCAGGTCAGCAAGCCCGCCATAAGAACCCCGGAGGACGCCTACAGGATCGTCCGCCCGATCATCGACGCAGCCACCGGAGGCGACAAACAAGAAAGTTTCATGGTGCTGCTTCTCTCCACCAAGAACCGGCTCATCAAGCCGCCGGTCGAGGCCACGCGCGGCCTGCTCGACACCAGCCCCGTGCACCCGAGGGAGGTCTTCCGGGAAGCCGTGGTGAACAGCGCGGCAAGCGCCATTCTCGCGCACAACCACCCTTCGTCAGATCCGACGCCCAGCAAGGAAGACATCGACATCACGCGCCGCCTGATAGAAGCCGGGAAGATCCTCGGCATCCGCGTGCTCGACCACGTCGTCTGCGGCCGTCCGAGCGACACCTCGCCCGGTTACGTCAGCCTG
>JAKQQT010000234.1 GCA_029564025.1 Armatimonadota bacterium | reverse complement strand
GTCGGACGTGGGGAACTGGGACCGGTACGAGGTGCGCGTGAACGACACGACGGAACTGGACCAGTATCACCTGTCGAACAAAGTGAATGAGATCGTGGACATCACGGAGTCGGTCAAGGCGTGGTTTGCCGGAACGAGAGCCAACAACGGCCTGGCGCTCATCGCGACAGGAACCGATGCAGCTGACGCCAAGTATTACAGTTCCGAGAACACAAATACCGCGCGTCGGCCGATGCTCTCCATCCGGTACCTCTTATCCACGCCTGCAACTCCGGGCACGATTGCCTGTTCAAACACGGCTTCGGTGCTCAATTCAATAGCCGACACGTATGTGGCCAAGGGAGCCGCCACCACGAACTACGGAACGCTCGCAACCACCTATACCAATCCGGGGACGAACAACACCACAAACAACACCAAGCATTCATTGATCAAGTTTGACTTGGGCGCCATCCCGCCGGGAGCGGTCATCAACAGCGCGACTTTGCAGGTCTACACGACCGCCGCTCGTGCTACCGCCCACGTGGACAACGTGTACCGGATGGTTTCCGCCTGGGACGAATCTACCGCTACGTGGAACACACGTAACGGTTCCACGGCCTGGGCCGGCGGCGGTGTGTTCGGAACGGCGGACTTCGGCGCAACCCTCATCGGTAGCATCACGCCTTCGGCAGTGGGCGCCAAGACGCTGGACGTCACGTCACTGGTCAACGACTGGGTGAACAACGGCGTACCGAACAGAGGCATCGTTCTCTACTCAACCGGTTCGGACAATGGAGATGCGCAATACGGAACCCGGGAGAACACCACCCCCGCCAACAGGCCCATCATCACGGTGAACTGGGCGCTGTATGCGTCGGGCGCTCCCGCCACGAAGACCGAGTTGTCGGCTTCGCCCGGCCTGCTCGGCGGAACCGGAACCGTGACGGTGACGATGAAGGCTTCGGTTCTCGGAAGTTCCTCGCCGGAGGTTAGCATCACGCCTCCCGCATCGCTGACGGTATCAGCCGGCGGCGCCACGGTGACGCAGACCGGCGGACCCAACCCGGCTTCGGCGGTGGTGCCAGACGGCGGCGGATTCGCGACGTTCACCTACACCTATACGATATCGCCCGCCTCCGTGCCGGTGAATGTCACATTCAGCGGCGCCCCGACGGGCACCTTCAGCGGCGGCAATGTGCCGTTCGTTTCGGGTACCTCCAACTCTGTCATCAGCACGCCCGCTTTGACGTTCCAGGCCACGGTCAACTCGCCGCTGGCCCTGTCCGTCAATCAGGTGGCAAACTACGCGAACCTGACGGACGATGCCGCCTTCGCGGACGGGCTCCAGTCGCCGGCCGCCATCACCAAGATTCTTCAGCCGTTGTTGACGCTGACCAAGTCCGTTTCGCCGACCGGCACCTTCCGTCCGGGCGAAACGCTGACATACACGCTGACACTGACCAACGACGGCACCGGCCCGGCCACTAACGTGGTTGTGAACGACCCGATACCGACGAACACGACGTACGTCAGTTGCACCGGCGGCGGTTCCTGCGGCCCGGTGTCCGGCAACGTGCGGTGGAATATCGCGAGCCTGGCGGCGCAGAGTTCGGTGACGCTGACCTTCACGGTGTCCGGAAATACCGGCCTTCCGGTGGGCAGTTACACGGTGAATAACACGGCGAGTGTGACCTCCACCGAGATTACAACACCGGTTTCCAGCAACACCACGACGAACACATTGCTGGTTGAGCCGAAGTTGACCATCGTCAAGTCTCAAACCAGCAACTCGCCGGACGAAGCGGACAGCATCGTCCATCCGGGCAACACCATCACGTACACGCTGTTGATAACCAACACGGGCACCAGCCCGGTGACCACGATTTCGGGTTCCGACCCGGTTCCGGCCGGTATCACCTATGTTCCGGGTTCGGTGACGGCGGTGCTGGAGAATCCCGCGGGCTCGGCGACCTCGTCGTACAGCGCCGGCACGGTATATTACAGCGTTGCCAGCCTGGCGGTGAACCAGCGCATCCGCGTGACCTTCCAGGCGACGGTGGACGATCCGAACATTGATGAACTGCTGGTGCAGAACCGGACCAGTCTGACGGCCACAGGTTATCCCGAGCCGCAGTACAGCAATTACACGTCCTACGTGGTTGACGCGGCGCCCATTATCAACGTCACGAAGAGCTCCAATCCGCCTTCCGGCACGGTGCTCCGGCCGAACGACTACATTACTTACACCCTGACGGTGTGGAACTCCGGTAACGCGCTAACAGACAGTGCGTGCGTTCAGGATTACATTCCGGTCGGCACGACCTATGTGCCGAACTCGATCACCATCAACGGTGTGTCTTATCCCGATGTATCGACGACGCCGAGGATTGAGGAAGGATTGGCTGTCTTTACTCCGGGGTACGGCGATGAAGACGGAGTCGGGGGCGTCCTGCTGGTGGGTGTGGGCAACGCCTGCACCGTGACGTTCCAGGTTCAGGTAGACGACGTAACGCCCACCATCACGCCAATCAGCAACTTCGCAACGGCCTGGACGACGACGACCCCGCCGGTGACCAGCAACACCACGACCAACCCGGTGAACGACGCGCCGGACGCAGTGAACGACGATGTTTCAACCCCGGAGGACACGGCTGTCCTCGGTAACGTATCTACCAACGACAACCCGTCGAACGACGGCGGAAATGTGTGGTCTGTCGTGACGCCTCCGGCTCACGGAAATCTCGTGTTCAACCCGGACGGTACCTTCACATATACACCGTACGCGAACTACTGCGGCCTGGATTCGTTTACCTACCAGATTTGCGACGGTTCAACGCCGCAGGACTGCGACACGGCGTACGTCTTCATCACCGTTGCGTGCGTGGATGACTTCCCTGTTGCGAACGACGATTCCAACTCTACCGACGAGGATACTCCGGTCTCCGGCAGTGTGGTGGGCAATGACGTTCTGAGCGGCGACGGCGGAAACACCTGGTCGAAGGTGACGGATCCGGCCCACGGCACGCTGGTGTTTAACAGCAACGGCTCTTACACCTACACCCCGACCGCCGACTGGTGCGGCACGGACACATTCACTTACAACCTGTGCGATATCGACGGTGACTGCGACCTGGCGCTCGTGACGATCACGGTGAACTGTGTGGACGACGCTCCGGTAGCGAACGACGACACGAACACGACCGACGAGGACACTCCGGTTTCCGGCAGCGTGGCGGGCAACGACACCGAGAGCGGTGACGGCGGCAACGTGTGGAGCCTGGTCGGCGAGAACGGCGGCGCGGCCCACGGCACGGTGACGATGGACGACTCCGGCAACTACACGTACACGCCGGATCCGGACTACCACGGAACGGACACGTTCACGTACCAGGTCTG
>JAKQQT010000233.1 GCA_029564025.1 Armatimonadota bacterium | reverse complement strand
GCGTCGAAGATCTGCGGCTGGAACCGCGTGGCCGCCTGCCAGAACGGCAGGCTGAGGCCGACCGCCGCCGCCGCCATCCAGCCTGCGAAGCGCGCGTTGCGTGAGGCGTGCGTCACGGCGGACTCCTCGCGCATGACCTCGAAAACGATGAACCAGACGACCTTGAACACCCACCCCACCGCCAGCGCGCCGGCCGCCGCCGCCATCAGGTTCAACCGGAGCGGCAGAGTCAAAAAAGGCAGACGCGCTACGTGCCCGGCGCCCCACATCAGCAGCGGATGCGACGGCACCTCGCGCACATCCAGTCCCGCCGCCCACGCGATCCATGCGGCCGAAGATCCCGGGAACGCATAGGTCAGCGCCGTCGCCACATAGAGCGCCAGGGCCGCCGAGGACAGGAGCCAAAAAGAAACGCGCGACCGTCGCAGCCGGCCGCGCGTGATCGGACGAAACTCAAGAAACAGCATGGCTTGTCTTTACACGTGTTTCCTGCGCCGCAACGCCGCCACCGCCGCGCCGACCATCAGGAGCATGGCCGTGCTGGGCTCGGGTATGGTTGACCACGTTGTAAACGTACTAGGCGTGAAGTAACCTCCCACAGGATCCAAGTCCCCCGTACCGATCATTTGATCGTCCCAAGCAAGCGACGTCGTACTGACAGCGTAATCTGTGAAACCGGTATTGAACAAAACCACGAAATATTTTCCCGATCCGCCTCGTTCCCCCAAATCGGTCGTTTGCTGAGGATTTAGCGATGTTCCATCGATAGCATATCCGGTTGCATAATCGCTAACCATACTGACACCGTCAGACCAGTTGCCACTTCCGTCAAGAGACGGCTGCGAACCACTCGCCACATAAATCAGCCGAGCATACGCGGTGTTCGCATTCAGATTCTCCGCCGCCCATCCGATCACAACCGCCTGCGACGTCATCACGCAACCCAAGGTCAACAAGAGCGCAACCAAGCCTGCTTTTTTCATAGTCATTCCTTATGTCTCCCTATTTTCCGTCAGGACGGAATGTGAAAGCACCGGTTCCCCGGCGGTGGTACCAGAACCCTTGTCCGGCCGGCACATTCGCCGTAGGAAGCGCAGGTCCCGTCGAGGTTGATTCCACCCATTTGTTCGTGAACTGATCATAGTACGACGACGACCCGGCTTTCTTCACGTAGTAATAATAAGTTTTATACGTTCCGTCACCATTTCCCACCATGATCCTGTCCGTCGTGTTGCTGATGCCGTTTACGCCGTAAGCACCTGTCCATTGGATTTTCGTCGCATTGAGATCGAAAGACTCCAATGCGGCATAGCTGATCAGGTTCA
>JAKQQT010000227.1 GCA_029564025.1 Armatimonadota bacterium | reverse complement strand
GATCGCAGCAGCCGGAAGGCTCAATACGGGAAACTTCAACCTTTCCGCGGCGAACATCAATGAACTGGGCGCGGGTGCAGTGCTTGACGCGTCGGGACAGACAACTGCCGGACGCACCGTAACCTTCAGCGCAGGCATGACGCTCGTCGCAAGCGGCTTTACGCCGGGAACGGAGACGACGCTAACCTCTTCGGGGACGGGAAACCTGACGAGTGCGGGAAACAGTGCCGGGAACTTCGAAAAGACAACCGGCGGCACGCTCACGCTTCAGGATGCCCTCGATGTGAACGGCAACCTTGTCATTACGGCGGGAACGCTTGCCGCAGACGGCTTCAACATCACGCTCGCGGGCAACTGGACGAATGGCGGCACCTTTACCTCAGGAGGCGGTACGCAGACCGTCACCTTCGACGGCGCGGCGAATCAGAGCATCGTCTCGGGGGGAGCGAGCTTCAACCGGCTCGTTTTGGCCAACACTGCCGCAGCGGTTATCGCAAGTACTCCGGTTCAAACGGCCGATTCCTTTACGCTGTCGACAGGAGAGTTCCAGAACGGGACGAATACGCTGACCGTTGCGGGCGCGTTCAGCCAGACGGGCGGAACCTTTACGCAAGGAGATGGCACGATTGGCGTTTCGGGCAATTTCTCGCAGACAGCCGGAACGTTCGTCCAAGGGGCGGGTGCGATCACGCTTGACGGGGCAACCAACTCAGTTGCAGGAACCTTTACCAAGAATGCTTCAGGATCAATCACGTTCTCGCGCGGAGGCGCTCAGTCGCTTGCGGCAACAGCACGCGACCTCGGTAACGTCACCGTTACCGGAGTTTCTACCGTACTCACGCTCGGAACTCAAAGCATTACCTTCGACAATCTTTCCATCGACACGAGCGGCAGACTCAGCCTTGACGGAAGCACCGGCGCCGTGACGGTGAATATAAACAGCGGGAAGTCGGTCACGCTTTCGACCGGCGGATCGTTCCATCTTGCTTCAAGCGCAAATCTTCTCACGCTCGCCGCAACAAGCGGAACAGCTACCTATACCGGAACGAACATATCCTTTAACGGACAGGATATTACCCTGTCCTCAATCGTCTATAATCAGGCGCTGACTCTCGCCGCAGGCGAGGAGCTCACGCTCGCAGACGGCTTTTGCACCTTTACCGACATTACCGTCGGGGCGGGAACATTTAACGCGAACGGACAAGTCTGGTCGATGGGCGGCTCCTGGGACAACAGCGGCACAGGGTCGCTTTTAAACGCCTCCACAACCGCTACGTTCACCGGAACGACACAGACCATCAACGCAGGCGGCACCGCTGCAGGCAAGGCCTTCGGACCTGTTGCAGTAAGCGGAACCTACGCGCTTTTGACCACCGACTTCCAGGCGACAAGCCTTTCGGGCGCGGGATCGCTTGCC
>JAKQQT010000218.1 GCA_029564025.1 Armatimonadota bacterium | reverse complement strand
ACTCCGATTTTGAGTCGCCACTGGAGTTTGTTCTGGTCGTCTATCCAGAGGAAGCCGCCGCGTCCCGCGGGCATAGTCGCCTGCAACTGGCGGAGCGCGTCCATGACGTTGGAGTCCTCGAAGACGATCATGCGCATGGTGGAACCGATTGCGCTGTCAATGACGCCGATGGACACAGCGGGGGTCCGGTTCTGGAATGCCAGCAAGTCCTTTACGATGTTCCGTGTGGAGTCGTAGCGGCGGGTGCGCGTCTCTTTCCCATCGTCCGCAACCTTGACATCGACTGGCGTGGAGTAGAAGGCGACAGGCTCCCGCGACAAACGCGCCACAAGCCCCTGCGCCACAACGCGGAAGAACCGCGCCGCGCCCTGATAGACGCGCTCCACATGGACAATCTCAAAGCGCCCCATGAGGTGCCCGCGCCAGTCGCGCAGCCAGATTTCACGCTGGCCCACTGTGGCGAAGTTGTCAAACTGATCGTCGTTCGTGGCAAACTCTAGGTCGGGCGCACGGTCCACATTGAACACCGCCGAGCCGCCCCAGTGCTCCGTGATTTCCTTTACCAGCGCACCATAAGACGTGCGGAGTTCCAGCCGCCAGTATTGGAGATTGTCCAGCGTGTACTCGCCATACACGAGGTCGCCGTCTTCGTCTTCGTAGACATAGGAGGTCGGCGGGGTTGTGGGGCCGGGGTTCACCTCGCCGCCATCAAGCACGGGGGGCGGTGTGGAGGGCGTTCCCGAAAGCGGAATGACACCGGAGGCCGTGTCATAGTCATCCACGTCAAGCAGCGGGATATCGCCGCTGGTAGATGCGCCCAACGCGTAATCCGGCGCGTCCCATCCGAACGGCACGGCCTCCCACGGCGAGAGGTTCAGGTACTCGGATTCCGAACCCGCAACAGCAGCGGGCGCGAAGTGGCGCACCGTGGCGAGTAAAGCCATGCCGTGTCGTGAGTACATTACAGGATGCTCCGGCGGTCGGTGATGTCTCCGGCAATGATTCCTGTGTCGTTCCAATCCACGGACACGTCTGCTAGAATCGTGTAGCCAG
>JAKQQT010000212.1 GCA_029564025.1 Armatimonadota bacterium | reverse complement strand
TGAAGGCGGGACGCAACATCATCCGGATCGAGTCGTTGGACAACGCTCAGAATCCGGGAAGTTATTCCTCCTCGGATTGGGACGCGTTTGTCCTGACACAGACGGTAGCGGCCTCGGCGCGTCGGGCGTTGCGGATAGCCGCGGGTCTCGAGGTAGCGCCGACCGCCGGAGAGTTCGGATCGTTGAACACCGTGACAACGGGAGGTTCGGCCACCGTGATTGACATTGCCGATGCGGTTGCACTGGCAAAGGCCGGGAAACTCTGATTCGCCCGTGGCGTGTTGGCCCGGGATTCCATCCCGGGCTACAGTTGGGTTGCCCCGATGGGGCACCAGATGATGGGATGACGAAATGGCCCGGGATTCCATCCCGGGCTACGGTTGGGTTGCCCCGTTGGGGCACCAGAAATGGCCCGGGATGCAATCCCGGGATACGGTGGACCGCCCAATTGGCCGGGGATTCCATCCCGGGCTGATGTGTGTTTACCAGGCGGCGAAATCCCAATCGCGCAACGTATCAAGAGATGCGTGAGCCGTCAGGTCCATCTGGATCGGTGTGACGCTGATGTAGCCGTTGGCGACGGCGTGCACGTCGGCGCCCGGTTCCAGAACGTCCTCGGGCAGGTCGCCGCCCAGCCAGTAGTAGGTATTTCCCATCGGGTCGGTGCGCGTATCAGCCATGCCCGAGTACCGGCGGATGCCCTGCCGAGTTACTTGCACACCCCTTAATACTTCCTTCGGAACGCTTGGCACATTCACGTTCAGGAATGTATGCTTCGGCAGAGAATTCGACAGCAGTTTCACCGCCAGGTCGGCGATGAACTCGGCCGCGACTTCGTAATTCATCTTTGCCTTGCCGGACAGGAACGCCTGGGCATCCGATGTGTACGGCGCCACGTCGAGGCGCACAGACGACACAGAGATCGCCGGGACGTTGCTGATTGCCGCTTCCATGGCTCCACTGACGGTGCCGGAATAGGTCAGGTCCCAGCCGAGATTCGGGCCGTTGTTGATGCCCGAGATGACCAGGTCCGGCGGTTCGGGCAGAAGATCTGTGCGCAGTGCCAGCATCACGCAGTCGGTGGGCGTGCCGGTCGCGGCCATCGCGGGTGAGCCGTCCGCCATGGTCACGTGAGACACCCGCAGGGGCTTGTGGAGCGTCACGGAGTGTCCGCAAGCCGAACGCGGACGGTCCGGCGCCAGGACCGTGACTTCCGCGGAACGGGAAAGCACCTGCCGCAGGACCAGCAGGCCTTCCGCCTGGACTCCGTCGTCATTCGTGAGCAGGACTCGCATGAACTCTTTCCACCCCGATTCGGCGCCGGGGTTCGCGCACAAAGAAGAACAGACAGGCGGCCATCAGAGCGGCTGTGACCACCGTGAAAAACACCGCGCCGTACCCGACGCGCAGGGCGATGAATCCTCCCAGCATCGGCGACATCACACGCCACGGGCCTGATATCAGGGCTCCCGCGGCGGTATAAGCCGGAACTTTTCCGGGTGGCGCCATCTCCATCAGTATGTTGAAACTGGCCAATCCGTATGCGCTTACGGCCATTGCCGACGGGATGAAACTGAGCATATACCAGTGCAGTGTCGGCGCGAGACCAGCCCACAGAGCCGCCACCGCGGTCAGGATGATACTGGTCAGGATAACGATGCGGTTGCCGAGGTGATCGGCCAGCCATCCCGAGGCGAGGTAGGAGATTCCTCCCGCAAGGGTAATAATCATCTGCAAGCGAACCACATCCGCGTCGCCGGCGCGAAGGCTGGACACGGCATAACCCGTCCAGATTGCCGTCTGTGCACCGGTCAGGGCAAAAACAATCTGGAAGACGAGGTACAGCCTGTACTGGCGGTCGCGCTTCCATATGGCGAATATCCCGTCTCCGCGTTCCGTCGGATGCTCCTCTACCGGCACGTGCGGTTTTTCCCGGACGAATCCCAGCGGAATGACGCCAATAATCAGGATTACAGCGCCCAGAAAGGTCAGAGCGGCGAAGCCGTAGGGAAACCGCATGGTTTTCAGCATATGAAGCGCCCAGGCTGTGGACGCCAGCCCCAGTGCCGCTCCGACAGCCGCCCCGATGCCGTGAAGCCGCCCTCTGCGTTGCGGCGCAACAGCGTTGGTCAGCATCGCCGAATACGCCGGACCATTGATGCCCATCGTGAAGTACCAGATGCTCAAGAACAACAGAGGCATGCTCAGAAGCAACCACTTTGGAGATTGAGCGAACACGACGAAAGAAACCGCGGCCAGCACAACCGCCACCCGTTCGACAATCACGAACTTGATGACGAACGGCCGGTATCGCGTCAACCCGTGCACAAGGCGCGCTCCGAGCGCCTGGGGAAGGACCATTCCGAAGCTGAAGAGGGTCGGAATCAACGCGATGATCAGCTTGCTGTCGGTCAGTTTCAGGGCGAACAACGGCAGAATCGTAACCGGCGACAGAAGGGCGCTGGCGCTGAAATACGAAAACATATCGGAGAGGAACGCCGCGAAATTGTGGCGGTCGTCGCGTGCGTCGGCGTCGGCAGGTTGTCTAAGGAATCGTCGCATACGGATGGCCCAAGGCATGGTAGCCTTCTGAAGGCTGAATCCTGAAACCTATCATACGTGTATGGACGTTGTGGTGATTGGGGCGGGAGCGGCGGGCCTGGCATCGGCGATATGGGCGGGGCGGTCCGGCGCGGATACGTTGGTTCTCGATTCCCAGGTGAAGCCGGGCGCGAAGATACTGGTCTCCGGCGGCGGGCGGTGCAACGTAACAAACGCGAATATGAGCGCGGAGCGTTTCAACTCCGGCGCGCGCGAGTTTGTGGCTCGGGTGCTGGACGCCTTTCCGTTGGCCGACACCGTCCGTTGGTTCAGCGACCTCGGCGTGCCTCTGCTTGCGGAAGCGGACGGGCGGATGTTCCCCAAAACCAACTCGTCTCGAACCGTGCTGGATGCCCTGCAACGCGGCGCCGAGTCGGCTGGAGTGCGCCTCCTGACAGGACAGAATGTGACCGGCATCCGCCCCGGAAATCCCTTCCAGATTGTTACGAAGTCCGGTGAGTTCCCGGCACGCTCGGTCATCATATGTTGCGGCGGACTTGCCTTGCCGAAGTCCGGAAGCACGGGCGCGGGGTACGTACTGGCTTCGCGCCTGGGGCACACGATGGTCGCCACCACTCCGGCGCTGACGCCTCTGATTGCCGATCCTCCGATACACGCGGAACTCTCCGGCATTTCCTTGCCGGCGGTTCTCACTCTGCGCGAAGGCGCAAAGACGATCGCGCAAAGCCGGGGCAGTCTTCTCTTCACGCACGAGGGCTACTCCGGCCCATGCGCTTTGAATATCAGCCGGCACGCGGCGCGCGCGCAGATCGAAAGGCGCGATTTCACGATGTCCCTTCGGATTCTACCGGAGAGGGAGTTTGGTGATCTGTCCTCTTTACGAAAGGCCTTCGCGGGGAGGCGGTCGGGGGTCAATGCGCTATCCGAGGTTTTGCCGAGGCGGGTGGCGCAGTGGGTGTGCCGGTACGCCGGAGTGGAAGCCGATACAGTCTCGCGCGCGCTCAGCCGGAACGCATGCCAGCGGTTGTGGTCCGCCTGCGCCGACCTGGTGTTACCGCCGTTGACACCTGCCGGCTACCGGACCGCCGAGGTCACGGCAGGCGGCGTGCGGCTCGATGAGGTGGATCCGGCTACAATGATGTCACGCATCGTTCCGGGCCTGTTTTTCGCGGGGGAGGTGTTGAACGTGGACGGGGAACTGGGCGGCTACAACTTTCAGTGGGCGTGGAGCGGCGGCGCGGTTGCAGGCCGCGCCGCCGCCCGATGGGGTCTCTCACGCCGCTGAACTTACTTTGAAGGATCGGGTACGAAAGTTATCTCCCCGTACGGCTTCAGCGCCGGTTCTATGGAGGCGCGTTCGCCGACAGCCACGATCTGATATCCCTTGTCGCCCAGGTACTTTCTGGCGACTTCCATAATTTGGGTCTGCGTCACAGCTTCGATGTGCTCCGGATACCGGTCCCAGTAGTCCTTTGGAAGGCCCTGTTCCTCCACCATCATGGCGTAGGACAGCAGGGATTCCGGTGATTCCAGTTCCAGCGCGAAGGAGCCGACCAGCGAGCGCTTCGTGTTGTTCAGTTCCTCATCGGAGACGGGCTCGGTCTGCATCCGCTTGAACTCGTTGAAGATCTCCTCCACGGCCTTGGCGGTCACGGCGTTGCGTACCTCGGTGGTCGCGCCGATGTAGCCCGGATAGCGCGGCGCGCTGAACAGGGAGCGGGCGACGTAGGTCAGGCTGTTCATCTCGCGCAGGTTGAATTCCAGGCGACTGCTTCCTGTGCCGCCGAGTATGAAGTTCATCACGAAGGCCGGGAAGTAGTCCGGATTCTTCCGGTTGAGCCCGAGGTTGCCGATGCGGAGGATGGTTTGCACCGAACCCGGGCGGTCAAGCACCAGTGAGCGGGTTTCGGTGTTCCGCTTGTATTCGGGAAGTTCGGCCCGAAGAGGCGCGGAGCCCTTCTGCCACGTTCCGAAGGCGTCGCGGATGGTCTTGAGAGCTTCATCGGGATTCACGTCACCGCTGATGCCGAGGATCACGCGGTCCGGCCGGTAATACGTTTCGTGGAAAGCCACCAGGTCCTGCCGCGTCAGGGCATCTACGTGTTCCGGGGTGGGCATCACCCGCGCAGGCGCCGAATCGCCGTACACACTTTGCAGGGCCAGCCACCGGGTCAGTGAGCGGGGATTCCTGGCGGCCTGCGTCAGACCGGCGGAAGTTTGAACCTTGATTTTCGCGAACTGGTCTTCCGGGAACACCGGATTGCGCGCGATGTCCGCCATCAGGGTAACGAGTGTGTTGAAGTCCTCCGCGAATCCGCCCGCGCCGATCACGGCGAACTCGCCTCCCTGGTCCGCCGAGGCGTTCAGGTCCGCGCCGAGGCTGTCCACTTCAGCGGCCAGTTTCTGGGACGTTCGCGACGTGGTGCCTTCGCTGAGCATGGAGGCGACCATCGACGCCAAGCCCTGCTTCTCCGCCGGTTCAAAGAACGACCCGGCCGCGATGCGCATGGACATCGACACGGTGGGCAGTTTGTGGTCCTCCAGAATCATCACCTTCATGCCGTTCGGCAGGGTGAACTCCTGCGGTTTCGGGAACCGGACGCGCAAGGTTTCTTTCGCCACCGGGGCGCGGTTTTTCCGCTCCATGGCGGACTTGGGCGGCACCATCTGGGCCGCGTCCTGTGCCCGGGATGGAACCGGAAGCAGGAATGCCCCGGCCGCCAGGAGGATCAGGTTTCGTGTGGTGGTTTTCATCAGGACTTCTCCTCCGTGGTTGGCGACGGAGCCGGTTCGGTGATGACGACCGTTCGCCTGTTCTTGACCAGGTACTCCTTCGCCACGCGCTGTACATCGGCGGGGGTTACCTTGTAAAGGTCGGGCAGATAGGTGTTGATGCGGTTCGGATTGCCGAACACCACGGCGTATTCGCCCAGGTTGGTGGCCCGGTCTTCCACGGTCCGAAGACCGCGGATCTGGGCCTGTCGGGCCTGCCGGCGGGCAGTTTCCATCTCGGCATCTGTGACGCCGGAGGTTTTTACGCGTTCAACTTCGGCTTCCAGCGCCTGCTCGGCTTTCTCAACGGACTGGCCGGGCGCGAACGACATCATCGCAAGCAGAAGCCCCATACCGCGGCGCGGCATCACGCCCACCATCGCGGAGGTCGCCACCTGCTGTTCCTCCACCAGCGACTGGTAGAGGCGTGTGGACTTCCCGCCGGAAAGGACGGTGCACAGCATATCCAGCGCAGGGATGTCCTTGTGATTGTTGTGCGGAATCTGCCAGGCGGCCGTGTAAGATGGCAGTGGAGCCAGCGGATCCTTCAGAGCGACCCGCTTCTCTTCCTTCTGGAACGGTTCCTTCAGCGACGGCAACGGGGGCACGGACCGCGCCGGAATCGGGCCGAAATGCTTGTCGATGAGCGCCTTCAGCTTCGCTTCCTCGAAGTCTCCCACCACGGAAAGCACCGCGTTGCTCGGACCATACCAGTTGGCGAAGAAGGTCTGCACGTCCTGGAGGGTGGCCTTGTTCAGGTCTTCCATCGAACCGATCGGAGCGTGGGTGTAGGGCTGGATGGAGCTTGTGTTCTTCAACAGGGTTTCGAATACCTGTCCATACGGCCGGTTGTCGTAACTCTGCCGGCGCTCTTCCTGCACCACGGCACGCTGGTTGTCGAGGTTCACCTGGGAGACATCCAGTGTCGCCATCCGGTCGGCTTCCAGAAACAGCGGCAGTTCCAACTGGTTGGCCGGCACGGTGGAAAAATAGTTGGTGCGATCCTGCCCCGTTGTCCCGTTCAGCGAGCCGCCGATGTCCTGGATGATGCCCATGTACTCGCCCTTGCCGACGTTGGCCGAGCCCTGGAACATCATGTGCTCGAACAGGTGGGCGAAGCCGGTGCGTCCCACAGGCTCAACAAAGGAACCAACGTTGTAGGTGACGGCGACGCTGACCACCGGAGCGCTAACGTCGCGCGAATAAAGAACCGTCAGACCGTTCTTAAGTTTGTATTTCGTGAAGTTGACCTTCGGCGTGGCCGTTTTCGGCGCCGCGAGAGCCAGAACCGGGATGACGGCGACAAGCAACGCCGCCAATGCCCGCCGGGCAGTGGTGAATGGTTTCATAGGCAATTTCCTGTTCGTAGTTGTTGAGCCGCACACATTCAGCGGCATGGTATTATGGCAACCAGATGAAGAACAACGCGCGGGTGGGCGAGTTCCCAGGGCGTTGCCTTGGGTTACGGTTGGGGCGCGCCTTTGGCGCTTCCGATTGCCCCAAAGGGGCAACCCAACCATAGCCCAGGGTGCAACCTCGGGATGTTGGAGTTATCGGTCGATGCGTTCCAACGCCCATTGCGCGTGCTCCCGGATGATGGGATCGTGGTCGGATAGCAGGCGTTTCAGCGCGGGAACGGCTTCCGGATTCCCGCTGTTTCCCAACGCGACGCAGGCGTTGCGGATCATGCCGCGGCGCTTGGTGCGGAAAAATGGGGTGCCGCGAAACCGCCGGCGAAAAGTTGCTTCGTCCATTTCCAGCAGTTCCAGCGGATCAATGGAGTTGTCGACCCGAATGCTTACCTTCGTGTTGTGCGGGCAGACCGCCTGGCAGACGTCGCACCCGAAGACATTCAGACCGAGATCAGTCCGCAGTTCCTCCGGAATTTCGCCCTTGTTCTCGATCGTCAGGTAGGAAATACACTTGCGCGCGTCCAGGACGTAAGGTACCGGAAACGCGCGCGTCGGGCAGGCATCGAGACACCGGGTGCAGGTTCCGCAGTGCCCGGGCGACGGAGAGGGAGAATCGGGTTCCTGTTCCAGGTCGAGAAACAGCACGCCCAGCAGGAACCACGAACCGGCGCCTGGGACGATGAGGCAGGTGTTCTTTCCGATCCAGCCGATGCCGGCGCGCATGGCCAAGTCCCGTTCGAGGACCGGCGACGTATCCACGCACACCCACCCTCGGGTGTTGGGCGATGAAATCCGGCGGACGAATGCCAGCAGATCGTTCAGTTTTTCGCGCAGGACATCGTGGTAATCCAGCCCGACAGCATAGGCCGCCACCGACGGACTATCAACCGTCGAAGGAGCGCCGTACGGCCAGGCTGTCACGACGGCGGTCCGCGCCAGGGGAACGTACGCGGAGGGATTCACGCGCGTTTCGGGATCGTGTGCCATCCACGCCATGTCGGCATAGTGTCCGTTGGCGAGCCAGCGCCGGAAAGCGTCGGCGTGCTCCGCCTCGTCCAAAGGGGCGAAACCGGCCCTGGCAAAACCAAGGCTCAAGGCATGTTGTCGGATAGAGTCTTTCAACTTTTTAACCACAGAGGCACAGAGACACAGAGGCAGGGCACGTGCAACGTGCCCCTGCCGCGAGTCGGACCTTCGTTATAGTTAATGGTAGGTATGTTTGCATCCATTACAACAGCCGACCGAGTTGCTTCGTGGCAGGCGGTTCGCGCATTCCGGCACCGCAACTACCGGTGGTTTTTCACCGGCGCATTCCTGGCCAACATCGGCGGTTGGCTGGCCGGCATCGCGCGCGGCTACCTGGTTTACGAACTGACCGGTAGCAAGTTGTTGCTTGGAACCATCGCCTTCGCCAGCACGCTCCCCACTATGTTCCTGGTGCCGTTCACCGGGGTGATTGTGGACCGGGTCCACCGCAAACCGTTGATGGCGATGACGCAGTCGACCTTCCTGGTTACCAACATCGTGATGGCCCTGCTCATCGCCACCGGGCATATCCGATTCGAGTATATGGTCATTCTGGCGCTGATTGACGGACTTGCGCAGGCGTTCCAAAGTCCGGCATGGCAGTCGTTGACCGTGGAGTTCGTGGGCGAGGAAGACCTGATGAACGCCATCGCCCTGAACTCGATGCAGTTCAATATGGGGCGCATCGTGGGTGGACTGGCCGGCGGGATGCTGTATGATTTCGTCGGGCCCTCCTGGTGTTTCGGCATCAACGCGCTGATGCTGGGATTCGGCCTGTACTCGCTGATGCAGTTGGGCATCAGGCCGCCGTCACCAAAGGCATCGCGCACGAACGCGTATATGAATTTCGTCCTCGGTATGCGATACCTGCGCCGCAGGCCGGCGTTGAAAGCAATCGTCGGCATGGCGGCCGGCGTCACCGTTTTCGCCCTCCCGTACTTCACCATGCTTCCCGTGTATGCCAAGGATATCCTGAATGGAGACGCGCGTACCCAGTCGTATCTGCTGACCGCCATCGGTGTCGGCGCCCTGATGGCGGCGCTGATGCAGGCCGTGGACCGGACCGAGGGCGGGTGGGGGCGCAAGATGCTTTACTCGCAGATTGTGCTGGCCATCAGCGTCGCCATATTCGCCACATCCAGCCGACTGCCGGTCAGCCTGATCGCTCTCATGGGGTGCGGCGCGTCGATGGTGGGCTTTATGACCTCGGCGAACACCTCGATGCAGTTGCTGGTGCCGGACCACATGCGCGGACGGTTGATGGGCGTGTTCGTTTTCGTTTCGATGGGCCTCACGCCGATCGGATCGATCCTTATGGGGTGGTCAGCCCAGCGCTGGGGCGCGCCGATTGCCCTTACGGTTGGCGCCGCCATCGCCGGCACCGCGACGTTGTGGGTTATGCTGAGGATGAAGCACGTTCGGGAGATCTAGTGGATTAAGGATGAAGGATTAGGAATTGCCGGACATTTTACCACAAAGACACAAAGGCACCGAGAAGAGAATTCGGGATTACGGTTTCACGCCGGGATTTCTGCCGGTGGGGGCGCTGAACCGCATCAGCGATGTGCCGGGTGTGACGGTCGGCCACCTCACCCTGCGGGAAGGCGACTGCATACGGACCGGCGTGACGGTGATCGATCCGGGCGTGGATGACCTGTTCCACAACAAACTGCCGGCGGCTGTGGCCGTGGGCAACGGCTTTGGCAAGATAGCCGGGACGACGCAGATTGACGAACTGGGTACGCTGGAAACACCGATCGCGCTGACGAACACGCTGGCGGTCGGGCCGGTTCTGCAAGGTCTCGTCGAACTGGTGATTCGGAACACTCCCAAAATACCGTCCAGGGTGACGGTGAACGCCGTGGTTGGCGAGACGTGCGACGGTGTGCTGAACGACATCCACGATATCGTTATCCGGCCGGACGATGTGACGAGAGCCTGGGAATACCGAACCGCCGATTTTGAGTTGGGCGCGGTTGGCGCGGGAACCGGCACGTGCGCCTTCGCGTGGAAGGGCGGTATCGGCTCCGCTTCGCGCATCGTTTGCGTCGATGGCAAGGGCTATACAGTCGGAGCAATTCTGCAGACCAACTTCGGCGGAGCCCTGACCATCATGGGCGTGCCGGTCGGCGCCTTGCTTGGCAAGACGAGTTTCTCCCGGTTTCTGCCCTCGTTCGGCGACGGATCGTGCATGATGGTCGTGGCCACGGACGCGCCACTGTCCTCCCGGCAGTTGGGACGCATCGCCCGCCGCTGTCCGCTCGGATTGGCCCGCGCAGGAAGTGTGATGGGGCATGGAAGCGGGGATTACGCGATAGCCTTGAGCACGAACAGGGCCGGCGTGGAGGGAACGAATCCGGACCGGTGCCTGCCGGACAGCGCGCTCAACCCATTCTTTCTGGCGACCGTGGAAGCCGTGGAAGAAAGCGTGTACGATTCCATGTTCTGCGCCGAAACGGTGACCGGACGGGACGAAACGACCGTGGAACAGATTCCGGTTCGTGAGGTTGTGGAGATTCTGAGGAAGCACGTTGTCGTCATCCCCTGAACGGAAATATTTTCGCGCCGGAGTGCTGGGAGGCATGGGCCCGGAGGCCGGTGTCCTGCTACAGCAGTTGATCATCCGCGAGACCCCTGCCGCGACCGACCAGGATCACATCGAGGTCGTCGCGTACACCAATCCGCACGTGCCTGACCGAACGGAGTCGCTGAAGAACGACGGCGGGGCGTCGTACCTTGCCGCAGTGATTGATTCGCTGAAATTGCTGGAGGGTGTTGGGGTGGATGTGCTGGTGATTGCCTGCAACACCGCGCATGCCCGGTTCGCCGAAATTCAAGCGAGCGTAACGACGCCGATGATCCACATCGTGGAACTGGCAAAAGCCGAGATTCTGGCGAAGGACGACATGGTTGGGATACTCGCGACCGACGGAACGATCGCGTCCGGATTGTTCGCGGTTCCGGAGCGATCCTCTGCGATTATCACGCCTCCGACAAAGGTTCAAACCCGGGTGATGCAGATTATCCGCGACATCAAGGCCGGTCTGCCCTCGGGTGATATTGTGAATCGGTTGGAGGCAATCGTGTTATCGATGCAGGCACCGGGTTGCGCCCGCATCGTGCTTGGTTGCACGGAGTTGTCCATTTACCGTGAACGGTTGGTCGAGCGCTTCGGAGACGTTTTCATCGACCCGATGCTCCTCGCCGCGCGGAGGATCGTCGACATGGCGGGGGCAAGGATTCCGGATTCAGGATTTAGGATTTAGGACGACGGGGCTGGTGGGGTCAGTCGAAGTGCGCGTCCGACGTTTGTTGGGCCGTCATCCCGAGCGCCAGCGAGGGATCTGCGGGTAAATTCCTGCCTCCCCGCGCGCGGGGAGCCAAGCAACCGCAGATTCCTCACATTCGTTCGGAATGACACGATTTACGCTCAGTTACCGGGTTTCGTTGGTTAGTTTGTGATCCGTAATGGCCGTCTTGGCTATCCTTGCTTGGTGACCACTCTGCGTCAGAGGGGTCAGAAAGGAGGAATCCCATGCCTGCCGAACCCGAACTGCGGAAGCAATGGAAAACCACCCCGATACGCATCTCCGGTCGGAGTCGTTCGCCTTGTTGCCGCGTGCCAACCTTCCTTGTACAGAGCATGGAAGGCGGATTTGTGACCAGAAACTGTTCCAAGTGCGGAGAGAAAGACACCTTACCGGAAGACGTATTCATGGAAATCGACCTGTGGGTCGAATGCCCGGAATGCCGTGAGCGGATGAATCCGACGATGATTAGAAGGAACTACGGATACGTATGTCCGAGTTGTCACTGCGAAGTGTTTCTAGCAGAACTGATTCCCAGTTGGCAAGACATTGTAGGCTGAAGAACCCGCTCTAGGTACCGTGGTCCTCGCCGCGCGGATGGTGGTGGAGATGGTGGGGGCAGGGATTCCCGTAAGGGAAAGCAGGATTCAGGATTCAGGATTCAGGATTTAGGATTTAGGCGGGGATCCGTACCGCCCCGTACGGTTCCGCACTATTCTCTTTTTCTCTGTGCCTCTGTGTCTCTGTGGTGATAGTTCCCGCCTCAGATTCCCATTTCCTGGCGGAACGCGTCGTCGGCGCGGATGATGTCCTCGGCGGTGTCCTTCAGGGTTTTTCGTTTGTTGCGGCTGAGGCTTTGGAGGTGGGCGAAGGCGTCGGGTTCGGAGAGTTGCAGGCGTTGCTGGACGATGCCCTTGGCGCGTTCGATGAGTTTCCGGCTTTCCATGGCCTCGCGCAGGTTGCCGGCTTCGGCTTGCGCTTCCTGGAGCATGGCGAACCGGGCCTGGGCAATGCGCACGGCCGGCAATAATTGCTCGCGGGTGACGGGTTTGACGAGGTAGGCCGCCGCGCCGGCGTCCAGCGCCGCCTGAACGGTTTCGTCACTGCTGTAGGCGGTGACGATGATGACCGGCACCGGGCGTTTTTCGGTGATTTTCTGAGTAGCGATGAGACCGGACACCTTCGGCATGTTGATGTCCATCAGGATGAAGTCCGGTTGTGTTTCGTCCGCCAGGCGTATGGCTTCCTCTCCGTCGGATGCCTCGCCGACGACGTCATATCCCGCCGACTCAAGCGCTTTCAGCAGGTGCATCGCCGTGATTTCTTCGTCTTCGCAAATCAACACACGAATTGGCGCGGGCGGATCGTTTGTGGCATTCACTCGTACCGTTTTCACAGGAATCCGACCTCCGGCACGGTCACCCTGACACGGGTGCCGGCATCGCGGATAAACTCCACAGAGCCCTTCAGGTGGCGGCGGACAAGGCGCTGGACGAGTTCGGTGCCCAGGTTCCCGTCGCGATCCACATGGAATCCTTCCGGAATTCCCTTCCCGTCGTCGCTCACCTCAAGCGTCAACGTTCCGCCGACCCGGTGTACGGATAATGTTATGGTACCGCGATCGCGGTCGTTCAATCCGTGGACGACGGCATTTGCGACAAGTTCCGAAACGATGAGCGCCAGCGACGTTGCCTCGCGGCTGGGAATGGACAGCGGTTCCGCGTCGATGGAAAGCCGGATATCCTGGTCCAGTCGCGTATGGGAAGAGATGACCATCGGCGCGAGGGCTTCCAGAACCGGACGCACGTTCACGCCGCGCAGGTCGGCATCCTGGCTGAGGTAGTCGTGCACCAGGGCGATGGCGCGGACCTGGTTACGAACGCGCCGCAGGCCTTCCCGCAGGTCGCCCGGTTGCATCTGTTGCATCTCCAGCAGGGACGATATGGCCTGCAGGTTGTTCTTCACGCGGTGGTGCGTTTCCTGGATGGCCAGGGAGAGCATCTCTGTCCGTTCCTGCGCCGATTCCAGCAGGTTCGCGTTTTCAAGCGCCAGGCCGATCTGGTGCGCGATGGCCCGCACGAGGTCCATATCGCGATTGTTGATGGCTCGCGGTTTGGTGCCCGCAACCGTCAGCACGCCCAGCCTGGTCTCGCGCGAGTCGATGGGCAGGCACATCGCGCTATTGACCGGAGATCCCAATGCGCATCCGATGCTTTTGCAAAGTGCCGCATCGCTTGCATCGCGCAAAATGATTTCCTCGCCCGATTCCATCACGCGCACAACACAGCAGTCGGGTGGAGGACTGAGCGGCGCCGAATCCGACCACTCGAAACCACCTTCGGCGGTTTTCCTGCCGCATGCCGCCAGCCTCGGATGTGTCCGGGCCTTCAGGTGAATGGACGCGACTTCGATGCCGGTGGAGCAGATCAGCGTTTGAACAACGTTGCGGGCAATTTCATACGAGTCGGAGGAACGCGACAAGGCGCCGGTCACGTTGTTAAGGGCGGTAAGTTCGCGTGCGCGATCCTCTGCTTCAGCGGCCTTCCGGCGCAGATCGGCGGTGCGTTCATCCACGAGTTTCTGAAGGTCGGCACGGGCGGCTTCCGCTTCGTCCAGCAGGAAGGCATTCTGAATGGTGATTGTGGCTTGGGCGGCGAACGCGCGGAGGGTGTCGAACTCGTACTCCGAAAGCGCCCGTGTGCTGAGCACCGCGACGATGCCCAGAGCCTTTCCGCGAAAGACGAGCGGATAGACGGCCATACTGCGGATGCCCGGCCACTCAATCCAGCACGTTTCAGGAGCGTCCGGTCGGGTGTCCAGATCGTCCATCAACAGAGGTGTGCGGTCTCGCGCCACCACTGCCATCGGGTGGTTGCCGAACGGAATGCGGTGGTGTTCGCAGTCGATTCCCAGGGACAGGCCGGAGCTGGCGACCAGGTGGAGCGACAGCGAGTCTGGAGCGCCCTGTTTCACCGAGCAGATCGGGCATTTGCTGTCCGGCTGAAGAAGCCAGATTCTAGCCAGCGCCGCGTGCAGTTCGTCCGTCAGGCCGGATGTCACCGCCTGCAACACGTCATCGAGCGAACTGCCGGTAACGGCCTGGTGCGCTATGCGGTCTATCGAATGAAGGGCAGTCCGTTCGTTCGGAAGATTGTCTGGATTGTCAGGCGGCATATTCGTGTCCTGCTTTCCCTGCCGGTGGTGAATCGTAAGGAATTGGTCGACTGCTCCAGTTCATAGTGGATTGTTGAGCCAACCGAAATCGATATGCCTGCTCGTTGAGGGTTGCTGGGGCTCGTTCAGATTTGAGCCGAAGCGGGTCTGCTTGACACAACTTCCGGGTACGGGTCATGTTGAACTCGGCGGCAACTGGTTTTTGTCGCTTTTCCCCGATGAATGGAGGTTCCGATGGCGGATGTATCATTGAGCCCAACCGGAGAATCGTTTCCTCTCCCGGCACCTGAAGAATACCAGGCCGAATTTGAACGAGTGAAATCCCTGGCCGACGCCGCTCGCGCGTCGGGACAGGAAGTGGTTGTTGTTATGGGCGTCGGTTTCGTGGGCGCCGTGATGGCGGCCATCATTGCCGATACCGTGGACAAAACCACCGGCAAGCCGAACAAGTTCGTCATCGGCTGTCAGCGCCCCAGCAGTCGGAGTTACTGGAAGATCCCGATGCTAAACAGGGGCGAGTCGCCCGTAAAATCCGAAGATCCCGAAGTCGATCCGATGATTTCGCGGTGCGTGAAAGATAAGAAAACACTCATCGCCACATACAACAGCGAGTGTCTGACCCTGGCGGACTGCGTGGTTGTGGACGTCCAGTGCGATTACATCAAGAAGGATCTGGGCAATATGGCCACCGGCGAGGCCGATATGGCCGCGCTGGAAGCCACGATGAAAACGATCGGCGACCGCATCCCCGCGAACTGCCTGACGCTCATCGAGACAACCGTGGCGCCCGGAACGACGGAACACGTCGCCTTCCCGATCCTTCAGGCCGCTTTCGCCCGGAGGGGCATTCCGACGGCGCCTCTGCTGGCCCATTCCTTCGAGCGCGTTATGCCGGGCCGCAACTACGTGGCCAGCATCCGCGACTTCTGGCGCGTGTGCGCCGGTTGCACGCCCGAGGCTCGCGAGCGCGTGGTGAAGTTCCTGTCGGAAGTGCTGAACGTCGAGAAGTTCCCGCTGACCGTGATGGACAAGCCGATTGAGTCCGAAACGACGAAAATCGTGGAGAACTCGTACCGCGCGACCATCCTGGCGTTCCTGCACGAATGGAGCCTGTTCGCCGAACGCAACGGGGTGGACCTGACCAAGGTCATCGCCGCCATCAAAACGCGGCCCACGCACAGCAATATCATCTTCCCGGGTCCAGGCATCGGCGGCTACTGCCTGCCGAAGGACGGCGGACTTGGGCGCTGGGCGTACAAGCACATCCTCGGCTTCAACGATGACGATATCTTCAAGATCACCAGTGAGGCGATCAACACCAACGACACGCGCGGTCTGCACGTCGCGGAACTGACACGCGACGCTCTGCGCAATATGGGCAGGAACGTTGCGGGCGCGCCGATTCTGTTGTGCGGAGCCAGTTATCGCGAAGACGTGGGCGACACGCGCTACAGCGGTTCGGAGCTGGTGGTGCGTAAACTGACCGAGATGGGCGCCGATATGCGCATCCACGACCCCTACGTGGAGCACTGGTACGAACTGGAGACGCAGGACACCTATCCCGCGCCGGGACTCAGTTGGAGCCGGTTCTTCCGTAACCAGGACAATCTTGTGAACATCCGCGTCCAAAAGGACCTGCCGGGCGCGCTGAAAGGCGCAGTTGCGCTGATTCTGGCGGTCCGGCATTCGCAGTACCTGAACCTGGACCCGGACGAGATTGTGAAGCAGGCAGGCGGGCCGATCGCCGTGGTGGACTGCTTCGGCATCCTGAACGACGATCAAATCAAGAGATACTTCGAACTGGGTTGCGAGGTGAAGGGCCTCGGAAGGGGCCACATCCAGCGCATCAAGGAATCGGTGCGCAAGCAGTAAGCGCCTCCTCAGGCTGAACAAATGAGAATGACCCGGCTACCGAAAGGTAACCGGGTCGTTTTTCTGGTGCAGATGAGAGGATTTGAACCTCCACGTCCTTTCGGACACATGCTCCTGAGGCATGCGCGTCTGCCGTTTCGCCACATCTGCGCGCGCGGGCAAAACAAGTATAGCACGGCCCGCGACAGCCGGCAAGCGTATTCCTACGGCCAGCGGGTTTCCAGGCCCAGTGCGCGTTTCAGCACGCGGTCCGCGTCCGCGGGGGTGATCAGGCTGTTGCCGAACGAGCGTGTGCCGTCCGTTCGCGGCGTATTGGCGGGTTCCACATCGGCCCGGTCCGTGGTCTGCTGATTGGCGATTCCGGTGTCTGAAGAGTAAGCGCCCATCACGACCACATCGCGTACGGTGTTCATCAGGTCCGAATCCATATCGCCGGGAACTGCCAGGCGGTAGGCAGTGACCTGCCCGTTGATGTCTGCCGCGACCAGCAGGTCGTCCGCGATGGCGACCGATGACAGAATCGGGCCGCCGACCAGTGTCGGAAGACCGGACTGATACCAGTGCGCTTGTCCGGTCTCCCGGTCAGCCACGTAGATATGGCCTTGAGTAGGCGTATAGCCGACGTTTTCAGCCACGCCTACCACAACAGAGGAAGGCGTGAGAGCCGGCGACGACACATAGTTGACGCCCACGGAGTTCGGCAGACTGAGGGTCCACAACTGGGTTGCGCTGGTTCCGTTATCGCGGAAGGCGTACAGCGTGGAGGGGCCCATATCCTTCTTGCCGTATCCGCCGATGATGGCGATAAAATCGTTATCCACGGCGGGGCTGGACACCTGGATGCCGCGGTAGTAATATGACGGGTAGTCCGGCTTCGGAACCATCGGGGCGTTCCACACCAGTGTTCCGGTGACCGCGTCGATGGCGTGCAGGGCCCAGTCGTAATCACCGCCGCTGATGTACACCTTGTCGTTGGCGATGGTGGGCGATGCGCGCAGGATACCGCCGATGGTGCTGAACGGTCCGGGCCAGAGATTCGTTCCGTCGGGCTTGATGGCGTAAATCTTGCCGTCGTTGGAACCGCAGAAGATATTGCCTGTTGCCGGATCAACGGCGGGTGACGAGTGAACGAATTGGGACGTGGTGACGCGCCACGCTTCCGCAGCCGAGCCCGATGAGTTGACTGGAACCGCATAGATGTGGGTTTTCGGGTAGGCCGCGCCGCACACAACGTTCGTACCGGAAATGTTGGGCGACACGCGGTCCTGCCAGCCACCGCTGTTGAATTTCCAGATTTCGGCGCCGTTGGCGGTGTTCAGTGCGGTGAGGTTTCCGTTATCGGAAACAAAATACACCACTCCGTCGCGAACCATCGGCGAAGACTCGATGGGCGAATTGGCGGGATATTCCCACAACTGGCTTCCGGTGGATGCGTCCAGTGCATAGAACTTCGTGTTCTGGCAACCGATATACACCACGCCGTTGACAACCGCCGGCGACGATGTGATGCCGGGCTTGTAGGTGGTGTCATCGATGACCTGTTGGTAAAAACGAACCGACCAGAGCGGCACCAGCATATTGGGGGTAGGCGCTGTGATCGCCGCGGTGTGCGGCGAGTTGCCCCGGTGTTGAGGCCAGTTGGCCGCGAGTGCGGCGGTGCCTGCCAAAACAACGAAAGCCACGCAAGCGGCGCATGCGTGGCGGAGTTTGCGGTTGGTCATCGCGGTATCACTCCTTTGTTGGTGGGGATAGGGAGATTTGAACTCCCAAGCCTTGCGGCACTGCCCCCTCAAGACAGCGTGTCTGCCAGTTTCACCATATCCCCAGGCAATTCTGATTTTACCGGACCAGGCGCGGCGTGTCAAATCCGTGAATGAGGCGCACCTTCGAATCTGTCAGCTGAGTTTCGAAGCCACGATGGCGACAAGCAGGGAGAGAACGACGAAACCGTAGGCCAGGTTTCTCGTCAGATTCTCGATCTTCTCTTCGGCGCCGCCCGTGAAACGGGTGTTACCGCTGTTGTCACCACCGCCGCCGAAAGCGGCGCCCATTCCGGATTCCTTGCTCGTCTGGGACGTGACGGCCACAATGAGACCGATGGCACAGGCAAATTGTACGACTTGCAGTAGTATGTGAAAGATATTCATAGTTTGTGATTCAGCAATGCGTGCACGACGCAAAGAGTGCGACGGACGCCTTATCATACTACCCTGCCGCGACGAGTCGTGTCAAACATCAATCAAATGGCAAACAGCCGCCCCCCGGGGACAGCAGGAGCGGCCTTTGCACATGGATACTGCCGGAAGCCGGGAATCCCGGAACGTGCGCGGGCCTCGATTACCCCGCACGACTCCGCAGTCCCACGACCGACGAGGGACGGACTTCGTTGCCGCGTCACGAAGAGAAAGCCGATTTTCTCTCCAGCACGCCGGTGCCAACGACGCTCAAGAGGTCGTCCATATCTATCATACGTGATTTTCGACCGTTCTTTAGCGTGAATATTCAGAAATTGTGGTAGAAGGGGACCGGAGCACTCTCCAGTCCCCATCCAGGAATCCTACAGGTCCGAAGCCGATGGTTTCGCTGTTCCCGGCTGAAGGGGCCTGTGGGTTTGAAGCCACTGCCGCAACTTCTCTCGTTGCTCTGGCGTCAGAACGCGCATGATTTTCGCTTCAAGTTCGTGTCGTACACGCATGGAGGCCGCGCGCTTTTCCGGGGGAGTCATCTTCTGGTTCGCCCGGATGGCCTCCAGTTTCGTGCGGGCTTCCTGGAAGAACGCCTGAATCTGGCGTTTCTGTGCCTGTGTCAGATTCAGTGTTTCCAGAAACTCGCGCAGATCGTCGCGCCGTTCTGTCATGATCTCCTTCAGACGTTCTTTCTGTTCGGCAGTCAGCACGCCGAGGACGTTCGTTTTCAGCGTTTTCATGGCTTCCTGCACGGCCGAGCGTTTCTGCTCAGGTGTCAGCGATGTGTTTTCCCGTATGGCTTTAAGCGCGGTTTCAGCCTGCGCGAAGAACACGCGGATCTGCGCCTGTTGGGCCTGGGTGAGGTTCAGTTGCGCCAAAGCGTTTCTGAGCGGCTGAAGCAACGGTGCGCCGATCCTGTTGACGGGCCTTGGCGGAGTTCCCTTCACCGGTCCGGCCGTGCCGGCGCCGGTTGATGCCAGAACAATTACCGCGCCTAAAAGGGCGATACCTGTCCATTTGCCGATTTTCATCTGTCGACTCTCCTCTATGTGAAGCGGTTCTTGGCTTGGCCAAGGTGAAATGAGGTGACGTTTCGCGTTCCGGCCGGATAGCGAGCCTGCTTTACTTCAGGCCCATCGCGTTCCATCAGCGGTTTGGACGGAAGTCCGGTGTCGGCGGTTGCGGAGGGGCAGGGTGTGCTAAAATGAATCCAACAGGCGATCGCCAGGGGTCGGGAGGGACCCTGTCCTTCCCGGCCCCTCGGTTGTTTCAGTTCGCCTCAATATCCCACGAAAGCAAAGGACGCGGTCCGATGAAGTCCGAACCACGCATCGATTCCGTGCGCCGGGTTGACGGTCTCGATGCCCTGCGCGGTTTGTCCATCCTGATGATGGTGTTCTCCGGCCTGATCCCCGCCGGTATGCCGGCCTGGATGTTCCACGCTCAGTGCCCTCCGCCGACCGGCAAATTCAATCCCAATATACCGGGCATTACGTGGGTTGATCTGGTTTTCCCGATTTTCCTCTTCTGTCTGGGCGCGGCTATTCCTCTGGCGTTGACGAGGAGGCTGGAGAAGGGGATGCCGTGGTGGCAGGCGTCGCTCGCGGCTTTCCAGAGGTTCTTCTTGCTGGTAGGCTTTGCGATGTACGTGGTTCACATCAGGCCGTACTCGCTGGGCGATCCACCGCAGACACAGCACTTCCTGCGCTCCATCCTGGCTTTCGCCGCTCTGTTCCCGGTCCTGGCGCGCCTGCCGGACAAATGGCACCCGCTGATACGTTACGCCGTACGCACAGCCGGCTGGGCACTGGTGATTTATCTGATGTGGAGTGTTCGCCTGGCCGACGGAACCGGATTTGTGAAGACCGCCGCCGACGGCAGGATCAGCGTCGACAGCGACATCATCATCATGATTCTGGCCCATGTGGCGCTGTTCGGCACGCTGATCTGGCTGGCAACGCGCAAGAGCCCGATGATGAGGGTCGGCGCGATGGGCCTGTTCCTCGCCATCCGGCTTTCCACCGCGGCCGGTCCTTCATGGCTTCAAACAGCCTGGTCATGGACGCCCGTTGACTTTATCTACCGCTCGGGCCTGGCCGGTCCCCTGTTCGTCGCGCTGGTCGGAACGCTGATCGGCGACCTCCTGCTGGCGTGGATGCGCGAACCTGCGGGCGACGAGAAACACCCCGCATTCGGACCGGAACGTCTGTTGCTGTTGGGCCTTTTCGGGGTGTACCTGACGGTTGTGTCGCTGGTGGGTTTGCTGAACCGGCACGTCGCCGAGACCTTCGTTGTGTCGGCCTTGATTCTGGCTCTTATGCTGTGGCTGGTTCGCGGCCCGAAGACCGCCTCGGAGCGCCTTCTGCGCAGTCTGACCCAGTGGGGCGTTTACTGCCTTATGCTGGGCTTGTTGCTGGAACCTTACGAAGGGGGCATCAAGAAGGATCCGGCCACGCTCAGTTACTACTTCGTATGCTCCGGCCTGGCGATCGGCCTGCTCATCACATTCACCATCATCGGCGATCTCGCGAGGAAACGGTGGCTGGCGCTTCTATCGCTGAACGGACAGAATCCCATGATTGCCTACATCGCCACCGGAGCGTTGATTCAACCGATACTCTTCCTGACGGGAATCAATCCGTGGATCAACACACTGGTCCGCGAACCGTGGCAGGCGTTGTTGCATTCGATCGCGGTGGTGTTGCTTGGAGCGCTTGTTGTGGCGGTGTGCTCGCGGCGAAAGATATACTGGCGCACATAAGTACACCGCGGCCTTTGGCGTGAAGGCCCTCGATGTAACATGATGAACGGGTAGCGCGGACGGGAACCGTGCAGGTTGAGGGGGCGTCCAATGGAGCGTCAAGCATTCCATTGATAAGGATACGTTGTGAACGATACTCTGACAGATTTTGAGGCGATCAGCCATCTTGGCGCGCGGGAGTTGAGGGAAGTCCATATGGACGACCTGCTCAACGCGGCTATCGAGATGCGTGCATCCGACCTGCATATCACCGCCGGTGTTCCGCCCACACTGCGGGTGGACGGCGACCTCGTTCCCCTGGTCGAGTTCGAACCCGTATCAGCCCCGGACGCTCAGCGCCTGATTTACGACATCATGACCTCCGATCAGGTTCAGCGGTATGAAAGCACGCTGGAACTGGACTTTTCGTATGCTTTCGGAACGCGCGCCCGGTTGCGGGTGAACGTGTATCGGGACAAGGGCACGGTGGCGGCGACGCTGAGGCTGATTCCGGCGCGGATTCCACACCTTGAGGAACTCGGCCTTCCGCCCGTTCTGAAGGAAATGGCCCGCAAGCCCAGGGGCTTGATTCTGGTGACCGGGCCGACCGGAAGCGGCAAGTCCACCACGCTGGCCGCGATGATCAACCAGATCAACAGTGAGCGCAGTGTGCACATCATCACGATCGAGGACCCGATCGAGTACCTGCACACGCACAAGATGAGCATCATCAACCAGCGGGAACTGGGTCAGGATACGCGCTCCTTCTCGAATGCCCTGCGCGCCGCCTTGCGCGAAGACCCGGACGTGATTCTTGTGGGCGAGATGCGGGACCTGGAAACGATCGCCACGGCCATTACTTGCGCGGAAACCGGACACCTTGTGCTGGCAACACTGCACACCAACAGTGCGGCGCAGACCGTGGACCGGGTGGTGGACGTGTTTCCTCCGGGCCAGCAGGAACAGATTCGGTACCAGTTGAGCAACGTCCTGGAAGCGGTGCTGTGCCAGCAGTTGCTATCGCGCAAGGACGGACACGGCCGGGTGTGCGCCACGGAAGTGATGATTGTTTCGACTTCCATACGCAACCTGATACGGGACAAGAAAGCGCACCAGTTGACGACCAGCATCCAGACGAGTGGAGACAAGAAGACTTACGAAACCAGCATGCAGACGATGGACCAATCGCTCCGGGATCTCGTGCTGAGAGGAATTGTGGACCGGGACCTGGCAATCAGCCGCGCCGTGAGCCCGGGCGAGTTTGAACGCATGCTGGACGGCTCCACCGCCCGTGACAAGGGCGAACGCCGGCCGGATTCATCAGAAGACTGAGATCGCGGAGCCTGACGCATCAAGGAAGACAGGCGCAGGCACAAGGGGAAAGAATGGCCACCTACACTTACACCGCACGAGACGCCAACGGCGCGACACAGAACGGGACCATCGAGGCCGACACCGAAGCCCTGGCCCAGTCCCGATTGAGGGAACAAGGATACTTCGTTCAGTCTCTTCGACGCACGAGGGGCAAGGAAGGCGGAGCGAAAAAGGCCGCCGCCAAGGCAGTGGTCACAAAACCGAAGGAGAAAAAGACCTTCTCGTTCGGAGGCGGCATCAAGGTTGCCGAACTGACGGTCTTCTGCCGGCAGTTCTCCACGATGATCGACGCCGGCGTGTCCCTGGTTCGGTGCCTCGCGGTTCTTCAGGAGCAGAGCCCGAATCCGCGTTTCCGCAATATCCTGTCGGACATCCAGGTGGAAGTCGAGTCCGGTAACACGCTCAGCCGGGCGATGGCGAAGTACCCCAAGATCTTCAACCAGTTGTTCATCGGTCTCATCAAGGCCGGCGAGGTCGGTGGCGTTCTTGAGGAATCCCTGCAGAGATTAAGCTCCTTCCTTGAAAAGGACCTGGAACTGCGGCGGAAGGTAAAAGGCGCGATGACGTATCCTGTCATCGTCATCATCCTGTCCATCACCGCAGTGCTTGGATTGACGACCTTCATCCTTCCGAGCTTTTTTGACACGTTCACCCAGTTGGGATTGGGCCGCGACACCATGCCGGCGATGACGGTGTTTATGATGGACGTCTCCGCGTTTCTGCGGAACGGCTTCCCGATGCGCCACATCATCATCGGTATTATTCTGTTTGCCGCATTCTCAGCGTGGAAAGCCTTTACGCGCACCCGGTTCGGGCGTCGGTTTGCCGACCGGCTGAAGTTGAAGGCGCCCGTGCTCGGAAGCTTGAACCACAAGATTGCGCTTTCGCGTTTTGCGCGTACCCTGGCGACGTTGCTGGTAAGCGGTGTTCCCATCCTGCAGGCGATGGAAACGGTGGCGGGCACAGTTGATAACGCCATCATCAGCGATGCCATCATGGACGCCCGGGCCAGTATCCGAGAAGGCGACCGTATCGGCGACCCCCTGCAACGCTCCAAAATGTTTCCGCCCATGGTTGTTCAGATGATTTCCATCGGCGAGGAATCCGGCGCGCTGGACTCGATGCTGACGAAGGTGGCGGAGTTCTACGAGGACGAAGTGGACTCGGCGATTGAAAGCCTCACGTCGGCCATCGAACCGTTGCTGATCGTGTTCCTGGGCGGATCGGTTGGCTTCATCGTCATCGCGACCATGATGCCGATGACGGCCATCATCTCGGGCCTGTCCGGCGGCGGCACGGATACCGGCGGGGGAGAGTGATTCAGAAGGATTCAGAATTCGGGATTCAGGATTCAGGGCCGGAAGCGGAAACCTGAAACACGACTAGAAGGGCTGTTGCGGCGTTGCCCATTCGCCTGAATCCCATATCCTGAATCCTGAATCCTGAAATGGCTTTCATCGCTTTTATATTCGGCACGGTGGTCGGCAGTTTTGTGAATGTGCTTATCTACCGGTTGCCGAAGGGCATTTCGGTTGTGGCGCCGCCCTCGCATTGCCCTGCCTGCGGCCACCGGCTGGAACCGATGGACCTGGTTCCCCTGCTGTCCTACTTGTGGCTCGGCCACAAGTGCCGGTACTGCTGCGCGCCTGTATCGTGGCGGTATTTTGGCGTGGAAGCGTTGACCGGCGCCGTGTTCGCGCTGGTTTATTACCGGTTCGGGGCCACGGTGGACGCAGGCTTGCTGTGCGTCCTTTTCGCGTGCCTGATTGCCGCGTTTTTCACGGACGTCGATCAGTACATCATTCCGGACTCGCTGAATGCCGCCGGGTTGATCATCGGCTTTGCTCGGGCGGTGGCCGGCCCGGACGCCTTCAGCACCCGTTGGCTGTCGGAGCCGGGGGTGCAACCGGTGACGGTTCTGGGCGCCCTGGCCGGCGCGGCGGTTCTGCCCGGGTTGTTGTATCTGATGATTCTACTGGGGAACGTGATGTTCCGCAGACAGATTGCGGAGCAGGAATCGCAGTGGGCGAACGAGGGCATCCTGGAAGAAGGCGAACGGCTGGATGCCATGGGAATGGGCGATGTGAAGCTGGCCGCCGTGATGGGCGCGAACCTGGGCATTGCGGGCGGCCTGGTGGCATTGCTGACAGGCGTGTTCATCGGCGCCGTTTTCGGGCTTGCCCTGAAGGCGATGAAACGGCTTGAAGGCCATGCCATCCCGTTCGGACCCGCGTTGATCATCGGATTCTCCGTTTCCGTCTTTGTGGGTGGAGACGTGATTCGATGGTATCTGAACCTGCTGGCGGGAGGTTGATATTGCGGCCCGACGAGATTGAGAAGACGGTTTATACTGAAATGGCTTCGCCGGGAACAAGCCGAAGTGGGTTCGCGTCCCAAATCATGGCGCCTGTGGGGCGACCGGTTCGCACGCGAGGTAACAACCTGTGAGAGACACACCTATACACCCCCGACACATGGCATTCACACTGCTGGAACTTCTGGTGGTCATTGCCATCATCGCGGTGGTCGCGGGCCTCACCTTCCCCGTTGCCCAGTCCAGCCGACAGAAGGGCAACCAGATGTCCTGCCTCAGCAATCTCCAAAGCATCGGTCAGGCCCTGCGCCTGTACCGCATGGACGAGCGCGAGTATCCTCCCGCCCTTTACGGCTACCAGGAGGAAGGCAACAAAAACCAGGACGGTGAACTGGAGCCGACAACATTTCTTTACCCGCATTACGTGCGAGCCAAGCGCGAATTCAAGTGTCCCAACAACCGCAAGACCGCCGACACCGAAGCGGCCACGCGCATCTTCGATCCGGACAGCAGGGAACCGCAGTCGGCAGGTCCGTTACGCAAATCTCCGCTCAAGGGCGGCGGGTATGAACTGGTTCCGGTGACCGGGAGACGGATTCACTATTTCGTGTTCGATTCGTACGACGGAGGCTTTGTACCGCCGAAACAGGACACCGATCCCTCGCGTTGGGAACTGCATTACCGGCGTGACTGGGCCAGCCTTTACGGAGCGTCGGACAAGACAGGGCGCGAACTTCTGGACCGCAACCCCGAGGACAGCACTTACGTAACGGCGTGTACCTACCACCGTACGTACGAAGCGAACGGAACGCCCGCGCGGTCCAGCCAGGACATGGTTCTGTTCCAGGACGGACACGTGGAAAAGCGCTTTTCCAGCGAGATGATAGTAACGGGATTGTTCAACTGGGCGGTGACTCCTCGTGAATAACCAACGCAAACATAACGGCGGTTTCAGCCTGATCGAGATGCTGGTGGTGATTGCCATCATGAGCGTCCTGATGAGCCTGATTTTCCCGGTCGTCACGGCTACCCAGCAGAATGCCCGCAGGGGCGCCTGCATCTCCAACCTCAACGAGATCGGCGCGGCGCTGAAGGTGTACCGGCTGGATGAAGGCGGTTACCCAATCGTCCTCTATGGTTTTGTGAACGAAGCGGACCTGCCGAACCGATCAGCCGCTGTATACGGCCTGTACCCCCTGTGGGTGCGCCGCCAGGAGGCATTCGTTTGCCCCAACAATCCGGCGCTCAGCAAACTGTCGGAACGCGCGGCCATTACCCTGTTGAAGCAAAACGGCTCGAACTGGGAACCATCGAATGCCCTGACGTGGGATACAATGCCCGTGCCGGAAGTCGGCGAGACTCCGTGGACACTTTCCGACGGAATGGGCAAGTTGAAGTACCCGAACGGCGTGCGTTACGCCGTGGGCGACTCATACGACCTCAGTTTCCTGCCCACGCGCCCGTTCGGCCCCGGTTCCGGTATGTGGGAACGGCATTATTCCCGGCAGTGGCTTCCGCTGTCCGACCTCAGCAATCCCGACCAGGATCCGGCGGACCGGAATCATTGGGTTTCGGGTATGACGCCGAAACAGCGCCGCGAGGTTTATGCGCGCCAGTTGATCTTCCGTCAACCGGACGATGAAACGGTGGTAACGATTTGCACCTATCACCGCAAGTATCCCAACGGCTGGAATCCGGGAACGCCGTATCCGTCCAGCAGTCGGGACCCGGTACTTTTTGTGGACGGTCACGTGGAGAATCGCGAAAGCAACATAACCGGCCGTTACGACGCCGCCGGCTGGGCAGGATGGCAGACGTGGTCACAATGACACCAAACGTGAAGAGGCAATCAACAACCGTATCGACCGCCGCAAGCAGGCGTTCCACACGGGCGCTGACACTCGTCGAATTGCTGGTGGTGACGGTGATCCTCGTCATCGGCATCTTCGGTATCGTCCGCATCTTTCCGCTCGGTCTTCAGAGTCTGAATCATGCCCGCAATATGACCGCCGCATCGCGGCTGGCCCAGGCCGAATTGGAGCGCTGGAAGGCCGCGTCCGCCAACGTGCCGGACGGAATCCTCGCCGAGGATCCCGGAACCGCGCTGAAAGTGCGAACCGACTTCAATCCGGACGATATGCGCACCGCGAACAGCGCCAACCCAGCCGAAATGCCGGAAGGGCAGGATTCGTGGTACTGGTCGAACGTGAACCGAGTGCGCCTGGTCAAGGGCGAAACCACCGTGATTCCCGCGCCCACACTGTTGCCTTACGCTGAGGGTGACCAGAAAAACTACGCGTATTCGATCTACAACCTCAAGTTCGCGCCGGTGCAGTTTTCGGAGAGCGACAAGGGGCAGAATCTTCCGCAGGGATTCGAGTGGCCGGACCAGCACGTGCTGATTTACGGGGATCCCCTGACACGCGTGAACGTGACCGGCCTGTCCTCGGACGATCGGGACAACACCCTGGCGAGCGTCAACCGGAACAATTACGCCATCGATTACGATTCGGGCAAGGTGTACCTGTACAGCACATGGTGGACGCGGCGGTACAAGATCGATTACGCCTACTGGGAAAACAACAAACTCGGCAATTCGACCGAGATTCTTATCGTGCCCGGACAATCCGACCGCGGTGAAATTGTGGAACTGCAACTGGAGCACGGTAACATCGATGATTACTCGGACCGCCTGGCGCGCAAGTTCCAGTACGTGCAACCCGGCAACTTCGATGACCGCAATCCGTACCAGTTCACCCTGCTGAACGGTTACGCGCAACTCGACTTCGCGCCGACCATCGGTTTCAATCCGATTGGTCGCAATGTGGTAGTCCGAACCAGCCTGGGCCAGCGCCCGCTGACGGCTCACATCGACTACGAAGTGCTGGACTGGCACGTACTGCGCGAGGAGCGCACCATTCCCGCGCCGGCCAACGTTGCGCCTAACTATTCGGTTCGCCTGACCCTGCCGAACGTGAAGATAGCGAGGGTGACCACCGTGGACGGGATCGAGACGGTGAACGCGCCTCCCGGAACGCGCAATGTTAGAAAGAAGTACAAGGGCATCACTCCGGCTATGGACGGGTACAGCGTTGTGGCGCTCGACTTGACCGACAACACGCTGATGGTGGATAACAACGGCCCCGGCGGCCTGCAGGTTGACTACGCCGCCGGCATCGTCCGGTTCCCGGGTTCCATCACCAAGTACACGCCGTTCGGCGGCACATTGACGAACCAGGATGTGCGCGGCCACGACGTAAGGATTTTCTATCAGGCCGTGGACGACTGGGCGGTGCAGACATCGAAAGCCTGGTCCAATTATCAGCGTCGCGACGTGCCGGGAAATTCGTTCGAGAATCTTCAGTACAACCAGTTTGACGCGCGCATCCAGAAAAAGGGCGGCGACTGGGTGGCGACCCTGACTTTCCCGCGCAGTGATGCGGGCAAATCGATTGAGGTGTCCCTGAACTGGACCGACAACGACGGAGCAACGCACACGATCAACGGCCGGCAGTTCCAGTTGCCGAAGTTCGGCCAGTTGGGCGCCGGTCATCCGTCCATTGACGTGCCATTCGCGCGATCGGACGAGTACACCTACCCGGGCGATGACGAAGTATGGAAGAATCCGTATTTCACGTTCGTACAGGGCGCAAGCATCAAGGTGCGCGCCATATGGCGCGAGAAGCCGCAACGATGGGAAATGCGAACCCTGGAAACGACGCTGAAGCGCCAGTAAAAGCCATGCAATTGACACGACAACAACAAAGAACCGGACGCGGATTCAGCCTCATCGAGATGCTGGTGGTGCTCGCCATCCTGGCCATCCTGATGACGCTCATCTTTACTCCGCTTATCGGCACCTTCAACATCACCACCCGCGCCCGGCGCACGGTGGAAGTGCAGGACGCCGCCCGCTACGCCTCGGAACTCGTGACACGGGAACTGGGCGATGCGATGCACGTTGTTGTCAACCAGGGCGATTACTTCCCGTTCCTGTACTACACGGGCGGAGAACCCGGCAAGGGTGACACCGTGGCGGTGCGCGGTTCCGGATACCTGGGCGTGTGGGACAACCGGGGCAACGTGGACAACGGCCACGATCCGTGGATTGTCTCCGGCGCGTCGATCGACATCATACTGCCGCACGACACCCTCGGCCTGGAGGGCGGCGGCATCCAGCAACCGCTCGCGTACGAACACGTCACCATAAACGGAAGCCAGCACCCGATCATCGTCCGCTACTTTGTCGGCCTCAGCCGGCCGGACGACATCCGGAACGGTTACCCATCGTGGCAGAACAATATCATCACCAGGCCGCGCGGCAGGGAGAATCTTTACACGCTGTACCGCGTGGAGTTCAATCCGTACGACCCGCATTTTGCGAACTGGGCCATTCCCGCCCCCGGCGAGTCGTCGCCGGACGGACGCGAGGTCTGGCGCCTGAATCCGGACTTCTTCTACGATCCGGCCCAGGTGGACGGCCATTCCTATGCCTACTGGTGGCGAAAAAAAGCCGTCGCGGTGATGCCGTCGTCGGCGACCGACCTGGTGGATTTTGTCCGCACTAATCCGAAGGATCAGAACTCGGTCTACACGCAGGCCCGGTGCCTCGTGTCGTTCGCCCCGCTGGTGATGGCCTCCGATACGGCCAATCCCGTGGGCGGCGGTCAGTATCCGCAAACCTTCAAGACACAGCACGGGCACTGGACCGGCCTTCAGAACGACGGCACGGTTCCATATCACGGGTACAAACCTCAGCCGCCAAGGAATATGTTGCCGCGCATCGTGGTGTATGAACGCACGGAAGACGATGACGAGGCTATCCGCCTGACACCCGTTTTCGACACGGCCGCGGAAAGCGGACATGCGTCGGACCCGGCCAAAAAGAACCGCGTGCTGGCGTGGAACTCGCAGAAGGGCACGGTCGAGTTCTCCATGCCCGCGAAGGACTTCGAGGCAACCGGCGACGGGGTGACGGCCATGTTCCGTCCATTGGAAGCGATGGGAGCCGCCCTGCCGCCGGGAGCGTATATCTCGCCGGGCAGTGAAGTGGTGCAGGTGGAGGAGAACGACGGAAACAACCGCCGGTGGGTGACCTACAGCCGGTCCGACACAAGAGATGTGTACGAAACCCCGGTGGAACTGGCCGGGCAGAACGGTCAGCCCGCGCAATTGCCGGCACCCCGGACCTACATTCTGACGGAATACAACGAGATCATCATCGGCTATCCGTATCCGAGCGAACAGAACCCGGTCCAGCCCGCGCCGATACCGCAAGGGCACAAGGTTCGCATCTCCAGTTTCTATCAGAACAACAATCCGACGGATATGGTGAAGGTGGATTACCAGACCCGCACGCTGATCAGCGTTACCATCACAGCGCGCGAATATGATCCGAATGACCGGTCCGCCCTGACGGCCACGGTGTCCAACCGCGTTCGCCTTCGGAACATACAACGCTAGGAATTTGTCATACCCATGCCGAAGACATTATCCCGGAAGCCTCGGCGAGGAATCATGCGCACGAACCCAAACAGAGCCGGCCAGCGGGGCCAGGTCATAGTTGCGGCTATCGCCATTCTCTTCCTGCTCGCGTTCATCGCGAGCATCTTTCTGGTGCTCATCTCGCGCAACCTGAACCGCGCGGGACGAGGCTCCGATGTCACCCAAGCGCAGTATCTGGCCGAAGCGGGTATCCGCTACGCGGATTCCCTGCTGACCAACAGCGCCGAGGGTGCGGACTGGCGACCGGAACCCCACCTGAATCCGAATCCTGAGGATCCCGACTATGCGTTTCTGAAGGCCGGCTATACCCGCTTCAATCAGGGCAACGGGCGTTTCCTTCTGCGCGTTTCTTATCAACCCGTGGTGGTGAACGACAACGGCGAACCGGTGGACGTGAACGGCAATCCGACCGACGATGTAACCCGCATGGGCTATCCCGCGCTGGGACGCTACATCAAGATCGAGGCCATCGGGCGCCGGGGCGTGGTGGACTCCAACGATCCGACCACCTGGCGAAGCAAGGACCCCCTGCGACGCATGCTGGTGGCCTACAAGCCCATCGGCATCACCGATTACGTGCGCTTCGTGACGAACAAAGACCGGTCGTCCAATACCATCGTGCTGGGCGCCACACCGTTTCCATTGGAAGACGGCAAACCGTTCCGCACGTACTGGAACGGTCCGATTCGCGTAAACGGCGACCTGATGTGGTCCGGACTGAATACCATCAACCTGAACGGGATGGAAAACTACGGCGGCGATGTCGGCAATTTCTACAGCCCGACGCTCCAGACGACCGGAATCGTCCGCGATGACGCCGTGGAAGTGGCCGGACGGATTTTCCACGACGGCCTGCCGGACGGGATTTCGTCGAACGACCAAATTCGCCTGATCAACGCGAGCCCCGATGCCGTAACCAAAACCGTCGATTGCGAGCCGTCGATTCTGCCGAACGGCAACGAAAATCCGAACTTTGACACGGCAACAGGAACTTATCGCGACGGTTCCGCGGCCGGAAGCGCCACGGGCCGCGTGCGCGGCGTAACTCGCGTGGAACCCCCCAATGTCGACCAGACTGACCCGGCTACCGGTATCCTTCGCTACCGCCTGCTGACCCGCAATTCGGGTTACATCCCGAAAGGCAAGAACTACAATATCGGCCAGTACGGACTGGGGCAGGGCATTTATGTCGATAACGGCAACGAAATTCAGCGCGACACGGTGTTCCGCAAATTGACGGACGAATGGGCGCGGACCGGCACGGGCCGCGGTTCAGAAGCCGATCCGCAAAGCGCTTGGCGACAGCATTTGTACACGCCGCCCGGAGCGGAAGTGTATCTTGATCCATCGCCCGGCAAGTTGCTGAACTCGGCTTTTCCCAACGGGCAGAGCCAGGGTACCATCATCATTACGCGACATGATGGCCGGCAGTGGCGCGATGAGAATGGTCGGGACGAAGGTTTCAGCCGCAGATACCGCTATCCGCTTCGCGCCGTGTACGATAACACCGGCCAGAAACGGGACAGCGAAACCTACGACGGCGGCGACCAGTTCCGCGACCGCACCGGCGCCTACAAGACGTTCCAGAACGGCGTGATGTACTTCGAGGGCAACGTTCGCATCCAGGGCAAGTTGCCGGCCGACTGGCAAGGATCCTCGGGGCAACCCGTCGGCGCGCATCTGACAATTATCACGAACGGCACTGCCTATATCGAGGGCAACCTGCTCAAGGGAGACGCCGTCGGAGGTTCCGGCAGTTCGGGCCTGCAGATGGGCTCCATCGCAATCCTGGCGAAGGATTATGTGTGTGTCAACAGCACGGCCTACTTTATGAAACAACCGGACGCGGCAGGCTGGTCGTATGCCATCGGCAATCCGTTCACCGAACTCGGAAGCGCGGGGCAGACCTATGTGACGTCCGGATACAGCGCGGTCGATCCCGCCCGCTACCCGGAAGATTCCCGCGGCGCGCGGCAGTGCCTGCACTTCCTGCAGACCGCCGAGAGTTTCCCCGGCGGAGCGGCGGACGTGACGATGCAGTGGTACGGCGGCGGAAACCTGTTCAGCTGGGGCAGTATCTACCGCCAGGGCGGGAGTCCCGTCCCGATGCTTGTGTCGCCGGGAATGAGTTCGCTGTCACCGGCTGAAAACGTGTGGCAACACCACGCGATTCCGCTGTCGCCGACCCTGCACAACGGATATCAGACATCGTGGTCCGCGCTTGGGACAGCCGCGCCGGACTGGTTTGTGCTGACGTATCGCCCGTTTTTCGGGCCGTCCCAGTACGACAATTCCAGCCCCGGGACGCAGTTCGCGCAGAATTACGCGCAACCGATCTGGATCAGCCGGACCATCGTATCGCCGATGGACGTGCGCATCGAAGCCGTGCTGTACGCCCAGGAAGGTTCATTCTTCGTGATTCCGGGCGAGTGGGCCAACGGAAACAAGATGGATCTGCGCGGCGACAATCTGAACAATTCACTGCGATATCAGAATCCGATGCAGGCCGGATGGCGCCTGCAGGACCTGGCAAACGGCAGGTCATCGTATCCGTTCCATCAGGAACCGCCGGACATCCGCGTCGTAATCAACGGCGCCGTAACCGAAAACATGCCGGCGTCGAAGGAATACCAGACGGCCTGGGCGAAGCATTGGGGATGGACCCCGAAGGTCCGTCCGGACGGCTCGAACAGCCCGCACGGCGGCGAAGGCCTCGTGTATACGTACGACCACAACTTGCGCCTGCCGATTCGGCGAGACAGGTACAATCGTCCGTTACCGCCGATGCCGGCCCTTCCGGTCAGTCCGGACCTGATCTTCTTCGGCGAGGCGTCCTGAGCGTCCGCGCCGGTGATCCGGGGAGGCGGAATGCCTTCCTCGCCGCCACAAAAAGATTCGGGAACACGCGAGAGAAGCCAACAATGAGAGCAAATAAATGGTTTCGGATGGCCGCCGTCACGGCACTGGCAATTCAGGCAGTGACCCCTTCGGCCCGCTCCGAGGCAAGCACATACAACACGCGCACCGAGACGATACGCTGTGGCGTCCTGTTGGCGAATCGCAGTGCCTGGGCCAATGCCCAGCCGGTAACCACTCAGGCGCTGGACATGAACCACACGTTCTCCTACGTGTTTCACGCCCTGAATGCCCGCCCGGATATCCGTCCGTACGCCTGGGAAATCGTGAATCCGAACGCGCCGCCGTACATGGACAGTTCGTCGGCAAAACGCTGGGGGCTTACGGCCACGCAGTTCAACGTCGCCAATCCGCCGCGCCTGAACAAGAACATGGGCGCGTACTGGGAAGTGTTTCTCAAGGAAGCCACCGCCGACCAGTTGGCGAACTACGATGTACTTTATATGCCCCTGCCGTTGAACGACGGTGCCGGCGCAAGCGCTCTGACCATCGAGGACCGCGAAAAATTGCGGCGCGCGGTGGATGGGGGCGTTCTGCTTTGGATCGACAATCCCAACAGCAGTGCCTATACGCCCGGTGACGACTTGGGGCGCAAGCTTTTCGTACAGCCGACATTCCGCGTGGGCGGCTCTGCTCCGCGCGTAGGCGATCCGCTGGAAGCGCTGTTGAGCACGCCGAATACCCTCTCGGCACGGGAAATCCGGTCGCTCGGCACGCCGCCGGATACCTATTTTGAGGTTCCCGCAGGCGTCCCGATCGACGGAAGCCCGCGCAATCCCTCGCCGGGCAGTTTCGTCGCGTCCTGGAGGCAGGTTGCCGTGAACACACGCGGCACGCTCATCGCCGTCACACCGTACGGCCAGGGCGGCATCGTGATAACGTCGCGGGGCGTCGGGCGCGCGCTGAGCGAAGGTTTCCGGCCGGTCGCGGGAGTGGACGGGGCGATGTACCGGGGCGGCAACACGGGCCCCGTGAGCGGCAGTGACGCCCGCCTTGTGCAGACGCCGGAATTGAAATTCCTGGTGAACCTGATTGCGTACAAGTTCCAGAACCCGCAACCGGGCGGCGGTCCGCGCCACGCTTCGGGAACGCGGCAGGACATGAACACCCCGCTCGGCCGCAAGTGGCAATTCCCCGAGAACTTCGTCAACGAACCCGGCGGCTTCAGTTTCGCGGGTGTTCACTTCGTTTCCGAACCGGCGGTGTGGAACGGCGTCGCGTTTGTCGCCGGTTCCGACGGCAAACTCTACGCGTTTGATATGGACCCGGGCCGCGACATCGACGGTGACAGCAATCCCGACGACGGACTGCCGAACCCGGATCACCCGAGCAGTGACGTGCTGTGGGTTTACAACCTGCCGGGGCCGTGCTCGTCGGTTGTGGTGGGAGACGTGTCCGGAGAAACGCGCCTGTTCCTGACGGTTAACGGCGGCAACAAGGCCAGAATCCTCTCGCTCTCGGCGCTTCCGAGGAACGGCGGGCGGTTGTCTTCAAACGTTTCCTCGACCGCCAAATCGGTGGATATCGACGGCTTCGCGGCATACCCGCAGTGGTTGAAAGGCCGCATTGCGAATGGTTACGTACCGAATGAGGATGCCGCTTTCCGTATCCCTGCTCCTGTGTATTACTCCGGGCGGTTGTTCGTGGTCGGCAAGCGAAGCAAGACGCAGGACGCGACCACCCAGGGCATCGGCGCGGTTGCGGAAATCGACCCCGTCACATTGAAAACGTTGTGGCAGTTCCCGGACGGCACCCAGCCTTCCGGCGGGGCGCAACCGTTGCCCGGCGCGAGCCGGCTGGGCCTTCCCAGCGCCACGCCGACGATTGCCGCCATCCAGGACAAGGGCTAC
>JAKQQT010000183.1 GCA_029564025.1 Armatimonadota bacterium | reverse complement strand
TCGAGTCCCTCCTGGCCTGCCAGTTTAGAACGGGTATCTGTCGCCGTCCCCGCCGGGGAGCGGCAACAGGTTTTCTCATTTTGAGAGCGGAATGACCGAAGGGTCCTGGAACATGAGCAACGTGAAGCAAATCATCCAGAGTCTGGGAGCGTATCTCGGCGACGTCGGGGTCGAGTTCAAAAAGATCGCTTGGCCCGACCGTCAGGAGCTGGTCGATTCGACGGTCGTCGTGATTACGTTCATCGTGATCCTGGCCGTGGTGGTGCTGTGCTGCGACAAAACCATCCTCTTTTTCCTGCAGTTGATCCATGCCTAGCGCGGGGAGCCGTTCATGACGAAACAATGGTTTGTGCTTCACACCTTGACCGGTCAGGAGCAGAAGGTCAAGCGTTCGATCGAGGCACGGGTGCGGATCGAGGAGATGGGAGAGTTCATCGGCGAGGTCGTGATTCCTACCGAGAAAGTCTCCGAGGTGAAGAACGGGGTCAAGACCACCGTCACCCGCAAGTTTTTCCCGGGTTATGTGTTGATCAATTTGGCCCTATATGATGAGGGGCGCAACGTGTTGGAGCCTACCTGGCGGTTTCTCAAAGAGACGTCAGGGGTGATCGGTTTCATCGGTGGTGAGCGCCCGATGCCGCTGTCCACCGCCGAGGTGGACGCGATCGTCAATCAGGTGGCCGACAAGAGCAAAGAAAAGGCCAAGCCCAAGGTTCAGTTTGAGCCGGGCGAGACCGTGAAGATCATCGACGGGCCGTTTATGAGTTTCAACGGTACTGTCGATGAAGTGGATCCCGACCGGGGTAAACTGAAGGTCTCTGTAGCGATCTTCGGACGTTCCGCTCCGGTCGAGCTGGAGTATTGGCAGGTCGAGCGCGCGGTCAACGAGAACGCGTAGCCGTCAGGTCAGTCCCGCTGCGCCTCGCGCGCGGCGGCGGCTCGTCAACTGCGGTCCGCCTGTACCGGTGGGGATGCCGGGAGGGCCGCGACAGACACAGTAGGCAAAAGTATGGCGAAGAAAGTCACGGGTATCGTGAAATTGCAGATTCCCGCCGGTGCGGCGAATCCTGCGCCGCCGGTGGGTCCCGCGCTGGGTTCCCAAGGCGTCAACATCATGGCGTTCTGTAAAGAATTCAACGCCAAGACTCAAGACAAGGCGGGCCTGATTATCCCCGTGGTCATCACGGTGTATGCAGACCGCAGCTTCTCCCTCGTGTTCAAGAGCCCGCCCGCCTCCGCGTTGCTGAAGAAAGAGGCCGGATTGGCCAAGGGTTCCGGGGTTCCCAACCGCGACAAGGTCGGCAAGGTCACGCGCGAGCAGGTCCGCAAGATCGTCGAGATCAAGAAGGCGGACCTTAACGCGACGGACGAGGCGGCCGCGATGCGGATGATCGAAGGTACCGCTCGCAATATGGGTATCGAGGTGGTTGACTAAGCATAAGGGGACACGGATCATGGCAAAACATGGCAAACGGTATAGTGATGCGCTGAAAAAGGCCCCGACGGCGCCGGTCAGCCTGGAAGAGGCGGTGGCGTTTGTAAAGGCCAACGCCAACGCGAAATTTGACGAGACGGTGGAAATCGCGATGCGCCTCGGCGTGGACATCAAGAAATCCGACCAGACCGTGCGCGGCACGGTCAATCTGCCTAACGGCACCGGCAAGAAGATCCGCGTGATCGTGTTCGCGGCCGGTACGCACGCCGATGAGGCGAAGGCGGCTGGCGCGGATGAAGTCGGCTACGAAGAGCTGATTGAAAAGGTCAAGAACGGCTGGACCGACTTTGACGTGGCGATCGCGACCACGGACGCGATGAAAGAAGTGCGTAAGATCGCCCGCGTGCTCGGTCCTCGCGGCTTGATGCCGAATCCCAAGACCGGCACGGTCACGGACGACACGGCGGCGGCCGTCAAGGCAGCCAAAGGCGGCAAGGTCGATTTCCGCATGGACCGCACCGGCAATGTCTGCGTGCTCTGCGGCAAGCGCAGTTTTGACGCCGACAAGCTGGTCGGCAACATCAATGCCATCGTGGCGGCGGTCCAGTCCGAGCGCCCGGCG
>JAKQQT010000170.1 GCA_029564025.1 Armatimonadota bacterium | reverse complement strand
GCCCAGCTTGATCAGCTGGTGCGTTTTGCGGCCTTGCTCCGCCCCTTCGACGGTGCCTTCTTTTATCGCGTTAGTTTTCATTCCGGTGGTCAGGTCTGGGCTCTCTCAGCCCTCCTGACCACCCCCATGCCAACTGTTACGGGCCGCGAACACCTGCCGCGAACATTAAAACCTAAAACCTGACCCCTTTGGCCTGACCCTCCACCCAAAATCAGCAACTTACGCAGCCATTTTCAGCCTGTCCCTGTTACGGACCCTGTTACGGACCCAGCAATCGGTCGTGCTTGTGCTGGCCTACTGATGGCCGGCTGACGCCGTGGCCTCGCCCCTTCCGATCTTCGTTCCGTGGCGGTCGGGGCGGCCGAGGATCAATCTTGCCTGTGATACTTCCAGAAATACGATTCCGAACGCCCCACCCCAAACACCGCAAACCATGCCCCTCCGAACTCTCTTCGCCTCGCTTGTGCTGGCCGCCTTCGCCGGCTGCTCCTCGGTACAGACCCAGAAAGCGGCGGTCCCGCTTGCCACGATCCAGTCGACCGAACGGCTTCAACTCATGGTCAGAACTGGCGACGCCGTGATGGACAAACTCGTTTACGAGATGGCCTACCAGCAATTCGGCGGAGTGCTTCCGCTTCGAGAGAAGGAGCCGTACACGGGCACGGTCGAAATCACCTTCGCGAGTTCGGCACAAAGCGCGTTCATCGGGACCTCATCGACCTCCGGAAGCGCGAGCGCCTACGGTTCCGGTTGGTACACGGGGCGCGGTTACACCAGCGGTTCGGCCTATGTGTCCGGTCACTCGACCACCGTGACCACCGGCAGCACGTTCCAGTGGCAGAACAGCACGATGATCATCGTGATCAAGAAGGCCGACGGGGAACGCCTTTGGTCGGCAGACTACGGCTACAAGGGCGGCTGGGAACTGTCCGGCTGGGTGGTGAACACCCCCGAGGAGGCAGCACGCCTCGTCACAAAGCGGCTCAAGGAGAAGTTCCTGAAAGACTTCCGGTAAGTCCGGCGCTGGTCGGTTCTCTGACACGCTTTGCCTATGGATGTGTAAGGGAAATCAAAAGGGGTCGGGTTTTAGGTTTTAATATTTTAGCGGGGAATCTTGCCATCGGGGCCCATCGCACGGCCGCTGGGCGGGGCTATTGCGTGTCCGCGCCGAGGGCGAGGAAGGGGATGTTGCCGACGCTGATCAGGCCGGCGGCACCAGGGGCGAGGACGCGTTCACCGCGCGCGATGGCGCGTGCGGCTTCGTTCTTGGTCATCGGCACGAGGGCGCTCTGCACTTCGGCGGCTAC
>JAKQQT010000162.1 GCA_029564025.1 Armatimonadota bacterium | reverse complement strand
GGGGGAAACGCGAACGTCAACCCTCCCGCCGATACCACCTATACGACCGAGACGGCGCAGCTCGACAAGCATCTGAAGGCGGAAACGGCGAGCTACAACCGCGCGCTTCCCGGAACCGGGCCCGCGGCCTGGGCGGACAACCACCTGGCCTCCGGCGTCTACGACCTGAACGGTCTTGTGAACGAATGGGTCTGCATGATGATGGACACGAGCGGCTACCCGCAGGTCTCCGCGAACCGGGATCTCAGCTACGAGGGCAGTCCGTTCGGCCGCGGAACGATCAGCGGCACAAACACGCTCACCTGCGACGGCGCGGGCGTGAACTGGAAAAAGGCCTGGGAGACCTATCTGCAATACGACGCGGAGGCCGCGACGTTCACCGTCGGTCATATGCTGTTGGGAATGACCTCCGGCGCAACGGCGATCATCACGCAGGTGATCGATTCCGGGACGACGGGGATTCTCAAGATCCGACGGACCAGCTCCGCCGCGTTTAGCGACAACGAGGTGATCCATGCCTACGCCACCAGCGCCACGACCAAATCCATTACCGGCGCGGCGGACAACGGCTCCGGCGTGATCCAGATCACCTCGGCGGGCCACGGCCTGGTCAACGGGGACCTCGTGACGATCAAATCTGTGGTCGGCACGACGGAGGCGAACAACACCGACACCGTCCCGACCTGGACCGTCGCGAACAAGGCCGACAATACGTTCGACCTGGCCGGATCGACGTTTTCAAACGCATGGGTCAGCGGCGGGACCATCTACAAGGTTACCGGCGTCGGCGGCTGCGCGGCATCCAACGGGACCGAGGTAGGCGAGTTTGCGATCAAATACCAGGGCTACGACGGCGCGGTCGGCAATTTCACGCTGGGAACGACCGTAACGGGCGCGCTCAGCGGCAAGACCGGGATCATCGTTTCCGACAGCGATTCCGGCGACTACGGCACGCTGGGTCTCATCAGCGCGGACGCGGCGTTCACCAACGACGAGGAGTTGCAGGTTTCCGCCGCGAAGGTGGCCGTGGCCAACGGGACAGGCCAGAGCTGCCAGCTCTACTACGCGGAGTACAACACGGTCGCGGGCGGGTCGTTTGCGATCACGGCCAGCACGCCGACAACGCTTACCCTCGCCGGTTCTCCGACGGACGGGACCTGCACGTTCTGGCTCCATAAAACCATCGTCCGGGACATCACCGACGGGATGACG
>JAKQQT010000156.1 GCA_029564025.1 Armatimonadota bacterium | reverse complement strand
TTCGGATCAGCAGGAATACCAGAAAATCGCCAAGCAGAGGGCGGACCTGGAAGAGGTGGTGACCCGGTTCCGGGAACTTCGCGACATCGAACGGCAGATAGCCGAAGCCCGCGAGATGATGGACAGCGATCCCGAAATGCGAGAGATCGCCCGCGAGGAATACGACAGGTTGCAGGAGCAACTGCCGGAAGCACAATCCCAACTGAAGCTACTGCTTTTGCCAAAGGATCCGAATGACGACAAGAACGTCATCGTGGAGGTCCGCAGTGGAACGGGCGGCGAGGAAGCCTCTCTGTTCGCGCAGGAACTTTACCGGATGTACCTCCGGTACGCGGAACGCAGGAACTGGAAGGTTGAGATTCTCAGCGAGCAGGAAACCGGCCTGGGCGGCATCAAGGAAGTTGTCTTCAGCATCCAGGGCAAGGGAGCCTACAGCCGGCTGAAGTTCGAGAGCGGCGTTCACCGCGTACAACGTGTGCCGGCCACCGAATCCGGCGGGCGTATCCACACCTCGGCCGCCACCGTTGCGGTTCTGCCCGAGATGGAGGATGTGGAAGTTCACATCGCTCCCGAGGATATCGAGATCGATACCTACCGCGCCAGCGGCGCCGGCGGTCAGCACGTCAACAAAACCAGTTCCGCCATCCGCATCACCCACAAGCCGACCGGTATCGTCGTCGCGTGCCAGGACGAACGAAGCCAGTTCCAGAACAAGGACAAGGCGATGCGCATGCTGAGGGCGAAACTGTACGAGGCTCAGTTGAAGGAACGCGACAGCGCGCAAACCGAACGCCGGAGGCTTCAGGTGGGTAGCGGCGACCGCAGTGAGAAGATCCGCACGTACAACTTCCCGCAAAGCCGGGTCACCGACCACCGGGTCAACGTGACCGTCCACAACATTCCGGCCATCATGGACGGTGAACTGGATGCCCTGATGGACCGCCTCATCGCCGAGGATCAGGCGGAACGCCTGCAAAGCGAATCAGCCGATTGACAGAAGGACCAGCATGCCCTCGCAACCTCAAGCACATCTCGATACGTTCCCGAATCCGTACCCCGAACGCGAGTACGCCATCGATTTTACTTGCCCCGAGTTCACCTGCGAATGCCCGATGACCGGCCAGCCGGACTTTGCCACCATCTACATTACATATACGCCTGCCGAGACGTGTGTTGAACTTAAGTCCCTGAAGTTGTACCTCTGGTCCTACCGCAACGTGGGAGCGTTCCACGAAAAGGTGACGAACAATATTCTGGACGACCTGGTTTCGGCCGTCAGCCCGGTCCGAGCGAAGGTTGTGGGCGACTTCGCCGTTCGCGGTGGCATCAAAACGGTGGTGACGGTGGAATATGAACGACCGTAAGGACACGTCTGAACCGGTTCGGGTGACCGTTGTGATCGCGGGCAGGGTGCAGGGTGTGGGTTTCCGGTGGTGGGCGGCTCAGCGCGCGCGTTCGTACGGCCTCACGGGCTGGATCCGCAACGACGACAACGGGAACGTGATGTCGGTGGCGGAAGGCCCGCAATCGCTGATTCTCTCTTGGCTCCGGTTGCTGAGGGAAGGCCCGTCCAACGCCCGCGTGGAGCACGTGACCCCGGTGTTCTCGAAACCGACGTCGGAATCGCGGTTGTTCGAGATACGATAAGCCTCATGCATACTGACGTGCTTCAGAGATATGGGAACGACGAAAAGGGCAGAAAGCCGGGGCAATGCCCCGGCTTTCTAACTGAATGATGTTGAAGCCTCTGAAGTGGTGACTAATAAGTGCAGGTCCCTAGACCGGCCCAGACGCGTATGACCTGCAGGGCATCCTCAATATCGACAGCGCTACTACGATTGACATCCTCGCGACAAGCAGTTTGTATTGCCGATGTTCCAACAGTCAGCCCAGCCAGGAAAATGCGCTGGCTTGGAACTTCCGAGTCGTCAATTCCATAGTCTGACACTAGAATGCGATCCAAGCGCTGAGTGCGGAACTCAAATGGCAGAACGATCGCCTGCTTGTCGAAACGCACTTGGTTGAATAAGCCTGAACCTGCGACAAACACGTTCGTAGTGGTAACGCCATTGATATAGTTTGTGTAGGCGCTTAATAAATGGTCTCTGATGTCATCGTCTCCGATGAGTTTCTTCACATAATGCGCTCCTGCGGAGCCAATAAACTCTATTTTGGCATAGTCTTGAGGGCCAGGAATCCCGTAACCAGTATTGATGAGAGTATGGACTATCTGAACGCCGTCGATTCCAACCGGTAATTCGAGCACCTTGGGATTGGGTCCTGGAACTGCCCAAGCGGCCCATTCATTCAATCCACCAACAGGGATGTAGAACGGAACACCACCCAGATTAACCCTTCCCTCCGGATACTGATTCGAAGCACCTGACATCTCTTGCAACCGCCGGTTATACAGCGGAAGAGGGATCATCTGATATCCCCCCGACGGCGCGGCAAGCAAAACGTAATTGCGCTCAGAATCGAGTTGCCCACCCGATAAACTTGCCACGCCGGCAACCGTGACTTTGTACACTTCACCGGGAGTCAGGGAGTTTGTGGTCAAGTTGACCTTGCTCGAATTCGCTCCATCAACCGCCGCTTCGGTCACGTTGACGGGCGCCAAGGTGAGGGCGTTGGAAATGGTGTAGTTCGCGGCCATAGTGGCGCCTGTCCCGACCGGGGCAGAAAAGGTCGTATAGACGTGCGTCGCATCGGTGTACCCTCCACCCGACACGTGAAACTGGTCTGTTGCCCCCTTCATTGTGTAAGGGGCATAAGACGTCAGTACACCTTTGTTCGGTTCTTTGGTAACAGAATCAACGCGGCCGTTGTCCTCTGTGAACCGGCGTTGAATACTGACCCATGTAGGGGCGTGATCGGCGTCCAAAATTGACCCACCTCAGCAGAAGCTCCAATCTCTCAGGGAAGACCTGGAGAGAGGAGAGTCCGAAAGGAGATGCTGATCGTGGAAACGATACGAAAGATACGGTGTGCCTACCACAGAGACGGGAGATCGATTCGGCGGATCGCTCGGGACTTCCATCTGTCCCGGAACACGGTGAAGAAGGTACTGCGCGGAGAGGAAACGGAGTTCACCTACTTGCGTACGACGCAACCCATGCCGAAACTTGGTCCATACGAGGACGCGTTGTTGTCGCGCTTGGCGGCGGACCGCGCGAAGTCCCGTCGCGAGCAGCGGACGGCGGTGTTGCTGTACGAGGAATTACAGCGGGAGGGGTTTACCGGCGGCTACGACAGCGTGCGTCGTTACGTCAAGAAATGGCGTCAACGGGTTTCGGCCTCGCAGGGCACGGCCTTCATACCGCAAAGATTTGATCCGGGTGAAGCGTACCAGTTCGACTGGAGCCACGAGATCGTTGAGTTGAACGGCGTCGTCCTGAAGGTGAAGGTGGCGCACTTCCGATTGTGTCACAGCCGGATGCTCTTCTGCGTGGCGTATCACCGGGAGGCGCTGGAGATGGTGCTGGACGCGCATATCCAAGCCTTCCAATTCTTTGGCGGTAGTTGCCGGCGGGGAATCTACGACAACCTGAAGACCGTGGTGACCAAGATTCTGCTTGGCAAGGATCGGACCTTCAACCGCCGCTTCCTGCAAAACGCCTCCCATTATCTTGTGGATCCGGTTGCTTGCACGCCGGCGGCGGGGCGGGAGAAAAGGCAGGGCCTGCCCTGAGCGCAGTCGAAGGGTCGAAAACCATGTTGGATTCGTGCGCGGGCGCCTCTTCGTTCCTCGCGTGAAGTGCGCCGACATGGACGAGTTGAATCAGTGGCGGCGTGACCGTTGCCTTACCCTGGCCGCCGGGCACCGACACCCCGAGTTCCAGGAACGCACGGTGGCGGAGGGTTCGCCGAGGAGCAATCGCGACTGGTGAGGGTCCGCGCTCCCTTCGACGGATTCAAGGAAGCCCCGGTCCGCGTTTCGACCACATCCCTCGTGTCGTACGACAACAACCGCTACAGTGTCGATGCCTCGGCAGTTGGCCGCACCGCCATGTTGCGCGCCTATGCGGATCGGATCGTCGTCGTGGACGCGGGGCAGGTGATCGGTGAACACCCCTGCCTGTTCAGCCGCAGCCAGGTCCGCTACGATCCGTGACACTACATTACGGTTCTGCAACGGAAACCGGGTGCCTTGCGGAACGGCGCTCCCTTCAAGGACGGGGAACTGCCGCCGGCTTTGACAGCGATCCGGGAAGCGCTCGGGACGCGATCCGGCGGCGACCGGCAGTTCGTCGGCATCCTCGGCGCCATATCCGTCTACGGACTGGAAGCGGTCACGAAAGCCTGCACCGAGGCGCTTTCCGTCAAGGCGGTCAGCCGCGATGTCGTGTTGAACATCCTCAGCCGCACCCACGACGATCCCGACGTGGACGCCTGCGCGCCGATCGAACACCTGCCGGCCCTCACGGTTGCGCCGATTGCCGACTGCCGCCGGTATGACGCTCTGCTGAAGGGAGGTGAATATGCTGCGCGATGAACTGATCACGGCGATGGAACACCTTCATCTCAACGGCATGCGGAGCGTCTTTGACGATGTGATGGCCGCGGGAATCAAGCAGCGCCGCGCCCCGGAACGGCTACTGCTCGACCTGCTGGAAGCGGAACTGGCCGAGAGAACCGCCCGCAGTATCCGGTATCGGCTCGGATTGGCGAAGTTTCCGGTGGACAAGGACCTGGACAGCTTCGAGTTCAGCGACTCGCCGGTCAATGAACACCAGATTCGCTCGATCTACCAGGGCAGTTTTCTGTCGACGCGCAGCAACGTCCTGCTGATCGGCGGCACCGGGACGGGCAGAACCCATCTCGCGATCGCCATCGCAAGGCATCTGATCCAGCAGGGCCGGCGCGGTCGCTACTTCAACGTCGTCGATCTGGTGAATCAGCTGGAACAGGAGAAGATGAGCGGGCGCGGCGGAAAACTGGCGGAGAGCCTGGCGCGGCTCGATCTTGTCGTGCTGGACGAATTCGGTTACCTGCCGTTTTCCAGAAACGGTGGGCAACTGCTCTTTCACCTGATCTCGAGGCTCTACGAGCGCACCCCGCTGTTGATCACGACGAACCTGACGTTCGGTGAATGGCCTCAGGTGTTCGGGGATTCCAAGATGACCACCGCCCTTCTCGATCGGGTCACCCATCACTGTGAGATCATCGAGACCGGGAACGACAGCTGGAGGATCAAGACCAGAAACACGGTGCCCCAATGACCTTCAGGGGTGGGTCAAAATTCGACGCCGATGGTGGGTCAATGTTCAATGCCGGTTGACAGTCCTCGAATGGAACCAGATCCGTGGCGCCACGCGTATATGAATTATCATTCTGCCGAACGGTTCCGTAATATTGAAACTGTATCAGGTCACCCGCAAGGGGTGCGGTCAAGGTAGCACCGCGCGCAAAATCCGCCAACGGGATTTTCACCTCGATGGCACCCGACTGGCCCTCTGAAGGCTCCCGGTAGCCAATCAACGCGCCTGTTGCTCCCGTGCTGGTCGTAAGAGGATGGGAGATAGCGACTACAGAAGTGCCAAGGTAATCGCTAGGACCATAATCCCATGCACTACCAGCGCTATTGGGTAAACACAAATAAGCCCATCCATTGACGCCGTCCGAATACGGGGCACTGGATTTCCAATTTGAGTACAGGACAGCGTTGTGGTTCTTCTGGCCTGTAATCGTATTGTGACTGTAACTAATCGGTGCGTTATATGGGTCGCCTGTAGTCGATACCGGCAGTTCTTTTGAGTCGTTTAGGCCTCCAAGGTGCATCACGATGGCCCAGGAACCGTGCATCGTGCTCAGGCTCAGATTCGGAAGTGCAACGAACACGTAGAGGGCATCGGATGTGTTCGTAACATACAGGTCCGTTACATCAGTTGCTACTGCCTTTGGGTTGCCTTGATCAATGGCCAGGAGATTCGAAGAGGGAGACGTGGCAATTGGGGAGCCGTATTCCGCGTCCAACAGACCATCGATTGTCGGGGCTGATGAAGCAGGCGTGGAGATGACAAAGAACGAGGTCGTTATTGCCGCGAGCAAAGCGGAGTTAAGAAAACGCCGCAACTGAGCCAGCGGGGGGGAACAATTGTTCTAGCATGGCCCGAATCCTTTCTTTTTACGCGCAGTGGCGCAATATAACTGTCAGTGACGAAATCGGAGGCATCAACGGATTACTGATAGTCTGCACTGCTGGCATGAGTCAAACAGCCATGAGAAGCACGCCCGGAGCGGAATAGTCAGTGACTCTATCAGCCGAGAGGAAAGGGTGTAGATTGAACAGACTGGATGTAGAAACCGGCAATCCTGGGGATGTGCTTGGTGGACCCAGCAGGATTCGAACCTGCAACCAAAGCCTTATGAGGGCTCTGCTCTGCCGTTGAGCTATGGGTCCGTCAGACACATCCTAACACGAGAACGGGCTTCGCTTCAACGGGCGGCCGGCGGGGAGTCCGGCGCTTTCTCGCCGGATTTGGTCTCGTCCTCGTCTTTCACGCGGAATGTACCGGAGAAGAACGTCGCCTCCAGGCCTTCCGCGCCTTCCTTCAGGAAGACCTTCAGCGACGGGGTTTCGAAGGTCTGGTTCTGTTCGTCGCGGCCTTTCACGTTGCCGGTTATCTGCAGTGTTTCGTCGGCGCCCCGGTAGGTAGCCCAGTCGCCGGTAAGCACCTGGTCCTTGCGCGTCATTTTCAGGGGACCGGTTACCTCGGCGCGTTTTTCCTTGTAGTAATACGAGACCTGCGGGCACGTGATGGAAACGGGATCCTTGATTTTCGAGCGAACGCCCTGAGCCTGTTTGCTCGATGCGCCGGGCATGAGCACGATGGAAACTCCATTCGCGCCCTTCAGACGCACCACCTTGTCATCAAAGTCGACATCGGCGGAATCGCCCCGGGCCTTCACTTCGCCGGCCTCGACCGTGATGTTTCCCGTGATGGTGGCCGTGTTGGGGTCCTTGCGGTAAACAACGCTGTCGGCGGAAAAAGCGGTGTCGCCCTGGGCGATCTTCACGTTGCCCTTGAAGTGATAGGTTTCGGCCGGTTCGTCGTACTTCCAGACGTCGGCGTTCAGGAAACGGACCTCGCGGTAATTCGGCGGAGTTGGTTCTTTGGCCGGTTCGGAGAGGAAAACGGCAATCGTTTCATCGGGAGCGCCTGCGCGCCTGGCAAGACTTTTCGTTGCGGGAGCGTCGAGTCGGGCGGTCATTTTCGCGCGTTTTCCGGTGATGCTTTTCGTGCGGGTGTTGTACTCCACGCTTTCCGCCGAGGCGGCGCCGCCGTTCCATGCGAGGTTCGTGACGCCGGACACGCGCAGAACGGAATCCGACTTCTTCCAACTCAGACGATTGGTTTTGATGATCAGATCGCCGGAACGGATGGTAACAACCCGGTCGGCATTGAGGCTCTTCTCGACATTGTCGTAAACGGCGCGGCCAGCGCGGAATGTTGCGATAGCCACCTCATTTCGGTACAGGATTCCGTCGGAAACATTGATAAAGGTGGTGGTGCGACCGTCTCTTGACGCCTGAACCCGTTCGGCCTTCATGCGCCAGACGCGTTTGCCTTCTTCCCGTCCGACCAACGTGGCGTTCGGGATGTCGGCCACAATATCCTTGGGAGAAGGAAGTTTGGTCACGGGGCGCACCGGCCTGGTGGTTTGGTGCGCAAGGATAACGGGGACGACGAACAACATCGCCAGTGTTGCTACCGACGCAATTCCCAGCCATGTTTGCGACGCCCTTGCCAAACCGCACCTCCCGCTAAGCATGATAACACAGTCACCACGCTGAAACCGGAACGGCCGATTCTCTACCGCTATGCCCATCATTCGGAACGCCCACGCAAAGATCAACCTGACACTCGAGGTTCTAGGCCTTCGGTCCGACGGATTCCACGAGATACGCAGTGTGATGCAGATGATATCTCTCTGCGACACGCTGACGTTCGAGAAGGATGCTTCCGGATTGTTGACGCTAACGGGCGGTACGGATGATGCGCCGCCGGGAGAGAACAACCTGGTTCTGCGGGCGGCCAGGGCGTTGCAGGCAACGATGAGAGTAAAGCGCGGTGCGCGGATTCATCTGGAGAAACGGATTCCTGTTGGCGCCGGGCTCGGGGGGGGATCGTCCGACGCGGCGGCCACCCTGAAGGCACTTAATGCGCTTTGGGGCGCACACCGTTCGGAGATGCAACTGACGGAGATAGCCGCATCCCTGGGATCCGATATCCCGTTCTTTCTGTCGAAGGGGAGCGCACTTGTAACGGGAAGAGGAGAGAGGATCACGCCGGCCGGTCCACTACCGGAACTGCAACTCGTGGTTGCGAAACCGGCCGAATCGTTACCCACCCCGAAAGTCTACGCGGAATGGGACAGAAGGGTAGTACCCCACGACGGAGTGAACCACAGCGCCAGATTACTGTCGGATCCTGCCAATGCGGGTTCACTGCTCTGGAATGATTTGCACGGACCCGCCGTTATTCTCTGTCCGGAGATTGCGCGGATTCTGGACCACCTGAAAACGCTGGGGATTGCGAAAGCTATGGTCTCCGGTAGCGGTTCGGCCGTTTTCGGAGTCTGCGAAAGCGGCGAACAGGCAATGGAAGTGGCGGAAAGCCTTACCGGAACGTTCAAGGGAGTGTGGGCGGCGCCGGCGGTTACGATTCAGGATGTCATCGGGGAGGTGGTTTCGTGAGCAGTCAGGTTCAGGTTCAGGTTGTCATACTGGCGGGCGGGCGTGCAAGCGCCGACGCCGTCGCCGCCGGGTGGCCGGAATGGCGTGCTCTCGCACCCCTGGCGGGCCGACCGACAATCGCCTGGGTCCTGGACGCCTTCCGCGCCTCGTCCACCATTGGAGACATCTGTGTCGTCGGACCCGGGGATCTTCGTGAGGTTATTGGAGACGCGAAACTTATCCCGCCGGGCAAAGCCATGTGGGACAGCGTTTCGGCCGGCCTGAGAAGCGTCGGGCACGGCAAGGCCCTCATTTCCAGCGCCGACGCGCCCCTGCTGACCCCGGAATCCATCGATGATATGGTGAACCGCAGTGTCGCCCTGGACGCGGCTTTCGTGTATCCGTACGTCAGCCGCGAGGACAGCGAATCCCAGTGTCCGGGGCTGAAGCGCACCTACGGCTCACTCGCCGAGGGCGTGTTCACGGGCGGGAACCTGATGCTGGTGGATGTCGACATCGTTCTGAGGCAGGAACCGGTGATTCGCAAGGCGCTGGACGCCCGAAAGAAGCCGTTCACGCTGGCCCGCATGCTCAGCCTGCGCATCTTGGTCAAGGCGCTGATGAAACGGGTCACGGTAAACGACCTGGAACAAAGGATCAGTCTGATTCTGGGAGCAAAGACTCGCGGATTGCTGTCGATGTATGCCGTGATTGCCGCCGACCTTGATGACCCAGCGGAAGCGCCGGTCTTCGAGCAACTTATCCGGAGAGGTTGAACAGGAGAGACTGATGGGCAGGTACGGTGTTTGGATCGTGATTCTGGTGCTGTTCGCCGTGGCATCGCGCATGGCGCTTACGGTGGCGTATCCGATGGACCCGATCGAAAAGATGCGCCAGAAGCCGGGCGACGAGCAGTATTACTTCTACAGCGCCGAAAACCTGATCAAGCACGGTGAATACACCGGGACGAACGGTAAAAAGGCGTACATTCCTCCCGGTTACCCTGTCTACCTCGCCGGCAACATCCTGGCATACGGATCGGAGAGGCGTCCAATCCAACTGACGCAGAACGGCCTTTATTTACTGAGCGTCCTTTTGCTGGCATGGATCGTCCGCAGGGCCTACGGAATGCGGGAGGCGCTGATCGCCGCCGGCTGGCTTCTGCTCAATCCGGTTTGGTTCATCGTGCCTCAGCAGGCCGTCAGTGAAAACCTGTTCATATTCCTGGTCGTTCTTGCGCTCAGCCTGTTCCTGGCTCTGGCGAAGAGACCACAACCGGTGTGGGCCTTGCTCATGGGTTTGTTGTTTGCCGCATCGGCCCTCACGCGGGAAGTTGGCCTCATTTACGGTCTGGTGGCGGCGCTGGCTTTGTGGCGTATCGGCTACGGACCAAAGGGAAAAGGTTCCCGCTGGGCGATCCCGTTGATCGCAGTCGGCGGCCTGGCGATCGGCATCCTGCCGTGGACCATACGCAATGCCGTGGTGTATAAAAAACTGGTGCCCATCACAACCAACTCCAACATCAACCTGTATATCGGCAACAATCCCAAGGCGACCGGTGATTTCATCTGGGTTCTGCCCGGCGACGGCATCAAACTGTGGAACACCTACGCGCCGAACGGAGCCAACGAGATAAAGGTTTCCGAGATGGCGGGGCGTGAAGCGGTGCGGTACATGAAGGACAATCCGGACAAGGTGGTGGCGCTGTGGCCGTGGAAACTGGCGAAGGTATGGTTGCCGCCGGAACCGGGCAAATGGGCGCTCGACAAGGACTCGGTGTTCCGCTGGTACCGTACTATGTTCTGGATCGCAACGCTGATCCTTGGCCTGTGGGGGTTGCTGATGATACGCGGGACGCCACTGGGTTGGTATCTCTGGGGCATCATCTTTCTGACGACGGCGGTCCATGTCATTACGTACAGCCGGATTGAGCACCGGTCGCCACTGGACTTTCTGCTTGTTATTCCCGTATCCGTGGCCATCGCGGCGGCGTTCGGTGTCAGGACCGCCGCAAAAGGGCGGGCGTAGAAGGATGTCTCGCATCGTCTGCGCCATGAGCGGGGGGGTCGATTCCTCTGTCGCGGCGGCACTGCTTGTGCAACAGGGGCACGAAGTCATCGGGATCACTCTGCGCCTCTGGCCGGAACAGCAGGACGGAACCGAAAGCGGATGTTGCGGTCTCAGCGCGGTAGAGGACGCCCGTCGCGTTGCCTCGGCGTTGGGAATCCGCTTCCACGTCAAGGACGAACAAGCGCTTTTCGAGGAACAAGTCGTCCGCCCGTTCGTCGATGAATATGGACGAGGCCGAACTCCGAATCCGTGCATCCGCTGTAACCGGTACATCAAGTTCGCATCGCTGTTGCAGTTTGCGGACCAGTTGGGCGCGGATGCCCTCGCCACGGGCCACTATGCAAGGATCGGATTCGACGATACGCGACAGCGTTGGACACTGGCACGGGGAGCGGCGCGGGTGAAGGACCAGACGTATGCATTGCACACGCTGACACAGGACCAGTTGTCTCGCACGATCTTTCCGCTAGGCGACATGGAGGGCAAGGAGGACGTTCGCGAAATGGCAACGTCTCTGGGGCTTCGTGTGGCGTCCAAGCGCGACAGTCAGGATATCTGTTTTGTGCCCGATAATGATTACAGGAAGTTTTTGAGCGCATATGCCCCGGATATGAACCGACCCGGAGAGATCATTGATGAAACGGGGGTTGTCAAAGGAGAGCATTCGGGCATAACGTACTATACACGCGGCCAGCGGAAGGGGATCGGAGCGCAAGGTCCGGTGCCACGTTATGTGGTGGACCTGGACGGCCCGAGGAATCGTGTCGTCATCGGCCCGGACTCCTCGCTCTGGTCGCGATTGTTCGGAATCGAAGACATGAACTGGGTATCGTACGCAGGACCGGAGGAGTGCCGGGAACCGTTAACCTGTAAAGTGCGGTACAATATGACAGACAAACCGTGTCGCCTGGAATCTCACGATGGTGCGATGACAGGCATTTTCGAGGAGCCGCAACGCGCAATCACGCCCGGGCAGAGCGCCGTGTTCTATGCCGGGGACGTGGTTGTGGGCGGGGGAATCGTGGCGCGCAATCTCCCCGCGGAACCGTGACAGCCGTGTAGAGCCGCCATTACCTGACATAGTTGAAGCAGTCCGGCGGGATCGTAGCCGGTCGGCTTCTGAATTCCATATACAGGTGTATGCCGGAAGCGTCGAGACCGTGGGTGCTTCGGGCCGTTTGCATCAGGAGACATCGAAAATGTGCGATGAACAGAGCAACGTTCCGATTTACGATATGAACTACGACAAAGACGACTTCAGCGCTTGCGATTTTCTCTACGGGCTTGTTGTGGGCGCGGCCGTTGGAGCCTTGACTGCCCTCGCCCTGGCCCCCAAACCCGGAGAGGAACTGCGGCACGACTTGTTTACCGTTGGCGCGGATTGGAAAGACCGATCCGGCGAAACCCTGGCCGGCGCTCGAGAGCAGTTGAGTGAAACCATAGACACGGTTCGCGAGAAGACCTCCGAGGCGTTGGACCACACGCGTTCCGCCGTAACGGAATCCGTGTCCCGGGCAAGAGAAGCCATCGAAGACGCCCGCAAGCGCCTGGACGAGGCCGTGGCGGCCGGCAAGGCGGCCTTTACCAGCACCAAGGAAGAACTGACGGCACAGGTTGAGTCCGTGCTGGAAGAGTGACCTTTCGCCGTTCAACGGGCACATACGATGGCCTTCTCAGTAACCTCTGCAGACGTATCGTCGGTCATCGTCCTGCGCCTGCAGGGTGAACTGGATATCCACTTCGCGCCTCGCCTGGAGGAGGAGATTCGGGATCACTTGACCGCGGGCAGGAACCTCATCGTCCTGGACCTCTCAGAGGTGTCCTACGTGGACAGTACGGGTCTGGGCGTGATGATCGGAGCCCTGAAGAACCTGCAGGCGGCGGGTGGCGGTCTTGCCCTCGCCGCCCCAAC
>JAKQQT010000155.1 GCA_029564025.1 Armatimonadota bacterium | reverse complement strand
GGACTTCATACACCGGGATTGGCGCCTCAAGGCTTACGCTCGTCACGGCCCCATAGACGTTCTCGTCAAGGTAGATATCCCCTACAACCATAACGCGCGCTTGTTTGAAGCGGCTCACTAAATCGGTGTAACTCATACGGCCATCAGCTCCCCGTCGGTTCCTTTGATCACGGTCCCTTGCGCCGTGATTCGAAGCGCAAATTACAGCACAATCCCGGCCGAAACACAAAATGGGGACATGTACCAAGCACCATCTTTGGCGCGGTCATGTCTCCCCTGCTCTCTCAATCTCACCGTTCCCGCACCGCAAAAAACCGGTCCACGTAGATCGTCTCGACTTGCTCGGGATTGTTGACCGGCGATACCCAGAAATACATGCCGGCCGAGAGGTTGTGCGTGCCCAAATCAAGGGTCTTGTATTCCTTCCCGGCCACTTCGGCTATTGGCACGCTGCGTTGCATGACATGTTTCTGCCCGCGGGCGTCGTAAATGCCCAGCGCCAGAGCCGTACCCGTTTCAGCCTTCGCGTCGCAACGAATCTCCGCGTAACAATGCCATGGGTTCGCCTCGGAGGCTTCCTCGCGCATCTCATATTGTATCGCCCACTGGGTGTGGTTGGACGGCATGCACGCCGCGGCCTTGTCGGCGGCGGCGGCATCGTCCACGAGATGGCTCCACCCATTATCCACGCCGTGCAGATTGAACCGGTTGTCCTCGATGACGATGTAGTCCTCTTCCGGCAAGCCTTCACAGGCCGCCGGGAGCGGTCCTGCGGGCCGGAAACGAAGACGCATCATCTGCGCGTACTGCTCGAAGGCCCCGCCTTCCCGGTAGCTGTTAGCGGAAAACGCGTTGGCCCGCGCAATGAAATCCTCCGCAAACGCAACTGGCTCGGGGGGCAATGGAATCGCGGCACCGGTTCGCTTCGCGGCACGCGCCAGGTCGTAATACCGGTTGAGAAGTACGGCATCGAGGGGCATGCGCGCCCGGGCGACGCGCTGGGCGATATCCGGGTCGTCCTTGACGCGCTGTTCAGCCTCGTTGAACAGCTCCGCCGCGCGGACCACGTCCTCGAGCGGAAACCATTCCGATGTGTCGGGCATGTAACAGCGCAGGTACACGCCCGACCACGCCGCCGCGTCGTGAATGAGGTCGATGTACCGGCGCAATGGA
>JAKQQT010000146.1 GCA_029564025.1 Armatimonadota bacterium | reverse complement strand
TTTCCGTCGTCTGATTACTGAGGAGATTCTATACCATGAAACATTGGGTCACCCTGCTCTCGGTCGCTCTTGTCGCCGGTTCCGTTTCGGCCAAACCCGAAGCCAATCGACAGGCTTCCATGACAAACGGCGTCCGCGCGGTTTACAAGGCGGATTCCGGCAAGAACACCGTTTACGGCTACATCATACCGATGACCTTTACCAAGGACGAAATCGGCAAGATGTTTGAATTCGTTGTGGACAGTCCCAAACCTGTGGTGATCCAGATGTGGAACGGCCTTATCTCGAAGACCGACACGGAATGGGAAAAGCGCCGCGGCTTCATGGGCGCCAGTGGCGAACCCAGCAAAACCCCGTCGTTCAAGTTCCTCGCCGAGAAGGGCTCGGTCACCCTGATGGTCCTGGCCACTCTGCCGCCGGGCTCGCGGCCGGAGCCGTTTTATATCTCGTACGGAAAAGAAGTCCGTACACCCACGGAACAGGACAAGGCCGAGGTTCAAAAGGCCGCCGCGCAGGCCGCCCTGGCACGTGAACGCGCCGCGCAAGCCAAGCGCCCGTTCTTCACGGATTTCATTGCCAAGGCCACCGACGGCAAACCGTTGAACACGAAACAGTTGCGCGGACGCGTGATCCTCATCGACTTCTGGGCCTCGTGGTGCGGACCGTGTATGGAGGAAATGCCGAATCTCGTCGAGATCTGGAATTCCTACCGGGGTCAGGAGTTTGAGATCGTGGGCATCAGCCTCGACCAGGACCAGGCCGCGATGGTGCAGGCCATCACCGACACCGGAATGGGTTGGCGGCAGGTGTTTGACGGCAAGGGCTGGGATGCCGAACTGGCCGATAAGTACGGTATCAAGTCGATCCCCGCCAGCTACCTGCTGGACGGCACAGGCCGCATCATCGCCCGCGACCTGCGCGGCCCGGCCCTGGCAAAAGCCGTGGCAAGCGCCGTGGAAGCCAATAAAGTGATGCTGGAATCCATCCGCTCGATGGAAGACGCGGCCGAGAAGGCCAAGGAAAGCGCGAAAGAAAGCGCCGACACACTCAAGTCGGACGCTGAGAAGTAAAGATATCTAGATTCTGTGAACCGTCAATCCCGGGAGCGCCAATCTCCTGACTGGCATTTCCCGGGAGCGCCAATCTCCTGATTGGCGTGTATCCAACCTGCTGTGATGCCGGTCGGGAGACCGGCAATCCCGGGAACGGCAGTAGAAGGTATCTTCACGCCGGGGCGGGCTTTGGCTCGTCCCGGTTTCGCGCGCGGCGGAACGCGTCCGTGGCCACCACCCGACCCTTCTCCAGAGCCTCGTGGTACCACGCGCGCCGTTGGGCGTCGGTAGGCCGCTGACCCGTCTCAAACAACGCCCGGGCCGCGCGCCCCGTCGCCACCGTCGCGGCGTAGGCAATCCCGCCCTTCGCCACGGCGCCGAATCCGCCCGGCACCACGCCCACGATCTCGCGCGCCAGCGCACGCCAACCAAACGCCGCGCCCACCACGGGACCCAACTCCCTCATCCGCGCCGTCAAGTCGATATCCAGACCGTACACGGCCGCCAGCCGAAGGCACATCATCATCTGATTCTTCGTCAACAGCGCCATGTCCGGCACCGAGGTCACCGGCAGAAGAAAAGCAATCGCCGGCAACACTCCCGGAAGAGCGGACGCCACGGCAATCTTCGTGTTCGTAACCGCTGTCGCCTGTATCACGCGCTCCGAAGCCTCCCGGCGGAACATCGGAACCGCGCGCGGCAACGCCAGCGCCAGGTCCTTGTGCCGGTTCAGGATGGACCGGATCTGCAGCGTGTACACCTCGGGATTCTGAGGCTCCAGGCGCCACACCGATACGGGCGCGTCGGGGATATCCGATAACGAAAGGGCAAACCGGCATCGCGGCAACCAGGTCCACGCTGTGTCGGTCAGGGGCAGGCCGGCTTCGTACCACGCCTGCCCGGCCTTCTGGCGCTCCAGCAACGGCTCCAATCCGGCAAGCCGGCGTAAAAGCTCCATTTGTTCGCCGGTGCCTATCGCCGCCACACGGAACGGCAACTCCGACTCCTCGCGAATCGTCGCCGGATTGATCTCTTTCACAATCTTCCAGAACTGCAATGGATTGGGCATTTTAAGGGATATAGGATTCGGGAGTCAGGATTCAGGCAGGGATTCCCGCGGGTTCCGGGTAACTGGCCCTTCCGGCTGAATCCCGAATCCTGAATCCTGGATCCTTTGTGTTACGCTTCTCCCCCCGCGTCGGTTTTCAGCATGTTCGCCGCGAGGACCATCTGTATGACTTTCGCAATGTCGCCTGTTGTTTCACCGGCCGCGCCGCCCCCGTCACCGGAGAAGGTGATCATGCGAGATCGGGCCAGCGCTTCGGCAATCTGCGGAGCGATGCTGGGTAGCATTTCCAACTGCCTCAGGGTAAGATACGCGCCGCCCTTCGCGGCGGCCTCGTTGACCTTCCGTATCGCCTCAGCCTGGGCTTCGGCGACCAGGCGAATCTTGACCGCCTCCGCGTTTCCCGCGGCTTCGGCTTCGATGCGCACGCGCGACGCATCCGCCGCGGCTTGTGCGATTTGCGTGGCCTTCAACTCGGCTTCGCGCTGAACGGCCAGGCTGTCCTGCTTCTTCGCTTCCGCCTGGGCTACCATGGCCGCGTTGTTCGCTTTCGTCTGGTCCAGTTCGCGCTCCCGGTCGGAAATAACCTGCTGGGCGGCCAACTGGGCTTCACGGGCGCGGCGTTCCTGCTCGGCGGTCACGATATCGGCATTGGCCTTGGCTTCCACGGCGCTCTGACGTCGTCGGGCTTCGGCCACTTCGCTCTGCACTTCCTTGATGTTGAGGCTGTTGAATATCAGGCCCAGGTCGTGCAACTCGCGCGAACACGCCTGCTTGATAATGATCGCCAGGCTGTCGTCATCCTCGGATTCCCGCTCTACCGGAAGGTTTTCCATGGATCGGGCGGCCACCAGGGCCGGAGATACCTCCGCGGTACGGAAGGAAAACAGCTGGTCGTGATTCAAAAGGTTCACGGCGCGTCGTCCCGCCGAGGAGAGCAGGTCGCTCAGCGTTGCCAGTTGCTCCATATCCGGCTTGCTGAAGAAGCGATTCGCGGCGGTCAGGATCATCTGGTCCGTATCGCCCACGCTCACAATGGCGCTGGCCAGCACGCGCACGCTGATCGGTTTCGGCTTGCCATTCTGGTCCAGGTCCGCCGTCTGGTCGTTGATGTCGATATCGATGTTGATCGCCTTGCTGGGAATCGTGGTCGCCGTCGTCAACAGCGGAACCTCCCAGGCTTTCCCGGGACCGCGGTAGATTCTCGTTCCGCCGCCGTACCAGGAGACAAGGCGGATCGTACCGGCATCCACCCGCGTGAGAAACATCGATCCGATGATCAGGATCGCAAACAGAACAAAAAGAACAATCCCGCCGATGACCACAGGTTCCATTGTTACACCTTTCCTCCGTCCGTAATGTACCGGCTACGGGAGACCAGCACCGTGTTGTCGCTCGTATTCACACGTTCAACCAGCACGTACTCACCCTTGCGTACCGGCACGCCGCGCTCCTGGGGAACCAGGCGGGCCAGCACGTCGCGCGTCTGTCCGTCCACATCCAGCCGCACCAGCCCGCACCCTTTGCTGTCAAACGAAGTCACCGCCAGGGCGCGGTGCGCCAGCGTCCCTTCCAGCAGGTCCGCCGGCTTGCTGGCGAACCGGAAAATGCAGTTCCAGTAGGGGCGGATGATGAACTTCTGAAAAACCGTTCCGCCCACAACTGCCCACACGAGAGCGTATGTGTAACGCGTCATGGGTTCCGCGATGAGACCCGCCAGCCCGAAGCCGATGAGCCACGCGAAAATCATGACAGGGGAAGGAATGAGCCACAGGTAACGCATCAATGTTGCGCCTTCGCCGTGCTGGACGTCGTGCCCATGCGCCGAGGCGTCGGTATGCCCGGCGTCCGCGCCCGCGTGGTCCACGTGACCGTGACCGGCGCCCGCATCGATACCCGCATGATGGCCCGCGCCGGCATCGAATCCGGCGTGGTGCCCGGCGGCCGTGTCGATGTGGAAGCCGGCGTGTCCGGCACCGATGTCGCCGGAGTCCAGGTGCATCCCGCCTCCGTCCACCGACAGGTCGCCGCTGTCCGCGTGCCCGTGATGCATCTGCATCACCAGCATCACGATCAGCCCAACCAGCCCCAGCGTCAATGCGCTTTCGAAGAGACCCACGGAATTCTCCCTTCCACCCATGCATACGCCGCCATTCGCGTTTGGGTTACATGGAGATTATGTGCCTGGATCAGGTGTCAGGATTCGGGATTCAGGATTCAGGTGGCAGGAACGATCGGGACACCGGTACGGGTACCCCGGCCCGAATCCCGAATCCTTACGGGTCAGTACACGGCCACCGGCGCGTGTTTGTACAGCGCCATATGCGCGAGGTAATAAACGAGGCAGGATTCGGCGCCCTGGTTTTTGTTCACTCCGTGCTCGGCAAGGCCGTCGTAGCAACCGCCGGTCACCGGGTCCACCAGCGGAAGGCCAAGTGCGTTCCGGCCAAGGAACCACTCGAAGGAACGTACCGCCAGGTCGTGGTAGGCCTTGTCCTTCGTCACGCGGTGGGCCGTGAGGTTGGCGCCGACCATACCCGCGGGATCGATGGCCTGCTGGTCCCAGTCGTGCCGTTTCCGGCCGCGCTGGTACCACCCGTTGCACCCGATGGGCGTCAGAACGCCGTCTTCAAACAGAACGCCGTTCAGCCAGTTCAGGCCCTTCAATCCGATATCGGTGTACCGCAGGTTTCCGGTCACTTCGCCGGCCAACAGCATCGCCATCGGGGGGATGCCGTTCGCGTAGGTCAACCGGCGCTCAAACCAGTACCAGGTATCAACGGCGTTGGTCTCCCAGCGGGTCGCCAACCGGTCGGCCAGAAGATTCACCATCTCCAACGGTCTCGGGTCCTCCGGTTTCGCCATATGGTACTGCCGCAGTCCCAGCAGGCTGTAGGCGAGGCCGCGGTCGCTGACCAGATCGGGGAGCCACGTAAACGCCGCCTCGAACAGATCCTCGCAGATTTCGCGCACCGTTTCGTGCGGCGGGATGCGGATGGCCGTTCCCAGCGCCCACAGTGTCCGGCCCTGGCAGTCGTCCGATCCGCGGTCGTCAAGGAAGAACTGCTGAAACGACATGAAGTTCCGGAACTGGCCTTCGTCGTTCCGGGCGAAGCGCAGGAATGACAGGTACAGCCCGATGAGCCTCAGCAGTTCAGGATCCTTGTTGCGCCGGTAAGCCAGCACGGAAACAAGGAAGGCACGGCAGTTGTCATCCGTGCAATAACCCGTCTTCTGGTTGGGCATGCCGTACAGGCCGTGCTGGATGATACCGCTGTTGTTCGTGAGGGTTCGCAAATGCGCGAGCCGCAATTCCGGTGTCTGGAAGTTCTGTTCACGCATAATATCTGGTTCGACGGGGATTCAGGCGTCGGAAGTTGTCAGTTTATGGAAAAGGTTCAGGTGCTCGATGGCGACGTTGTACCAGGTGGTCCGGCGTCCGAACTTGTACGTGGCTGTCTCCAGCTTGTGCCGGTACGGCACGTCGTCCAGCAGTTTCATCAGCGCCTTGCTCATCGCCTCGGAATCGCGGAACGGCGTCAGGATGCCGCGTCCCTCGCCCAGCATCTCCTCGGCATACAGATAGGGCGTGCTGATGATGGCCTTCCCGCACCCGATCGCGTATGCGAGAGTACCGCTGGTTATCTGGTCCTTGTTCAGATACGGAGTGACGTAGATATCCGTCGCCGAGAGGTACGTCACCAGTTCGTCCAGCGTCAGGTATTTGTTGTTGAAGCGCACGTTCCGGCCGATTCCGTGTTTCTCCACCAATTGGATAAGGCTGTTGCGGTATTCCTCGCCCTGTTCCTTGCGCACGGCCGGGTGGGTTTCGCCGAGTATCAGGTAAATCGCGTCCGGGTGCTTGTGAACAACACCGGCCATGGCTTCAATGGCGTACTCCAGTCCCTTGCCGCTGTTGATGAGGCCGAAGGTGCTGACCACGGTGTGGCCTGTCAAGCCCACTGTTTTCTTCGCAATCTCGCTGGCGCGCTTGCGCACGTTGGGAACGCCGTGCGGAATCACCACGATCTTCGCCGGATCAACATCGTAGTGCTCCGTCAAGATCCGCCTTCCCATATCGATCATCACGATCAGGTGTTTCGCCAGCCTTGCCATGCGCTCGACGATTTCCTTCTGCATCGGGTTGGGCGCGGCGAGAACGGTGTGCAACGTCACGATCATCGGCTTCTTCACCTGCTCCATCAGCCGCAGGATGTGAACGCCCGTGTCGCCGCCGAATATCCCGTACTCGTGCTCCACCATCAGGACCGAAATTGACGAATCGTTGATATACTTCGCCGCCTCGTCGTAATCTTCCACCCGCGCCTTGTCGATTTGGAACGACACCACGTCCGGATACACGCGTGTTTCGCCGGGGTAGTTCATCGCAAGCACGCGAGGCGCGTTGAAAGGCGTGAACTTGCGTATCGCCGTCAGCAGGTCCTGTGTGAACGTGGCGATTCCGCATTCCACGGGAGGATAAGTGGCGATATACGCGACGTCCATAGGGTGGAGGACATCCTTGAGGTACGGGAAACTGGCGAGGTCGGTGGGGCGAACGGTGTCGGTTTTCATGATGGTGATTTCTTACGCCTAACCCCCGTCCCCCATTCCGCACGCGGGAAGGAGTTGGGCGAGGGTTATTCTAATCCGGTTCCTGGACTTTGCAGGCGATCCACACCGCGGACAGGTCGGCAAGCGTGGCCACCTTGTCCAGAAGGCGGGCGAAGGCGCGCTGGTTGACCTCGGAATCCGCCGATTCGCCGGCCAGCAGGCGCCGCCGCGCGCGCTTGAGAACCGGCAGAACCTGTGTGAAGAACGCGGCCTTGCTTTGCGGCAGTTGCTTCAGGGGAATGCGGCTGTATATCCGGTAAACTTCCTCGGACACCGCTTCCCAGGCATCCTCATAAACCTTGTCGCGGTCCTTCGTCTCCCGACGCGCCTGCTCGCGGGATTGGATCACCTGGTCGCGTTCCTTCGCGGCCAGCCAGTCCTCGATGCTGTCGCCCTCGATGATGCGGAACGTGATGCGGTGCCCGGCCATCTCGCTGAGGACGGTGTCGATCGCATTCCGGCGGTCCATCGACGTCAACTGGCTGGCGTGGTAGGCAACACTGGTACCGAGGCCGAACACCACGGTATCCTCATCAAAGACCAGGGGTTGCAACTGCTCCATCGCCCGCCACATGGTCGGCTGGCCCACGCGGCCCTTGATGGCGCTCATGGCTTTCTGCCAGAACTCCTGGAGGGCCACTCCGGGCACGGGTGATCTATCGGGTGTCAGTTCGGTTGACATAAGGTCTTGTTGGTCCGCATCGCCAAAACGCGCGTACTCCACCAAATCCAGTGTAGGGCGCAAGCGCAACGCGCGGCAACCGGCGGTTATGCTAGGATGCCGATGACGTACAGGAGGTGGACGCATGGCTTACGCATCACTGCAGGACTTTGTGAAGACGCTGGAACGGCAGGGCGAACTGAAACGCATTTCCTGGCCCGCCGACCCGAATCTGGAGATCACCGAAATCGCCGACCGCGTGATGAAATCCGGCGGCCCCGCACTGCTGTTCGAACACCCGAAAGGCAGTGATGTCCCCCTGTTGATCAACGCGTTCGGCTCGGAGAAACGCATGGCCCTTGCCATAGGAGCCGAAAGCCTGGACGCCGTGACCGCCGAGATCGCCGACCTGATTCACCCGAAGGTCCCGCACTCCTTGGCCGACAAGATGGGCTTCGCGGTGAAGTACGGGCGCATCGCCCTTTACACCCCCAGAAAGCGGAAAGGCGTCGGCACCCCGCCCTGCCAGGAAGTGGTGATGGATCCGCCGCGCCTCTCCAAGTTTCCGATCCTGAAGTGCTGGCCCAACGACGGTGGCCCCTTCATCACCCTTCCGCTGGTTTTCACCAACGATCCCGTCACCGGCATCCGCAACGTCGGGATGTACCGTATGCAGGTCTACGACGACGTAACCACCGGCATGCACTGGCAGAAACACAAGGTCGGCCAGGAGCACATGGACGATTCAAAGGGAAAACGCATGGAGGTGGCCGTTTGCCTGGGCGGCGATCCGGTTTACACATACGCCGCCACCGCGCCGGTTCCCAAAGAACTGGACGAAATGCTTCTCGCCGGCTTCCTGCGCAAACAGGCCGTGGAGCTGGTTCCCTGCAAAACCGTTGACATTGAGGTTCCTCACGACGTGGATATCGTGCTGGAAGGATACGTCGATCCGGACGAACGGCGCATCGAGGGCCCGTTCGGCGACCACACAGGATTCTACACTCCCGCCGAACCCTTCCCCGTGTTCCACATCACGGCCATCACGCACCGCAAGGATGCCATCTACCCGGCGACCATCGTAGGGCGCCCACCTATGGAGGATGCGTGGTTCGGCAAGGCCACGGAACGCCTTTTCCTGCCCATCATCCGCATGCAACTGCCGGAGGTGGTGAACCTGAACCTCCCCGCCGAGGCGTGTTTCCACAACCTCGCAATCGTCAGCATCAACAAGCGCTACCCGGGCCACGCGCGCAAGGTGATGCACGCCCTCTGGGGCCTCGGATTGATGATGCTGACAAAGATCATCGTCGTCGTCGATTCCGATGTGAACGTCCACGATCTCTCCGAAGTGCTGTGGAAGGTCACCGGCAACATCGATCCCCAACGCGACCTGGAACTGGCGATGGGCCCCCTGGACCAGTTGGACCACGCCGGCATGCACCCCTGCTACGGCGGCCATATGGGCATCGACGCCACGCGAAAATGGCCCGACGAAGGCTTCGACCGCGAATGGCCCGAAGAATGCGTGATGGACGCGTCCGTTAAGGAGCGAATCGACAGCGTATGGAGCCAACTGGGGCTGTAGACTCGCGGATTCAACTTCATCGGCAATCTGTGGGGCGGCGTTCAGGGTTGCTCGATGGCGTTTTCGGTCGCTGGCCGAGGCGTTTCGCGGGGCGGTTTCGGCTTGGCGGGCACAGGTTCCCGGGCGATCCATTTCATGGACGGGAGAATCAGGTCGGGACTCAGCCGGAAGTCGTAAAGGCCGATCGGCGACGCATACGGCGGACCGGTTATCTCACCGTCCAGTTTCATCAGGATGTGGCACAGCGGGATGCTCGGTACGGAGAATAGAAACTCCGGTAGCTGGCCTATGAACGTTGAAACTTCGGGTTCGCCGCTGTTCGCGATCGCCTCCAGAGGGTTCATCGCTCCGACACTCAGTACCGATCCCACGTTGCGCCCCTGGTTTGATCCTCCCAGCGCCTGTTCCAGCCACACGTCGGGACGAACCTTCACGCCGGCAAGGTCGGAGTCGGGAGGAACGGAGGCGTAAACCTTCCAGTCCTTGCGCGCCGTTTTTGCGGTCTTCACAAGGGTTTCCAGCAAATCCACGTACGCGCCGCCCCTTTCGGGGAACGAGCGGTCCCAGGACGTCAACGGTCCTCTCCTCAGTTCAGAGACCAGTATGCCGGACTCGATACCTATATCCAGCAAGTCCACTCCCTTTGCGGCAATGGATTTCAGCCGTTCCGGCAGTGCGAAGCCGTAAAGCGGAAGGATACTCAGTCCCATATGAGATGAATCGGTGTGCCAGTCGAGGAAGGCGATACCCGTGGCGCCGTCAAGTTTGGCAGAGTCGGCGACGAGAGTCGTCAGTTTGGAGACGACGGCGGGCTCGGCGGGGCGGACCGGTGATCCCGCGGGGATGTCCAGATAGGGAAGCAAGCCGGTTGCCGGCGGGTGCGCCTTCAGCCACTGCAGACCGGTTCTTCCCAGCGGGTCCACGTCTTCCCATTCGGAGTGCCGTTCCATCCAGTGTCCGCGCTTGTTTTCGGTATGCCATGACAGCGTGTTGATATAGCCCACCACACGGATTCCCTTCGCCTTGGCGGCGGAGACGATGTCAGCCCAGCTGTTGGTGTCGGCGCCGGGCTGAAGCGGGAAGACGGCGGTCGGGATGGCGGCATGTCCGTTGAAGAGCAGTGGGTAGAACAGCACCGAGAGGTTGCGGTTCTTCATTTCCTTCAGCACGGCGGCCAGTCGGCTGGAGGTCAGAGGTGGAACGATAACACCGCGCATCTGGGCCGGTATGGCGTCCGGTTGCGGATCCTTCGCGGCCTCAACGAATTCGTCGGGGATGACGTCGAAATCGTCCGGCGGCATATCGTCTTCGATGCCGAGTTCCTTCGCGCGTCCAACAGCCCAATCGTAATAGCTGATCCAGCCTTCCCACGAGCCGCTCCAAGCCACCCAGGGGCGGCCGGGCAACTGGAATTCCAGTTCCACGTGCAGGTTCGGCATAATCCGGGAAGACCGAAGAATACTCTCGTCCACGGTTCGGGATATGACGTCGCCCTGCACGGTTACCGGCACTTCCCGCCCCAGAAAAGCGGATCGGATAGTGTTCTGCTGGCGGTTGGTCATTTCATTCCATCGGAGCGACGGTTCAGGTTCCTCGTCACCGACAGGGCGGAACAGATTGCGGCGCTGGGTTTGTGTGAGTCGCAGGGGATCGGTTTCGGAGAAGGGCAGGTGTTTCACCGCCAGGTAAAGCTCCGTCCGGTATTGCGGCGGCTCGGTCAGCCGGACCATCTGCTCCATCAAGGGGCGAGTGGCTTCAGTGGCGGCTGTTTGGAGCGCGGCCAGGCCGCGCCGGTCCCAGCAGAGGACATACTGCGTCCCGACCCGCCGCCACGCGCCTGTAAGCGCCAGACGAACGCTGTCCAGAACGTCGCCGCACGTCAGGCCGGCGCTACCGACGAATACGGGAACCTTGAGCACTTCGGGCGGCCCGACGAGTTTGAGTCCCGTGACGAGAGACGCCTGTTTCAGGACGTCGCCAATGGTCATAAGACCGGTTTTATTGAAGACACGAGGCATTTGCCGCCCGTCCAGGTCGGAAGGCTTGAAGGAGTTGGGCTGTTCCTCGAGAGTGCGGGGACCGGTTCGCTCGGTGTCGGCGATTTCGACCTCTTCCTGTTCCATCACCAGCCGTTCCGCCAATTCCGGCAAGGGAGTTTCGTCCGGACTCTCCTCGTTGCCCCAGGAAATCCAGGAAACGCGAAGCCGGGCGCGCACGCGGACGTTCCGGGGGTCGAGGGGCTTCAGGATGCGTTCCATGGGTACCAGTTCGGGGTACTCCAGCGGTTCATTGGTGATTTGTGTTCGTCCGATTTGCAGAGGCGGTTTGAGGGCTATCGCAAACAAGCCGGCCGAATCCGCGTTCAAGGCGGCAATCGCCGTTCCGTTTTCGGAACCCAGGACGGCCATTTCCTTCTCGTCCAGCGCTGAGAAAGCGGCCTGTAGGGCAACCTCGCCGGGGATAACCTCCGACAGCGAAACGGCTGAAAGATCGGCAACCGGTTCCTGGCGCGTTTCCGCCGCGATGGTCCACGCGCCGCGCACGCGGAAGGGAATCAGCGCGGGGGAGTCGTCCTCCGGCGGATAACGACTGCAGAGCTTCTGCAGGCGGTCCAACAGCGGAAGGGCTTTGAGGTCCTTGTCGGACGGCCACCCGCCTTCAGGCGGCTTCGTGTCGAGATGAGTGATGACGACCGGTTGTCCGGCGAACTGCTTCGCGGCGAAAGCGGCCATTCCCTCCACCGGCAGTTCCTGGACCTTCTCCGCGCCTGAAGGCGCGGCAAGAACAAGCGCGGCAAGGGCGAACGGCAACCAGCGCCGGTATTTCACTTCGTTTTGACCTCCGGTTTGGGCGGTTGCGGCTTTGGTGTGGTCGGCTTGACCTTCGCGATGAAGGGAAGCGACGGAGTGATCTGCTCCGGCGCCGAGCGGAAGTCGAGCAACATACCGCCGACCTGGCCGGGTCCGAGCTGGCGGCCCATCTCGGCGAACATGATGCAGTATATGCTGATGGACGGTTTGTCGGCCAGGAGGTTGATGCCGGTGTCCGCGAAGAACTCGTCCATCGCTTCCTCTTCGGCAAGCGCCGTAATCAGTGTGTACAGATTGTCGTTCGATACCGGTAGAACCAACACGGTTTTCGGACCCGTAGCGCCGCTCAAGGAGAATGGAACCGACAGGCTGATATCGCCCGCGGGAGGCTTGGCCGAAGTCGCGCTTTTTGTGCGAAAGAAGTCGAATCCGCCGGTTTCGATCAGGTATGTGGTCCAATCCTTCTGTTTGGCTTTCACCCGGTTCAGCAGGGATTTCATCAAGTCCCAATTGGGCGGCGATGCGTTCTTTTCCGGATCCATGCGGTCGGCAAAGAACGGGCGGACCTCGCGCGACTGGATACCGCCGTCGTCAACGGGGTCCTGGCCGGTTCTTCGGTAGGCTTCGATGCGGTCGGGCAGGCTGAAGCCCAGTTTCATGCGCGAGCCGGAACTGAAGCCGAAAGAGCTTGAGTTTTCGTGCGACCAGTCCAGGAACGCGAGGCTGGTCATGTCCTTGCGCGCGGTGATTTCATCGATGAAGGCCAGCAACTTGGCGGAGACCATCGGTTCCGAAGCGCGAACCCAGTTGGCGGGCGTCAGCGCGCCGTATGGCATGGACGTGGCGATGAGGGGTTGCGCCGCCATGCATTCCAGTGCGGTGCGTCCGCGGATATCCACGTCCCACCATTCTTTGTGGCGGTTCATCCAGTGGTTGTTGGAGCCCAGGTTCTGCCACGTCAGCGTGTTGACATACGGAACGACCTTGATACCGGCGGGCTTCATGATGGCCACGGCCTTTGCGAAGACGTCGGTTTCGTTTTCGCCAGGTTCCCGCGGAAACACCTTGCTGGGGACGGTGGCGTAGCCGTCGAAAAGCACGGGATAGAACAGCGTGTTCAAATCCCTGTTGGCCATCTCCTTCGCCAGAGAGGTCAGACGCGTCGGGCCGAGGGCCGGAACGATGAAGCCGCGCGTGGGCGCGTCCAGGACCATTGGTTCGGGATTCTTCATCATTTCCAGAATCTCGGGCGGAATGTCCGTCGGGCCTCCGGATTTGTTGGATTGCCTGCGCCGCGCGTTTCGAATCTGCCACAGGTTTATTTGCGGCGAGTCCCAGTTCCGTTCGCAGGCCAGCCAGCCTTTCCCGGGGATGAAAAGACTGACGTTGACGGAGAGGGTTTCCCCGATGCGGCTTCGCTGGGCGTCCTCCGGCGTTCCCTGTTTGGGACCGCCCATCTCCTCTGGATAGTAGAGTTTCTCGTTTACGACCGACTTCACCACGAAAGCCTGTTGTTGGCTGGTCATCTCGTTGTACGGAATGCCTCTTTCCGCGCCGGAGCGGTCTGCTCCGCTCGTCGACTCGGCGCCGAACAGCTTTTCGCGTTGCGCATTGGTCAGCGCCAGGGGATTATTGGCGTCGAAGGGAAGCGTGAGTGCGATGTCGGCCCAGATGAGGTTGAAATCGGAGGAGGTCCGCATCCGGTTGGTTTCGCGCTGGGCGTTCTTCGTGCCTTCCTCGATGGCTTGCTGAAGGGCGGCGATGCCTCTCCGGTCCCAGCACAACAGCCAGGAATCACCGAGCCTTCGGAAGGAGGCGCGCAAGCCGAGGCGCACGCCGTCCAGGACATCGCCGACAGGCATGGTGGCGGCGCCGACAAAGACCGGCGAGTCTCCCACCGCGCCGGTGGGCTTGAGCTTGAGGCCGGTGACTGTTGAAGCGCGCTTGAGAAGGTCATCAAGTGACATCGTTCCGGAGATGCCGATAGGCGCGGTGAGTCGGCGTCCGTCCAGGTCGGAAGGCTTGAACGTGTTGGGTACTCTGGGAATTCCCGGATTGGCGCTGGTCTTCCGGTCGAAGACGAGGTAGGCTCCTTCGTCTGAGTCGCGCACCATCGTGGTTGAGGAACTGGTCTCCGAGATCTGATAGGATATCTGGGTGACATTCAGGGCGGCTTTGATGCGGACCGAGCGGAGATCGACGGGTTCAGTGATCTGCTCGACTTCCTCGGAGGCGTTGAACTTCACAGGCCGGCCGTCGTCATCGGTGCCTTCCTCTATTTTCTGGCGATTGATGGAGAACGGCGGCTTGAGGAGAGCCGAAGCCAGTTCACGGGCGCGGGGACTGAGTTCGGTGAGGGCAATGCCGTTGGCGTCGCCCAGGCGCCGGATCTGCGCGGGCGTGAGCGAAGCCAGCAGGAGGCGCAGGTTGTCGCCCGGCCGGGTAAGGTCCACCCAGGTGACGCCGGAGAAGTCGGTAAGAACCTCATCCCGCTGTTCCGGAGCCAGAGCCCAGGATTGGCGGACGCGAAACGGAATGAACAGGTCGTCCTCGTTTGTGTGCCGCTCGCCAATCACCTGCAGGCGTTCCAGAAGCTTCGTCGGCAAATCCTTCTCGTCCAAGGGGGAAGCCCAGTTGTTGTAAAGTGGTTCCACGGCGACGACGGGAAGACCGGCGCAGTATTTCTTCAGGTCGCCGACCAGGCCGTTTTCCCCGGCCTCCTTCAGCCTCTCCTGGGCCCGGGTAAGCTTAGGCTCCGGCGGTTTCGGCGGTTGCGCCGTTTTCGGGGGCGGTGGATTCGTTTTCGCCGTCTGGGCGGGACAGACGGAACCCATCGCGAGAAGACATACCATCCACGCTACAGCCAATCGGCCGGTATTCATAATCTACTGCTCCCGTTCGTTCAACTGCTCCAGGTCTTCGGTGGTTCCCTGCGCGATGACC
>JAKQQT010000136.1 GCA_029564025.1 Armatimonadota bacterium | reverse complement strand
TGAATGGAAAGACGTGTATCTTGCAGAAATCCATCTCCTCGCAGAACTGGAGCGTCCCGAAGAATGCCCTTTGGGATTCCGTCGGGAAACCCGCGATGATGTCGGTGGCAATTCCCGCATCCGGAAGGCGCTTGCGCACCTTGCGGATGAGCGTCCGGTAGGCTTCCGTGTCGTACGTGCGTCCCATATCGGCCAGCACTCCGTCGTCGCCGGATTGAAGGGGTATGTGCAGATGGCGGCAGAGAGCGGATTCTTCGGCGAACACCCTCAGCAGGGAATCGGTGACCGTTCGCGGTTCGATGGAGGACAGGCGGATGCGATACAAGCCGGTTGTTTCCGCCAGCAAGGCCAGCAGGTCGTGAAGGCGCCGGTCTTCGTCGCGCCACGAACCGATGGAGATGCCGGTGAGCACGATTTCCTTGTAGCCTTGTTCAACCAAGGCAGAGGCTTCCCGGAGGATATCGGCGGCACCTCGACTTTGGACAAGGGGGCGCGCACGCGGGATGATGCAGTAGGAGCAATTGTCCTCGCAACCGTCCTGAATCATCAGCAGAGAACGCGTTCGACCGAGACTGGGAAGGCGCGCCGTTTGCACGTTGGCCGGAACGGCGTCCTCGGTCAGGATGGGCAGGGAAAGCCCCCGGTGAGCCAGCACGAAGTCCACAAGACCGGCTTTGCCCGTGTTGGGAACGAGAAGGTCGGCCAAAGGCGAAAGTGAGTCGGGGTTGATTTCGGCGGAACACCCCGCGGCCACCAGCACGGCGTTGGGGTGTTCCCTTTTCAGACGGCGCAATTTTGCGCGCGACTTGGATTCGGCAACGTTGGTTACCGTGCAGGTATTGACGATGAGGACATCGCAGGGTGAGTCGGCCGGCACCACTTCGCAACCGCGCTCGGCGAATTCCGCGGCCAACCGGCCCGACTCATACTGGTTTGCCTTGCATCCGAGCGTTGCGAAGGCCACACGCAGACGCTTGCGGAGTTCGGCCATACCGTTCCTGCCTAATCCTCGCCGGCCATCGCGGCTACGCGCAGAACGCCGTCCGGATCGGTGACCTTGGCGCATACGGTCCAGAAAACCGCGCCCTGGTCCACTTTCAGAAGGACAGTGTTCCAACCCTTCTTCAGGCTCAGGGTGATGTGGTCTTCGTCCTCTATCAATATCCGCGCGATCCGCTTCGTGTAGAGCGGAGTTCCGTTCAGATAGACCTTGATGCCGTCGTCACTGCCGACCAGCAGGCTGACATCCTTGTCCTCGGGAGAGTGGATCGCGAAGGATGCGTAACCCACCGTGTCGATGTTGGGCGTCATCGCCGCTCCCAGGTCCAGGATACCGCTCGGTGCGCGGACAATGGACCATTTGAGGCTTCGTCCGTCCGGCGTGCGGTAAACCTGCGACAGCGAAGGTTCCTTGCCGTCCGGAGGCAGGGGCTCGTTGACCCCGATTGTGGGATTCACGAGGTAGGGCCCGAGCACGGCGAACGTCGTAATTAGAGGAGACTGCCCCTTCAACCTGAAACCGTCGATGCCGACCGCCGGCCCCGAATCCAGCACAAAACCGAGCGTGTGGCGGCCTTGGGTCAGCAGAACCGGTCCCACGGTTCCTTTCGTGAGCGGCAGTGGGCCGGCGGGGACGCGGAACGGTTGGCCGACCGGGGCGCCGTCGATGGTCAAACGCGCGATACTGTCACGTTCGGAGCCGGAAAGTGAAACATCAATTTCGTAGTTGTCGGTGGCAACG
>JAKQQT010000126.1 GCA_029564025.1 Armatimonadota bacterium | reverse complement strand
CCTGATGGGCCTCATCGCCGACGACCTGCGCGCCCAGCGCTGGGCCGTTGCCCCGAAACGCAACTGGCTCCCGGTCGCCAGCCTCACCGCCACCGCTGGAATCCTCGCCTTCCTGGCGTACAACGTCGGTTCGTGGCACGGCGCCAGCATCGCCCGCGAGAACTTCGAAACCCAGATTGCCCGTAACGCTCCGGTGACGCCCTCGCAGGACACGGCCCATCCTCTGGACACGACGGACAACACGAACATCGCGCCCGCGCCGTTGGACACGGATGTTACTGCTCCCGTGGTTACACCGCGCGAGGAAGTGCTCGCACTGGTGCCGAACGACAACCTGAACCAGGACCAGAAGGATACGTTGAGCGTTGTCATTCGGGCTTTGGACGAGGAGAAGTGGGAGGACGCGGCGAAGAACCTTCTGCGACTTGCGGATTCGGCGCCGGGTTCCGACATCGAGATTTATGCCCTGCACGCGGTTTCGGAGTTGTACGCGAACCGTTTGAAAGATTCGGACGAGGCTTTGAACGCCCTTCTGCGTGAGCACACCGTCATCGTACGGCAACTGGAAACCTCGCAGGATTCCGGTCGGCGGGCGCAGTTGCAGTCGCAGAAGAAGCTGGTGGAAGCGCGTATCGCGGAACTCGGCCTGGCCCAACCGAACGGCGCCAGGTAAACGAACGAGTTAGTGTCTGAGAAGGCCGCCTTCCGGCGGCCTTTCCTGTCATTTCCAGGACGCGAGTCCCGAAGCGATTCGAAGGATGCCCACTGCGTCGGCCATCGTGGGATCGCCTTCGTGGCCTGAGACGTTGGCGCGCGCTTTTTCCTCATCGGTCAGGTCCATCGAACCGTTGACGAAGCGGGCTGTCAGGACAACGTCGGCCAGGGTTGCGAAACCGTCGTAATCGAGGTCGCCGGGTACGCGCGGACGCACGATGGAGACGGCGTCGACTTCGGTGGAAACGTATCCCAGCACGCCCTGGTTCAGGTTGACCGCGCATGAAATGCGCACGAAGTCAATGTACGGCAGTTCCACCGGCGCTCCGTTTTGATCGACCGCCCAGGCAATGTCGAAGGGATCGCCGCCGGCCGTGCCGTTGGTGATACCGGGAACGGAAGGGTCGTCCGGAACAAGGGGGTCGCCGGCTCCGTCAACCGGTGTGCAGTCCGCGTAGCCGAGCAGGATGGAACCGGGAGCCGGCATGGGCATCGGGAAACCGTCCGTCGTGTCCGGCGCGGGTTGGCCTTTCAGCCAGTACCAGAGGACCTGAGTGCCGTCCCCGTATTCGTGATTTCCTGCGGGGTCGACGCCGACCTCCACGAAGCCCGGTTCGAAGTTGGGATAATCGATGTCGTCGCCCGCGTACATGGTGTTGCCGAACACGATGAAGTCGAAGCCGCCGGGGTTGCGGGTGTCGTTCATGATAGGGCGGTCGAACCCGAGCGTGATATATCCAGTCCAACCAAAGGAAAACAGCGAGGTATTGTCCGGCACGGCGGGCAGGGCATCAGCGGAGGGTGGTCCCAGCGCGAATTCGGGGTTTTCCGTATAGTTGGGCACTCCGTTGGCGGCGTTGAAGGCCAGGACGCGCGTGGCAAAGTCCGAGTCGGCCACCGGTCCGCGCGCCGATGCTGTTGATGCCAGCGCAATCAACGCGAAAAGCGCGAACCAGTATCGTTTGAGAAACGTTTTCATGATGAGGACGGCGTGCCGGCCGGAAGTCGCGGCACGGCAATACCATAGCCCGGACCGTTCCGGCAAAGCAAGGCCGCGCAGGCGGCCGATGTTATAATTGTTCTATGCAACGGAAATACATACTCTTCGCTCTCGTCAGCCTGGCAGTCTTCGGCATTTCCTTCGAGTACGGCCGCAAGGCGCGCGCTCATCATCACACGTTCCTGCGGAACCGGTGGCTCGCCAGCATCGCCACGCGCGGAATCGGCGGCGCTCCCTCGCGCGTCTTCGCCGAGGTGCTGGAAAACCTGGAGCAGGGCTTCGTGGACCGGATTACCGATGAACGCCCTCTCACACAGGGGGCCCTTCGCGGGATGGCGGACGCCCTGGGCGACTCCCGCTCGCGCTACCTGACGCCCGAGGAGGCCCGCGGGCTCATCGAATTGCAGGACGGCACGGCTCACGGCTTTGGCGCGGTCATCGAACCTGTCGGCAAGGCGCCGATGCGCCGCCTGGTGGTGGTTTCGGTCCTCCCTGGCAGTCCGGCCGAGAAGGCGGGGCTCAAGCCGGGTGAAGTGATCATGAAGATCGACGACAAGTTCGCGCTGTTTCCTCCCATGGTACGCATGCAGTTGCGTCCTCGCGACGCGGACGGGAAGGTAACGCCGGGACCCGGAACTCCCGAACCCGAGAAGCCCGAGGAAATCCGCGACGATGACATAATGAACCTCTACGAATCCTACCGTACGCTCTCGGAGGACGGCCGCTCCATCTCGCTGGTGGTGAAGGGCAAGGCGCCGAACACGCTGGAATCTTTCGCCGTGCAGACCGGGCCTACCGCGGTCCGCTCCGTTGAAACATCCCAGCCGAGGCCGGATGTTACGCTGATTCGTATCGGTGGATTCACCAGGACCATCGGTCCCGATCTGGACCGGGCTCTCGCCAGAGCCTCCGGATCCAAGGGTATCGTGCTGGATCTTCGCGGTTGCATCGGTGGCCCGCAAGATCGCGCTCTCCAGGTATTGTCCCGGTTCGCAGACGGTCCAATGGGTTCCGTGGAACGCAGAACTGACGCCGGGATGGCGCGGGCCAAACTGGCCGTCAACCGGACTGAAAACGCCTGGACCGGCAAACTGGTGGTATTGGCAGACAAGACCACCGCCGGCAACGCGGAATGGCTGGCCGGCGCATTGACAGCATCCGGACGGGCGAAACTCGTGGGCGCCAGAACCTACGGCGACGGTTTCGAACGATCACTGATTCCGTTCCGCGACGGCTCCGCCTACCTGCTGACCACCGGCAAGTACTTCCTGCCGGACGGCAAGGCCTACGCGGGCGCCGGACTGACTCCAGGCGTTCTTGCCAATGATTTTTCGCGCCAGGTACCGACAGCCGTGACCGTTCTCCAGGAGGCACGCGGATGACGAACCGAAAGAGCAACGCACTGCTGGCCATCTTCTTCTGGGCGGTTCTCTGCCTGGCGGGACTTATCGCGGGTTCCTACGCGCCAAAAGGATTCGCGTCCTCGCGCCTGGCCTCGGCGGACCTTCTTCCCACCGGGAACTCCGCGGCCGAGATTATACTCTCCGCTGACCCTGACGAGTCCCTGCCGCCGCAACAGACTTATGAAGCCGGCTTGAAGGTCATCAAGGACCGTTTCTACGGGCCTCTGCCGAAACACCCGAAATACAACCTTGATATGAACCTGACTTACGCCGCTGTTTCGGGGCTTCTGGGTTCGCTGGGCGACCGCTACACGCGGTTTCTGACGCCGGACGAATACGTGGCTCTGATGGAGGAAAACAGCGGCGAGTTCAGCGGTATCGGTGCGCACCTGGATACCAGCAAGAACCGCATCATCATCGTCGACACCATCGAGAACAGTCCCGCGCGCAAAGCGGGTCTGCGTCCCGCCGATGAGATCATCGCCGTCAACGGAAAGAGCATCGTCGGTTTCAAGGTGGAAGCCGCCGTCAAACTGATTCGGGGCGAACGAGGAACCCCCGTCACGCTGTCCATTCGCCGCGACAAGGTGGCGAAGCCAATGGTGTTCCGCATCATTCGGGATACCGTTCCGTTCGACACGGTGAAAACCGAAATCCTGCCCGGCAACATCGGCTATCTTTCGCTCAGCCAGTTCAACGACCAGAGCGAGGAGGAAGTCGCAAAGGGACTGCGCACTCTCGAGAAGAAGAACATCCGCGGATTGATATTTGACCTGCGCTGGAATCCCGGCGGATTGCTGGACCAGGCTGTCTCCATCACCAGCCATTTTGTGAAGCCCGGACCCGTCGTGTGGATCAAGGAACGCGGCGGGAAAACCCAGAGCATGCGCACCGACTCCAGTGTCCGCCGCATCCGCCCTATCCCCCTGGTGGTGCTTGTGAACAAATACAGCGCCAGCGGCAGTGAGATTGTGGCCGGCGCCGTGAAGGACACCGGCAGTGGAACGCTGGTCGGCATGAAAACCTGGGGCAAGGGGCTGGTGCAAACCATCGCGCCCATCAGCGCGGACGGCTCCGCCGTGCTCATCACGACACACCGGTACTACACATCTGGGATGGTGGACATCAATAAGAAGGGCATCGAACCCGATATTGAAAGTGATGTTACGGAGGCCGGTTTCGCGAAGTATGCCAAATCCCGAAAACTGGCCGACGATGAGCAGGTTCAGAAAGCCCTGTCGGTAATCCGCCGGCAGTTGGCGGACCGCGCGGCAAGCCGCGAGTAAGGCAGGTCGATGGCAACAAGAAGTCGCAATCCCCGGCGCGCATCCACGCGTCCGGCCCGACGCAACGGCAGTTCGAGGAAACCAAAACGCCGCATTGGTCTTCCCCTGTTCCTGTTGTGCCTCATCGTTGCGACAACCGTGCTGTACTCGGCGTGTTCTCCCGACAGAGAGAAGCCTTCCGCGCCGTCAACCCGACCGGAAGCCACGCGCCAGACCGAGCGCTCCGAACCGAGGCCGGCGGAACCGGCGAGGGTCACCATCGCCGAGGAACCGCCCGCGCCCGAGCCTCCGCGCCACGAGGAGCCGAAAACCGGGCCGGAACCGCGCCCTTCCGTGGTTGAAGAACCGGTTGTTCGTCTTGCGAATCCCGAACCTCCGGTTGAACGTCTACGGCCGAAACCCGAAACGAAAAAGGAAGAACCGGTCGCCGTTACGAACGCGGGCGAGTGGGTTCGCAATCCGCGCGCGACCGATGTCGTGGCCCTGACTTTTGACGGGTCGTACGGCGACGCACAGCTTCCCGGGATGATTTCCATACTGCAACAACGCGGCTACCGGGCCACGTTCTTTCTCACCGGGACGTTTCTGAGGAAGTTCCCGAACAGCGTCCGGAACCTGGCGAACGCCGGAATGGAAATCGGAAACCACTCGTGGTCGCACCCGCGTTTCACCCGGCTGTCCGCCGACGGGATGAAGAGCGAACTGGAACGCACCAGCGACCGCATCGAGCAGTTGACCGGCCAGCGCCCGAAGCTGTTCCGGCCGCCCTACGGCGACCGCAACCAGCGCGTGTTGAACACTGTGGCCGGCGAAGGGTACCAGACGGTGTACTGGGCGCTGGATTGCCACGATTCCGTGCGGAAGGACATCACCGCGGACTACATCACCAAACGCGTGCTGGACAAGGTTCGTCCGGGCGATATCGTGCTGATGCACATCAACAGCGAGCCGACGTTGAAAGCCCTTCCGCGCATCATCGAGGGTTTGGAGAAACGCGGCCTCAAGGTTGCGCCCGTCAGCGAGGTGATGTCGAGGTAGAATCCATGTAGGCGCGGCGGGTGGATATACGACGAACCGGTCCGGTTCCCCTCCTTGGAAAGGAGGGGTTAGGGGTGGCCGCCCCGTCCGGACCCCAACAAACCACCCCCAGCACGGGCGGGGCGGGTGGATATCCGATGAGCTGGTCCGTTCCCCTCCTTTCCAAGGAGGGGTTAGGGGTGGTTGCCCCGTCCGGACCCCAACAAACCACCCCCAGCCCCTCCTTGGAAAGGAGGGGAGTAAAGCGGTATCGGCGTGGCCCGCACGGTCGTAGCGGATTCGCCTTGAACATTCACTTAACGCTCGATTAGTCTTGGTTCGTACGGATGTACATACGTCCCCTACCCGACGATCGACAGAAACCGTCGCGATGTGCGGGGTAGAATGATCCTATGAGACGTTGTTGTAACTGCGGTTGCCTGATAGTGCTTGCGTTCGTTGCCGTGTCCTACTGGCTGTCCGCCAACCGGAACTATCGGGAGGCGGTGGATCTGCGCCTCGAATCGGTGGTCTCCTACGGTACCGACAAGGGGCTCGGCAACATCGTGGGCATCGAACCGTGGATCAAGCCGGCCGACTACGCCTCACAAACCGCCCTCACCGGGAAACTGGACGGTTACCTCGCCGAAGCTAAAAACCGCGGCCTTCTGCGCGAAAACACCGTGGTGGTGCTTCCCGAATACATCGGGACCTGGCTTGTGGCGGCAAACGAGCACCCGTACGTGTACAAAGCGCCGAACCTGAAGGCGGCGATGGCGGTGATAATCCTCACGCACCCCGTCGATTTCACGAAGGCTTACCTGCAGAGCAACGAGCGCGACCGGATAACGGCGGCCATCTTCCGCATGAAATCCGCCGTGATGCTGGAAGCCTACCGCAACACGTTCTTCATGCTCTCCATCAAGTACGGTGTTCCCATCATCGCCGGTAGTATCGTTCTGCCGCGCGCCGAAGCGTCCACCGGCCGCCTGCGCGCACGCGGCGGGCCGCTGAACAACATTTCCGTAATGTACAACAGCGACGGTTCACTGTATCCTGCCCTGGTGGAGAAGCGCTACCCGACCGCCGACGAGATCGGATTCACAGCCGCCTCAAGGAATCCACTGCCCATTTTTGAGACGAAGGCGGGACGTATTGGCGCGCTCATCTGCGCCGACGCCTGGTATCCCGATTGCTACACCGACCTGGCGAAGGAACGCCCGGACGTGCTGGTTGTGCCGTCGTACGGCGGTTCGCCCGGCGCGTGGAGCCGGCCCTGGAACGGCTACAGCGGGCACGCGGCGCCGAAGGATGTCGATATGAGCGACGTGAACAAACTGACGGAGGCGGAAGCGTGGAGGAAATATGCCACGCTCGGCCGGTACCGGTCCGCCGGTGTTCGGGATGCCTTGAATATCTTTATGCGTGGTAACATGTGGGGGATGCACGGAGACGCGCAGACGATGATCGTGTCCGGCGACAAAGCGTATTTGCGGGACATCGGCGAGGGCGGCGCGGCTATCGTCAACCTGTGGCGTTCCGGAACCGAAACACCGAAGAAACCATGAACCGGATTCCCTGTCCGCAGTGCGGAGAGAACAATTTCGAGAACAGCCCCGTGTGCTGGGCGTGCGGCGTGCCTATGCGAAAGCAACCCTCGGCCACAACACCCCCACCGGGAGGGACGATTCACGAATCGCCCGGGCCAGCCAACACACAATCGCCCCTACCGGCAGGGGCACAGCATGCTGTGCCCAAACAGTCAGTGCCCGATTTGGAACAACCGGCGCCGTCTCTGCCAGCCGACCGTCCGCCGGCTTCCGTCGAAGCCGCATCGTTGCGCGACAAGCCGTGGGTAACGCCGCCGGTGGACACACCCGAAAAACCGGCCAATCTGGCCGAGGCGGCAACCTATGCGGGAGCGTGGCTGACAAGCCTTGTAACGGGCGTGCGCGACTCGCTGAACGAGTACGACCGGATACGCGGCCGCAAATCCGGCGGTTTCTCGTCGTTCGGGTGCCTGGTGTACTCCTTCATCGCCATAGCGGTCATCGGGGTCACCGGCGTACTGGCCCGACTGCTGGTCGATTCGGCGGGGCGCCGCTAGTGCCTCTGTTCACTTGCCTTTCGGTGTGGTATCATATTGTCAGTACAGGCGCGGGAATCGGCATGCATTCCCCGCAAAGGAGACTTCCATGTTGAAGAAAAGAGCGTTTACGCTGATTGAACTGCTGGTTGTCATTGCCATCATCGCGATCCTTGCCGCCATTCTGTTCCCGGTTTTCGCCAAGGCGCGGGAACGGGCCAAGAACTCGACCTGCGTCAGCAACCTGAAGCAGATCGGCACGGCGATCAACATGTACAGCAATGACTACGACGACTACGTGTACCCGCAGGTGTACAACGACGGTTACTGGAACGCGCCCGCCGGCGCCAATCCCTCCAGCAACCTGTTCCCGAAATTACTGTATGCCACGGCTTACCTGCCGTACTGCGGAAACAACTACGAGATTTTCAAATGCCCGTTTGACGACAAGCGGTTGAAAGTCACCGACCACGGCGATATCTCGTTCAAGTTCGGCCCGAACATGAGTATCCCCGAAAGCCAGAAGCACGTCAGTTACCTGTACGTCGGCATGGACATCTGGAAGGCGGACTACTCGTCGTCAACGGCCACCGCGCGTCACATCCGCAAAATCGTGCACAACCAGAACTACCAGGGCGCCTACGGCCAACAGGGCTGGCTGGCGCGCGACAAGGACTTCACCAAGCAGAATTACCTGTGGACCGCGCACGGCAAGGGCAAGGGCCCGCTGGGAAGCGCCGATGTCCTGCAGGGTGTAGGTTCCAACGTCCTGCTGTTCGACAGCTCCGTCAAATGGCGCGGCTGGTGGGACGGCTAGAGAGCGGTTTGAACTGCCATCAGGAACAGGGGCCCGCAAGGGCCCCTGTTTTGCGTCTGGATTCGTCGGAATACATATCTGATTCTGGAGTATGACGCTCACGGAACCTACACCTGAGCATAACAAACCACCCTAAAGATTCATAGCCTAAAAAAACTTTGAAAACCAGTGGCCGCAACCAAATACTTGTGATACACTTTTGGTTATACGATTCAATATGGCTGGGGTTGGCATTTCAGCGTGGGGAGAAAACGTTAGTCACGTCCGAGGTGGTCAACCTATTCCGTGTTACCGTGGAAGCCCGTGCATTCCGAAAACCGCGTTTCCATCGCGCCGTGGACCTTTGGCTATTACGTGCTCACCAGCGGCACGAATCCAACGCTCTACTGCGTCACTCTCGACCAACAATAGATAGACCATTGGGTGGTCGGCGGATTAAGCCGGCCACCCAATTGGAGTGATGTCATGAGAAAAGCATTCACGCTCATTGAGTTGCTTGTAGTCATTACTGTCGTTGCCATCTTGGCCGCCATTTTGTTTCCGGTATTCGCCAGAGCAAGGGAAAATGGAAGAAAGGTTGCCTGCATCAGTAACTTGCGTCAACTTGGGTGCGCGATTGGCACCTATTTACAGGACTATGGCGATCGGTATCCCTATGCAGTCATGCCTGGGAATAATGACGATCAATCCAGGCACCCGTACATCAATGAAGTGATGGTGGATTATGTTCGCGATCCTCGCCTGTGGATATGTCCAAGCGATACCGGTGAGATATTCAGATTACCAGGAAGCGCCCTTCTGAAAAGAACTCAACCATTTCATGCAGGCTCTGGGTCTAGTTATTCTTATATGGGCATCCATTCACCCGTACCGGTGCAATACTACGGTATGACGGTGATGACGATATCGAAAATCAAACAGCCGTCCTTGTCCGTACTCCTTTATGAGTTGCGGCCGTGGCATAGCATCCATTCAAGTCTTGATACGGTCTATACGAGCTCAGCCCGTTGGAATGTCCTTTACTGTGATGGGCATATCGCCCAAAGGTCCATCCAGCAGTGGCAGAAAGATGAACGTGATGCTTTCTATGAATGATCGTGCGCCCAAGCGGTGGGAAAGGCGTACTTGATAGGCAATGTAGGGGTCCCTTGCGGGCCCCTTTCGCTATGCGCCCTTGATGACCGCTTCTGCTCCCCTCATTTTCAAGGAGGGACTGGGGGTGGTTATTGGGGTAAGGACGCGCTCTTTTCCCGGCTCTGGAACAACTGGCGAATCACCTCTTCCGCGCCCATTTCCTCGATGGTGATGTCCGCCACGGGCAGGGCTTCCAGCACGGCGGCGGCCACGTGGGCGCTCTGGTCGCGGGGAACTTCCAGGGTGATGGACGAGCCGTCGAACTCCAGTAT
>JAKQQT010000115.1 GCA_029564025.1 Armatimonadota bacterium | reverse complement strand
TGGTATCAAGTGACCTATACGACGCGTACGGCCAGTTGCGGGCGGGCAACCCGAACAACGATCCGGTGGGCTACTGCGGCCAGTGGGGTTACTACACCGATCACTCCACGGGCTACATCCTCTGCACCTACCGCTGGTACGACCCGACGACCGCGCGCTGGCTGACCCGGGACCCAATCGAATACGAGGGGGGCCTCAATCTGTACGGGTATGTGGGTGGGAATCCGGTGGGGTGGGCGGATCCGCTGGGATTGTGGGGCATTCAGTTTGGCAACCAACGCAATCTTGGCATTGGCAACCCGACACTTCACTTCACGGGCGAAGATTTACGATCTACCATGCGGAGACCGATTGGCCTATTGACGGTGGCTGCGTCGGCTACGGGGGCATTTGTCGCAGGTGTGTCAAACGGCTGTGATCCCGATGCTCCCCGACGGCTACAGGACATTGTTGTGAAGATTGCCAACATCCGAAGGTCAATCGAGGACGGACTGTCCGATACCGGGTGGGCGAACGGAAGGCTTCGCGAACTGCTGGACGATAGACTCGCCATCCCTTCCGCCGCCGAGGCAGTGGGGGAACCGCCGCAGATCGATTGGCAGACAGCGATGGGGTACCGAAAGGACGCACTGCGTCTGGTGGCCCACGGAACGAATGCGGAAAAGAAGCGGTTGCTGGCGGCTTGGGTCGACAAAATCGAACTGGCTCCGGAGACCTTGGAAGTGGAAATACGCTTCAAAGTCCCGGAGCCAGTCGTAGATAAAGTGAGAGCGGGGGTGGGATTTGAACCCACGACCTTCGGGTTATGAGCCCGACGAGCTACCGGACTGCTCCACCCCGCGTCGTCAAACTCAGTATACACGACCCGCCAAACCGCGTCAACCTGTTCCCAATCAGATTGTCGTTGGCCCGGCTTGAGGACTCGCTTCCCAACCCACGACATTGGGCTGATGAAGGTGCAATCGGCCACGGTGAAGGTGAGCGGCGTGACATCGAGCATCGTGCTGGAGGGCGGGTACACATATGCCAACCCCCCAGCCGTGTAGAATTCACTTTATGGCAGACAGCCTCTTCTGTTCTGCAGCAAAAACCCGGTCAATTCGGTCTGTTGCCCTATCAACCGCGCGGCGCACCACGTCCGGCAGATTCTTGCGATCTTTGATTCTACCTATGACCGCGCGAACCGCCACTCGGTCTTCAATGGTCAACTTGATTCCCCTGGCGAAAATGTCGTCATTTGAATTAAAATCCCCCCCAAGACCAGTGATGGAATAGCCTCCCGTGTTGTTCTTCCTTGATACCATAATGAGTGTCTGACAAGTAAAAGCGGCCAAGGTTTTGATAGCTTGCGCCTGAGCCTCTGGATCCGTGCTAGACTCTGCCAATGTTGTAATTGTTAGTAGCAGGCGTCGGTCAAGGACTCGATTCAATGCCACGGCTACAGGTCTATCCCACGCTTTTTCTGAACGTACGTTATGGGCGAATTCCAGAAGGGCAGGAACAGCATCAGCGCCGTGTTTCGTCAGAGTGAGCAACGCCTCCTCCTTCACCGGGCGTGGTGTCTGGGCATCTTGCAGGGTGCGTCGGACGGTGGCAATAGTCGGAATAGCAGGCTCTTTACGGCTGATGTCACGCATGGTTTGAGCCTGTACTGCGGTAGCCACGGCCAGTCCGGCCACTGCTATGATATAGAACGGTCGTAATCTCATCTGAATTCTCCTTATGGACATGGTGGGTTATACACACCGTCTCCATCGCTGTCGAAGTTGCTGCCACCTTGGTACACGTTCGGTGGGTGAGGCCTATATGCGTCTAGCACGGCATCAACCGCTGATCCTAACGTGTTTTCAATACGGGCCTTGAAATCCTGAGCGGTTTCAACGCTTGAATGGACAACTTCAGGCTCCACGGTTGGGATAATCGGATGGGCATCCAGATAATCTCTGGCGTTACCCCAATGGCTCGTATAGCCAAGCATGGCGTCTACCCCCTCATGGACGCGAACGTTCTCCAACAAGTGCGCAATCGAAAGGTAGGTTGGGGGACACTGGTGTTGCCCGAACACAGACGCGTAATGGATGTCGCTGTTAATGTGGGCGACGGGAGCCCACGTGATTGAAAGAGATTCGACGTAGTTGTATCCGGTGTTTGGGCCACCGGAAATCGAGCTAATCGCACCATCCGGCACTGGTTCTGTGGGAAACACCGTTTCCCCCAAGTCGCCATCCGATTTCGGGGGGCGTGCTAATGGGCCATTACCGCCATTGGACGTTTGTTCCGGACGCGTGTCGGACCAGTTTCTTGGCACCACACCGATGCGCATTTTTGCCGTCGCGGCGGCACAGGAACCGATAACTGCACAGGAGATATAACCGCTTTTCACCATGGTGCCTCCCCAAGTGGCGCCGCTTGGATTTGGACCGGTGATGACTGTTCCATCGTCACCTTGGAATCTCCACTTGTATATGGGGTTGGGCATTGCGGGCGTTGTAGTCACGGCATAAGTCACGCTTGTGCCACGTGTTGGATCCGTGCTCCCGCTGAGGGTAGCGGTGTAGTAGGAGGGATAAACCGTGACAGACAGCGTTGCTGTCTTGCTTTCCGGGTCATTTGCGGGGTTGCCGCCGTCATCAAATGTCGCTGTAACCGTATAGGTAATGTTACTTCCCGAGTCATTAGTGAACTGATGCTCGATCGGCGTGCCGGATCCGGTGTTTCCATCGCCAAAGTTCCACGACACAGAGACAGTATCTTCATACAACTTCCGGTCGTCGTCGCAGGTGTCGTTGTCCGTAGGGATTGTCGCAGTAAATGTGACGGTGGAGCCAGCGCAGACCACCGGTTCGTCTGGATACCGGGATATTGACCCGGCTCCGAATTGCGGAACATACGTGCAGTTGATAGGCTCTGCCCATGCCCCAGTAGCAACAAGAATGACCATCATGGCGATGGCTAGGTATTGCGAAAGCGTCTTCACTGTGGCAACCCTTTCATCTCGTCCTGGGCGACTTTGGCCCACTCATTGCTGGGGTGCTTATCGATGAGATCCAACCACGCCTCCCGCACCTGCGGATAGTCCTCGGCTTGGAGGTGCGAATGCCCAATCATGTAACGAATCCAGGCATCCCACTCCGGAACCGGACACGGATATTTTGCCAGTGCGTCCTTGTAGAGCTTAACCGCCTGCCGGTAGTTGCCTTCCGCCCCATAGGTGGAAGCAATATCCGAGGCTATCTCGACCGCCATGTTGTCCTTGGGGTACTGGTCCACGATCTCTGTCAAAAGCGCCCGCGCCTGCGGGACATCGTGGAGCTTGTTCAGATAGTTGAAGGCCAGCCGGTACTTCGCCAGATAGACCTGGTATGGATCCTGGTTCTCGGCGATGATCTGTTGCGCCAAAGTGTTGGACTCGTGGACCAACTTGAGGCCTTCAGCCAGAACCTCGGCCCTGGTGACCTTAATGCGCGGCATAAGATCAGGCCGCGCGACGCACAGGGTGTCGAGATAGGCCAGCGCCTCCTGATGCCGGTTGGCGTAACGAAGGTCTTCCACAAGACGGAAGGCCGCTTCGTCAAACCGCCCGTTGTCAGGATAGGTCTTGGTGTATTCCTGCCCGGCCTTGATGGCGCTGTCGTACTGGCCGGCGGAATGGGCCGTGTAAGCGACTTGGAACAGGATGTCTTCGGCGTGCTCCGGGTAAAGGTTGCGAATGCTCTGGAAGTGCTGGAAGGCTTTGCCCCACTCACCGCCCTGCTTCAGGTAATCCCCAATGAGCAGATCGGCACGAGACTTAGTCTTTGGGTCCGTCTCTTGGGCGCTACGCCGGCGTAGCAGATCGAAGAAATACTGGGCCTTGGCCGTGTCATCCTTGGCACGGTATCGCACCGCCAGTTTGTGTGTCACTTCCGGCCAGCGATAGTTTGGCGCAAGAGCGGCAAGGGCCTCGAAAGACGAAATAGCGGCATCATTTTGGACAGAGGATTCCTGGACAATGCCGGTCCAGAAGAGAGCTTGACTCTGTTGTTCGATAGAAGAGTCTGTTGCAAGCACTGCCTGATACTTCGCTAGGGCGTCCGTAAGCTTACCACTGCGGAAAAGCTGATAGGCGTCGGCAAGATCCGCCGTGGCGTCGGCGCGAACAGAGGAAGGAACGGTCAGGAAAAGGAAGATGGTGGCCGCAAGAGGCAGAAGACCCAGGCGGCCGTAGATACGGACAGGTTTCATAGCGTCCTCCATCGGCAGTAAGTAAGGCCGCCCGGCAGTCGTCCAGGTTCCAAAAACGGCTTAAATTAGGTCGTTTAAAGTATAACAGAACCTGGCGCGCGCTGTCAACCGAGTGGGTGTCCCAGTTCACGGCCGGAAAATCCGGCTCATGATGGTATTAGACAGGATAGGATTACTACCGGGATTTCCTACGGGCCGTCTGACAGAATCCTGACGCCTATCCGCGCTACCATGAACTCAACGGTACGAAAGGAACTCCCAACACGATGAGAATCACCGGAACCGACCTGAACTTCGAGCGCGAACCCATGGCCGCGCCGTGGGGCTTCAAGGGCGGCTACCTCTCCGAAATCTGGCATTCACACGCCACGCTGAAAACCGACTCCGGCGGCGAGGCTGTGGGCGACGGTTGCCAGAGCGTCCTGTGGTGCGATCCACGCGTTTTCACCTCCACCTCTGAAGCGGGCGGCAACACCTGGATGCTGGCCGTTACGCAAAGGGCCCTGCAACTGGCGGTCGGCAAGGAAGCGGACAATCCACCCGCGCTATTGCAAGCCATCCTTCCCGAGGCCTGGGAGTATGCACAGCAGGTCACCGGCATCGATGTGACGCTGACATTCGTCCTGAACGCGCTGGCTTCCATCGATTTCGCGTCGTGGATTCTGAAAGCCAGGCAGATGAGCGCCGCGTCGTTCGAGGATATCATTCCCGAGTCGGTTCGACCGGCCGTAAGCCACCGCCACAAGCGCCTTCTCAGCGTGCCCGCCGTGGGCTACGCGATGAAGATACCGGACGTCATCAAACTGGCGGACGCGGGCTACAAGGTCCTCAAGATCAAAATCGGTTCCGACCCGGAGCACGACGGCGACCGCGACAAGATGGTCGACTGGGATTGCCGGCGTCTTTCCGACCTGCACGACGCGCTGAAGGCGTACGATGTGAAGTATTATCTCGATGCCAACAGCCGGTACGACAAATCGGAGCGCATGCTGAGAACGCTGGCCCACGTCCAGCGAATTGGCGCGCTGGACAGGGTTGTCCTCCTGGAGGAGCCGTTTGAGGAGAAGTCGCAGGAGTCGGTGCGCGAACTGCCGGTCCTGGTGGCCGCCGATGAAAGCGCCATCACGCCGGAAGACACCGCGCGCAGAATCGAGCAGGGTTACGGGGCGATTGCGGTGAAACCGACCGCCAAGACGCTCAGCAACACGTTTGACATCATCCACACGGCGCACGAGCGCGGGGTGGGGTGTTTCATCGCCGACCTCACGGTCCACCCGACCCTGCTGGAGTGGCACCGCGCGCTTTCGGCCAGGCTCGCGCCCTTGCCGGGCATGACCGACGGCCTGCTGGAAACCAACGGTTGGCAGAACTACCGCAACTGGCCCGATATGAACGCCCGTTATCCCGCCGGTTCGGCCCCGTGGGCGCAACCGCGGGACGGGGCGTTCGTTTTGGACGAAGAGTTTTACTCGGAGAGCGGCAAGGCGCTCTTCGGTCAATAGAGAAAGGCAGACAGAATGACGCAAGACGGCACGACGTGGCGCCCGCTGTTCAACGGGCGCGATATGGACGGCTGGGAACACGTGGGCCCGGGCCATTTCATCATCGAGGACGGTTGTTTGCGGACCGTGGAAGGCATGGGCCTTCTGTGGTACACTCGCGAAAAGTTCGGCGACTGCCGGCTGAAGGTCGTCTACAAGACGGTGATCCCCACATCCAACTCCGGCGTGTTCATCCGCATCGCCGACAAGCCGGCGGACGAATGGTTCGCCGTTCACAACGGTTATGAAGTCCAGATTCTGGACGAAGCCGACGGGTATCACGCCACTGGCGCCATCTATTCCATGTCTCCCGCCACCGCGAAGCCGATGAATCCGACCGGCGAGTGGAACGAGATGGTTATCACGATGGACGGCCTCCGGGTGATCGTGGAGATAAACGGAGTGAAGGTGAACGACTTCACCACCGGCGATCCCGTGCCGGAGAAGACCCAGTGGTATGAGCCGGAACGCGGCCCGCGCCCGACGCACGGCTACATCGGTGTTCAGAACCACGGCGAGGGCCAGGATGTCATCTTCCGGGAGGTCAGCGTCGCGCCCTTGAAAGCTTGAGTTACGCTCGATGCCGGACGTGAACCGGCATCACCAGCAGGAAGGCACAGGGACCGGCGGTTTGGCAAAATGCAAAATCGCCGGTCTTTTTTTGGTCAACGGCTTGACAAGATAGGTATATCGCTATATACTGCGTCTAGAGGTAAGACCATGAAGAACAAGACACTGTTGGACATGAACGTGTTGGAGCGCGTGGCGCCGGTGATCAGGAACGCCGCACACCCGCTACGGCTTCGGATCCTTGATTACCTTCAGAACGAAGGATCCGAACGCAACGTGGGGGAGATCACGAGGGCGTGCGGAGTGAGTCAGGCGATTGCCAGCCAGCAATTACGCATCCTCAAAGACCAGGGCATCCTGACCGCGCGGCGCGAAGGCAATCACGTTTTCTACGCCGTGGCGGAGCCGAGTGTTCTGCTGTTGTTGGAATGTATACGCAGGCACGATAGCGGCGAGAGTTGCTACGAAGGATCCTGATCTTTTTTTTCAAGAATCACATAGCATAATTGCTAACTATCTATGTAGTCGAGGTCTGAGGAGGGCGCGATGAAACTGAAAAACACATCAACACTGGGGTGGATCACGGCGGCGGTTGTGACCGTGGCTCTCATCGTCCAGATGCGGCACGGGCAGGAGGAAGCCAAGCACGCCATCCAGTCCGAAAACACCGCACCGGTTTCGGTCACCACCACCGTAGTCCGGCAGTCGGAAGTCGGACGATACCTGGACGCCACGGGAACGGTGCAACCCGAGTTCGAAGCAACCATTGCCACCCGCATTCAGGGCAGGGTTCTGGAAGTTCTCGCCAGGGAGGGTGACCGGGTTCGCAAGGGCCAGCCTCTCGTCCGGCTCGATTCGCGCGACCTGAATGCCGCCGTCCAACAGGCCGATGCCAACGTGAACGCGGCTACCGTCGGGTGGCAGAACTCACGGGTCGCGGCCGATATGGAGGAGAAAACGAGTCAGGCCCGGGTCGGACAGGCGGAAGCCCAGGTTGCCGTTGCCGAAGCGGCCCTGCAATCGGCTCAAGCCCGCATGAGGTTGGTCGAGACCGGACCGAGAAAGCAGGAGCGCGCCCAAGCCGGATTGGCGGTAACACAGGCGAAGGCCGCACTGGATCTCGCTGATAGCAACCACAAGCGCATGCAGACCCTCTACGACAAGGGCGCCATTGCCCGCCAGCAGTTGGACACCTACCGCATGCAAGCCGACGTAGCCCGCGCCCAATACGAAACGGCATTGCAGTCGCAGAGCATCGCGGAAGAGGGTAGCAGGCAGGAGGAAATCGAATCCGCCCGCGAGGGAGTCCGCCAGGCGAAAGCGGCCCTCGCCCAGGCGGTCGCCGGTCTTCAGCAGGCGAAGGCAGGCGTTCTCCAGGCTCGCATGCGCAAGGCGGAAATCCGAAGCGCCGGCGCTCAGGTCGGTCAGGCTCAGGCGGCTTCGCGCATCGCCAGGGTCAGCCGGGATTATGCGACGCTGGTGGCTCCGTTCGATGGCGTCATCACTCGTCGTCTGGCCGATCCCGGCGTGATGGCGTTGCCCGGAAGCCCGTTGATGATTATCCACGGCGGTCGGAAGAGGCTGGAAAGCATTGTTCCGGAATCCGCGCTCGGCACCATCAGAAAAGGCATGTCTGTTCCCGTCAGCCTGGATGCCCTGAAAGGAACGGTGTTAGACGGCGTGGTCAGCGAGATTGCTCCGCAGGGTGACACGGCCAGCCGTACCTTCAAAGTGAAGATCGATCTGCCGGAGAATGCCGCGGTTCGGTCCGGAATGTACGGAATGGCCCGCTTCCGAACGGGTACCTCGCAAGCCATCACGGTTCCGGAAACGGCTGTCTGGCAGAGGGAAGGATTGAACTACGTATACGTGGTCGGTGACGACAACCGCGCCCGGTTGCGCTTGATTACGGTGGGTCCTTCTTCTAATGGCTATGTGTCCGCTCTTTCGGGACTTGCGGTTGGCGAGAAGGTGATCATTTCCGATACGGAGCTTGTGACCGACGGCGCCGCGGTGACGGCGAGAGAGGGGTAATGACCCATGAAATACGGAATCGCCGGCCGGATGGCGGCCGCCTTCATCAACTCAAAACTCACACCGCTCGTTATCATCGCGTCACTGGTTCTCGGCGGATTCGCGGTTATCAACACTCCGCGCGAAGAGGAGCCGCAGATTATCGTCCCGATGCTGGACGTGATTGTGCAGATGCCAGGCGCGACCGCAAAGGAAGTGGAGCGCCGCGTCACAACGCCGATGGAGAAGCTCATCTGGGAAGTGCCGGGAGTCGAGTATATCTATACGACCTCCAGCCCCGGAATGAGCATGGCGATTGTGCGGTTCTACGTCGGTCAGAATCAGGAACAAAGCCTCGTCCGGTTGCGCGAGAAACTGCAGGGGCATTTTGACATCATCCCGCCGGGAGCCTCACAGCCCATACTCAAGGCGCACTCCATTGATGATGTTCCGATTCTTGCCCTCACATTGCACAGCGACAAGTACGGTTCCGGCGAGCTCCGGGCTTTGGCGGCGCGGGTTGAGGACGCCATCAAGAAGGTGCCCGACGTGTCGCAAACGCAGATCATCGGCGGCTCGCGCCGGGAACTGCGCGTCACTTTGGACCGGGCCAAACTGGCCGGATTCGGCTTTACAGCCGACGGCGTGGCACAGGCGATCGGAGTAACCAACCAGCGCGGCCAGGCCGGCCGGTTCGCCACCGAAAATCAGGACCTGGCTGTTCAAACCGGTGAGTTTATCCGCACGGCGGACGATCTGGAAGCCGTGGTCGCCGGTGTTTCCAACGGGCGACCCGTGTACGTGCGCGACATCGCCACGGTAACCGACGGCAACGAGGAACCCGCCAACTACGTTTCGTTCGGCTACGGCGCCGCCGAAGAGGGGCATCAGGCCGGTTCGATGGAATCAGCGGTCACCATCTCGGTGGCCAAACGGCAGGGCAAGAACGCGATAACGATTGCCGAGAAGGTTCTGGCCAAGGTTGACACGCTGAAGGGGAAGACCATCCCCACGGACGTTTATCTTTCCGTAACGCGCAACTACGGCGCGACGGCTTCGGAGAAGTCCGGCGAACTTCTGTACCACATGATGATCGCTGTTGTTTCCGTGACGGTCCTCATCGCTTTGGCGCTGGGACGCAAGGAATCGATGGTGGTCGCCGTGGCGATTCCGGTGACGCTGGCGCTGACGTTGCTGGTGTTCTACCTCTACGGCTACACGCTGAACCGTATCACGCTGTTCGCCTTGATCTTCTCCATCGGTATCCTTGTTGATGACGCCATCGTGGTGGTGGAGAACATCGTACGGCATTACCGTCTGCCGGCGGAGCACCGCGAGCCGCCGCTCCAGGCGGCACTGCACGCCGTTGACGAAGTCGGTAACCCGACCATCCTGGCGACTTTCGCCGTGATCGCCGCCATCCTGCCGATGGCTTTCGTCGGCGGCCTGATGGGGCCGTACATGCGGCCGATACCGGTCGGCGCGTCGGCGGCGATGTTGTTCTCGCTGGTCATCGCCTTCATCGTCACACCGTGGGCCGCGTTCCGAATCCTTCGAAGCGAGCACGGCCACTCCTCCCACGAGCACGGCGAGGGGGACGACTGGACAACCCGGCTCTACCGGTCGATGATGACCCCGATCCTGAGGTCCGGCAAACTCCAGTTTGCCTTCTTTGTGATGGTTGGCGCGTTGTTGCTGGGGGCGATCGCGCTGGTGCCGCTCAAGATCGTCACGGTGAAGATGTTGCCGTTCGACAACAAGAACGAGTTCCAGGTCATCGTCGATATGCCGACCGGCACGACGCTGGAACAAACAGCCGCCGCGACACGCGCGCTGGCAGACTACGTAGCCACGGTCCCGGAGGTGGAGAACTACCAGACCTACGTCGGCACGGCCAGTCCGTTCAACTTCAACGGCCTGGTGCGTCACTACTTCATGCGTTCGGCTCCGCACAATGCGGACATCCAGGTCAATCTGGTTGAAAAGCACAAACGCAAGGCGCAAAGCCATGACATCGTGAAGCGCATCCGGCCGGACGTCGAGCGCATCGCGAAGCAGTGGGGCGTGCGCGTGAAGATCGCCGAGGTTCCGCCCGGACCTCCGGTACTCCAGACCCTGGTCGCAGAGGTCTACGGACCGACCTTCCAGGAGCGCGAACGCGTGGCCGGGCAGGTGAAGGAAGTGTTCGAGAAGACCTCCGGCGTGACCGACGTGGACTGGTATATGGACGACGACCAGGAGACGTACACGGTGGTGGTAGACAGCCGGAAAGCGGCTGTGCAGGGCGTGGATGTCGCGACTGCCAACCGCACGCTTACATCGGCGCTGTCGGGACTGCGGGTCGGCCTTGCCCACGATGAAAACGCGCATGAGGACGTGCCGATCGTGCTGAGGTTCCCGCGGAACGACCGGAGTTCATTCGACAACCTGCGGCAGTTGAACGTACCCTCCCGCAACGGCGGCCTGGTGCCCTTGATGGAAATCACCCGCGTTCAACAGGTCAACACCGACAAATCGATCTACCACAAGAATCTGCAACCTGTAGTGTACGTGACCGGTGACGTGACGGGCCGGCAGGAAAGTCCGGTCTACGCGATCCTGCAGATGAACAAGGCGCTGAAGCAACTCAAAATGCCGGACGGCTCGCGACTGGAGATACGGCCGACGCAGATGCCGACCACCACCGACAAGCCGGTGATGAAGTGGGACGGCGAGTGGCAGATATCGTACGAAGTATTCCGCGACCTGGGCATCGCTTTCGCGGCGGTACTGATTCTGATTTACATCCTCGTGGTGGCGTGGTTCCAGTCGTTCAAGACGCCTCTGGTCATTATGGCTCCGATTCCGCTGACGCTGGTGGGCATTCTGCCGGCCCACGCCTTGATGGGAGCATTCTTCACGGCGACATCGATGATCGGCTTCATTGCCGGGGCGGGCATCATCGTGCGGAACTCGATTATTCTGGTGGACTTTATCGAACTTCGCCTGCGGCAGGGGATGCCTCTGGAAGAGGCTGTGGTGGATGCCGGAGCGACGCGGTTCCGACCGATGTTGCTGACGGCCGCCGCGGTTATCGTCGGATCATTCGTAATCCTGTTCGATCCGATTTTCCAGGGGTTGGCCATTGCGCTGATGGCCGGCGAGATTGCTTCCACCCTGCTGTCCCGACTGGCGGTCCCGATTCTGTACTTCAAGATGCGGAATCGTGAGCGCACCGCGGAAGGACGATTCCTTGGAGAATCACACGTCGACCGAGATACCGTCACTGCGCATTGAGATACAAGGAGGAATGATATGAACGTGGACAGATGGTTGAGACTGATTGCCGGATTGTTCGTTATGCTGACCGTGGCGCTGGGCTACCTGGTCAATCCCTGGTGGTATGCCTTCACGGCTTTCGTGGGACTGAACCTGTTCCAATCGGCATTTACCAACTGGTGCCCGATGATGGCGTTGTTGGAACGCCTTGGCGTTCCGAAAGCCTGAGGCAAGATGGTGTCACGGGCGCCGCGCCGCCATTCCGGCCGGTGCGGCGCCGACGCCTATAATGTGGTGTAGCGGCGGGGCAATAGCACCGACCATGAGTATCCTCGACAACGATTACGAAGATTCGCACGACTCGTTCCAGTCGAACCTGCGGGAATTTGACCATCTTCTCCCTCTTCTTCCTGGGATTCTTTTCCAACTGGAGTATGACAGGGACAAGGACCGGTTCGTCCCACGGCTGATCGGAGACAGGGCGGAGGACATCCTGGGATACGCCCCCGGTTTTCTCACAGGCGCAGAAAACCTGGCGCAGACTCTTCTTTTTTCCGATGACCAGGCTAACCTCTACGAGGCGCTGAAAGCCGCTCTGACCTCTCGGGAACCGCAAACGATGCGGTGCCGGATGCGGGCCGCGTCCGGTGAAGCGCGCTGGATGGAGTTGCGCGTAGTGGCGATGGACGAACCTTCCGCTCAGAAACCCCGGTTGCTCGGGTTTTCGTTCGACATCACCGAACAGCGTCTCAACGAAGAGGCATTACGCGCCCGGGAGGCCAATGCGCGTGCGATTGCTGACAACTCACCGGATCTGATTGTCCGTGTTGACAGGAACCTGCGGATCAAATTCGCCAACAAGTCCCATGAGAAACTGATCAATCGTTCACCCTCGGATATCCTCAACAAGACTATTTTCGAAGTTGGAATGACGCCGGAGATGACGGCCATCATATCCGACCACTGCCTGGCCGCTTTCGATACCGGCAAACCGGTTCAGTTCGAGCATTCCATCGATCTGCCGGAAGAGCGAAGATTCCTTGAGTTCCGTGCGATTCCCGAGTTCGACGCGGACGGTCAGTGTCACACGTTGCTGTGTATCACGCGCGACATCACTTCCGTGCATCTCGCACGGCTTGAACAGGAACGGTTGACGGAGGTGCTGATACAGGAACGCCAACGCCTGAATGTGGTGCTGAGACAGATGCCGGCCGGTGTGTTGATTCTAGATACCAACGGCCGGCTCGAAATGGCCAATGAGGTCGCTCGCAACCAGTTGAACAGCCTGCGGTGCACCCGGGCGAGCGAATCCGATATTTCGCTGGCGCCCGACATCAGGGTAGAGGACGGACAGGATGTGCCCGTTATCTGGCCGATTACCGAAGCGTTGGAGACCGGCCAGTTTGTTCGATCCAGGGAAGTGCCGGTTTGGCGCCAGGACGGCACATACGCCTGGCTTCGCGTCGGGGCCAGCCCGGTGAGGGATCGCGACGGGCGCCTGGTGGGTGTCGTTTCGGTGATACACGATCTGACGGACCTGAAGCAGGTGGAGAGATCACAAAGGTTCCTGGCCGAAGCGGGGGTTCGGTTGGCGGAGTCCCTCGATCGCGAGGAGACACTGTCTGTCATTGCACGATTGGCGGTACCTCAATTCGCCGACTGGTGCACCGTGGACGTGGTTGATCCGAATGGTTCTTTCCGACGTGTCGCGGCTTGTCATGCGGTGGATTCGCTCAACCAGGTGATGCAGAATATCACACCGGCACACTCGGTGGAAGGCACGCCGCAACCGTACGGATTACGGTCGGTCGCGGCTTCCGGCAGAACCCAGTGGTTCGTGGAACCGCCCGATGATCTTGTCGATTATCTGGAGCATCACAGGGATCAACTCGCCCTTATCGAAACACTTGGACTTCAATCATACATCTGCGCGCCGATGATATCACGCGACCGGGTGCTGGGGTCCATCTCTTTCGTGATGGGGCATTCGGGGCGTCGGTTCACCATGCGGGACGTGACCCTGGCAGAGGAAATTGCCAGACGGGCGGCCCAGGCCCTGGACAACGCGCAACTGCACGGAGAGGTTCTACGGGCGGACCGGATCAAGCAGGAATTCCTCGCCGCCCTGGGTCACGAACTGCGCAATCCGCTGGCGGCGATAACGGCTGGTATCCTGAACCTGCAACTGGACGAAGAGTTGGATGCCCAGGCGAGAAAGACGGTGGACGCCCTCGACAGGCAAACCCGGCACGTCGCGCGCATTCTGGACGAACTGATGGATACCTCACGCGTCACCATGGGCAGGGCACGGCTCAAAAAGGCCGACTTGGATCTGCGTGATATCATACGAGGCGCCATCGAAATGATGTCGCACCAGGCGAAGGTGGCCGAGCACAACATCACGGTTACGATGTGCGAAGAGAGCCTCAACGTTCTGGGTGATGAGATACGACTGAGGCAGGTGTTCGCCAATCTCCTGGACAACGCCATCAAGTACACGCCGGCGGCGGGCCGGATCTGCGTCACGGCGGTTCGCGAGGACGGCGAGGCGGTTGTGCGCATACAGGATAACGGCATTGGCATTCCTGTTGAGGAAATGGGCAGTGTCTTCGACCTCTTCGCCCAGGGACACAACACGGATCTTTCGCACGCCGGACTGGGAGTGGGATTGCCCCTGACGAAAACGCTTGTGGAGGCTCACAACGGAACCGTGCGGGTTTTCAGCGAAGGGGTTGACAGGGGGACCGAAGTGGTCGTCCGCCTGCCGCTGAGCGAACCGTCGCAGGTCGCGGAAACAATCGAGCCTTATGGAGTGTCCGCGAAGCGCCGGGTTCTCGTTGTGGACGACAACGCGGACACGGCGGACGCTATTCAGGATCTTCTACGGCACTGGGGGCACGAGGTGCGGACGGCGAACACCGGCGCCGAAGCCGAACTTGCCGCCGCGGAGTTTCATCCGACAGCCGTGGTGATGGACATCGGGCTTCCCGATACCGACGGGCGTGTGCTGGCGGCGAAACTTCGCGTTATGGGCAATGGAACGGTGGAACGCATCATCGGCATGTCCGGATACGATCCGCAAGACGGCGACAAGAACTCGCCTTTTGACGCTTATCTGATCAAGCCTGCTCCGTATGACCGATTGAGGCGTCTGCTGGAGACCTGAGCGTTTTTGCCGCGTCGGCACATACTTTCTTGGAGGTTACGATGCGATTGTGTAAATGGCTGGTGGTTGTTTGGGCTTTGACGGCGACGGTTCCGGTGTTGGCTGATCCGCCGGCATCGACATCAGCGCCGTCTGACGCCTATTCCCTCAAAACCGATCGTATCAACACACAACCGTTGACTTACATGGAAGGCCAGCCCACGCCTTCGCCGCAGTCGCCGCCTCGAACCGTGGAAGGAACGCTGAAGGCCGTTGAACCCGGCGGGCAGTGGATTCTGGTGACCACGAAGTCGGGCGATGAGGTCCGCATCGGCATTCCGCCGAACCTGGAGTGCCCCGAAGGTGTCGGAGAGCGCAGTCTGGTCCACCGGAACGGCCGCTACGCGAAACTGGCCGACGGCCGGGTAGGGGACAGGGTTTTCGTAACCGTGGTCAACTCCGAGGGGCTACGGGCACTGCACGTGGTTTTCCAGACGCCTCCCAGTCCTCTGCTTCCGATCATCGGGATTCCGTTGCTGGCGATACTGGCGTTGGGAATCTACGCTTACGAGCGCAAGGTTCCCGCGCGCAATGTGGCGCCGCCGAAGGCTGGCAAAGGCAAGTAATACGGAGCCCCAACCGTCTTCGGCTTCTTCTGGAAGAGGTCGGATTCCCACAGGCCATCCCATACCGCCCTGGCTTCGGGCAAAGCGCTTTCATCGAATCCCAGTCGCGTGATGGCGCGTCCCCGGATATTGGCCGTCAGCGTTATCTCCTCGTCGTCGCGTTTCACCACGAAGCGCACCTCGTCTCCGACCTGGCGGTTTCCGCCGGACAGGATCGGTTTGCCCGTCCTCCGGTAGGCTTTGCCGTCCACGCTGATCAAGACGTCGCCAACTTCAAAACAGGCGTCCCACGCCACTGAGTTGGGCGACACATCACGGACGATCGGTTGCCTGTCCGAGGGAAGGAAACTGACGCCCAGGTAATCGTCGGGCACGGTGATGTCCTCAATGGTGATTCCGGCTTTGGGTAACACGGTATCGAACGGCAGGTCGGCGGTTCCGCTTACCCATTCGTTGTACGATTCGTCGAGGTTCAGCCCCGTCGATGACTTCAGCACATCGCGGAAGGCGTGCGGGGGATAAGGTTGATCCTTCGCCCCGTGGAGATCCCACATCCGGCGCATAGCGTCGTCCAGGCTCTTCTCGCCTTTCGTGCGAGCGCGGATTTCCAGGTCCAGCAACCACGCGATCAGCGCGCCCTTTGTGTAATAGCTGGTCCCGCCGCTACTGGAAGAATCTCCGGTAATCCACACGCCCTTGCCGGCCTGTTCCGCGCTTGTGGTCAGGCGTCCCGCGGACAGCCGGTAATCGTTCACCATCCGGGCAAGGCCGGCCAGGGCTTCGCGCGGAGTCCAGATACCGGACCGGACCATCAGGATGTACTGGTAATACTGGGTGAATCCCTCGGCGAACCACAGGGAGCCCGTTTCGGCTTCCTTCGAGAAATCGAGCGGTCCCAGACCAACCGGTCGGATCGCCTTCACGTTCCAGGCGTGAAACAGCTCGTGGGCAACGTAGGTGGCGGCGACCTTCGGGAACGACGTGTCGGTCTCCAGGCTACTGAACACGCACGACATGGAACTCCGGTGTTCCAGCGCGTAGCCCTGTTGCTGTCTGTCCGGCGGGAACTGGTACTGGAACTGGTAGCGGTCGAACGGAGTGGCGCCGTGGAACAATTCGATGGCGGACAGGGTGATCTTGCGCGTGATCTCCTTCAGCACCTCATCGGATACGCGGCACTTGCCAACGACGATGATCTCGCAAGGTTTTCCTCGCGCCGAGAAGGTCAGGCGGCGCATGGCGCCAACGCGGAACGGGCTGTCCACCAGTGTTTCGTAATCCGGAGCGCGGTACTTTCCGTCGATCGAAGGCAACGGCGCGGCTGTGTCCCACGAGTCGGGTGCTTTGATCCGCACGGTGTACGTTGCTTTCGGTTCGCCCTTCACGTACATCAACGCGGACCCGGGGTGGAAGAAGGCGGACTCCCGGCCCACATACACGCCCATCAGCCCCATCGTGTCGTCTTTTTCCCAGGCTTCCACCGAATACTCGAACCGGATTTCCCGGCCCTTTTCCGCGGGGATGCTCCAGGTGTCGGAGTCGGGACGACCGACCTCGACCGTCTTTCCATCCGCGATAGCCTCGAAGTTGGAGATGAAGCGGTACTGGTTGATGCGCACGTAGTAGCCGGGAATCCAGACCGGTATCGCCACGGATACATTCGGCCCATCGAAGCCGGTGATCGTTCCGGCGACCTGGATCGCCGGTTCGTTCGGGCTGATGGAAACGGTATAGTCGACGCGAACAGCGGCTCTCGCCGGAGCGAGTACCGCGGCGAGTAGGAACACGAACCACAGATACCAAGAGGGGCCCGGCCTTTGCCGGACCCCGTGTGAACCGAAAGTGAAGTTCATGCGTTTCGCTCTCAAAAACCTCGTGCTATAAGCCGGCCAGTTCCTCATCGGAGATGTCGACGTTGGTGTACACGTTTTGGACGTCGTCGTTGTCTTCCAGGGTTTCAATAAGGCGAATCGCCACTTCGGCTTCGTGACCGGTCAGGGTGAGAGTGCTTTGGGGGAGCATGGTGACTTCTGCGTTGAGTATCTTGAGTCCCGCGGTTTCCAGAGCCTGTCGAACCTGTTCAAAGTCGCCGGGATTCGTGATGACGTCGAAAGATTCCTCTTCTGTTCGCACATCTTCCGCGCCGGCTTCGATGGCCGCTTCCATCACGGCGTCCTCGGTGGTGCCCTCGCGCGAAACGGAGATCAGTCCCCGTTGGTCGAATGACCACGACACGGCGCCGGTTTCCGCCATCCGTCCGCCGGTTTTGCTGAAGATGTTGCGAATCTCGGGATAAGTGCGGTTCTTGTTGTCGGTCAGGCACGAAACAATGATGCCCACGCCTCCAGGGCCGTAGCCTTCGTAGGTCACTTCCTCGAAGGACTGTCCTTCCAATTCACCCGTGCCGCGCTGGATGGCCCGCTTGATATTGTCGGCCGGCATCGAGTTCTCGCGAGCCTTCTGAACCGCGAGGCGCAGTCGGATGTTGCTGTCCGGATTGCCTCCGCCGGTCCTCGCGGCCACGATGATCTCGCGCGCCAGTTTCGTGAAAATTTTACCCCGTTCCGCGTCCTGCTTACCCTTGCGGAGTCGGATGTTATGCCATTTGCTGTGACCAGACATTGTTTTATCCCCCGTCTTGGATTCTGCTACATTATAGAACGCGCACGGAACGCCGAGGTGACAGCGGTGTTAACCTTCCTCGAGATCCTTCAGGAATCGGCGTGTCACGACGATCCGCCGAACGCCCAACCGACGCCCGGCTGGTGTCAGGAAAACGGAGTTGCTAAGTGTATCTCTCATGTCCTGTACGATCTCGTGAAGGTCGCGGCTCATACGTCCGCCTCGTATAAAGGCCTTCGCGATTCCCGGCGCGCCGACCGCTTCCAGTGCCCAGGCGTCGTGTACCGCCAGTTCCTCCGAGGTGTCCGGTGCATGGCGGTATCTTTGAAGGGCGATCCACAACCAGGCCTGCGTGGGCAGGTCAATGCCGGCGCTACGAAGCGGTTTTATCCAGTTGCCGCGGATTGACGGATTGTCTGCCGGAATCTGCAGAGGGGCAAAGAGGCACAGTAACCTGGCGTGAACCAGGCTGACGTCTTCCAGACCCTCGACAAGAAACGGCAGGAGACGGCAAGCCCGCTGAGTCATTCCCCAATCTATCTCGGAATGTTCAATCAGCGCCGAGCGAACGATCTCCTCGATGATGGACCAGTCAGTTTCGGGCATCAGAGGCCGGTACACCTTTCATGGCCATTGTCCAGATATCACGAAGTTTCGAAGCTCCGGCCGCAAGCCGCTGGCACACGAACCGCTTGCCCTCGGCGTTGACTTCACCCTCCGCGCGGAAAGCGTTCTGCTTGTCAAGTTCGTATAGCGGAACGACCTGCTTGTTGGTTTCGCGTAAGTAAGCCAGTGAATCGGCAAACACCGGTCCAACCGGCTTCACCGGGCTCATCAGCGAACGGACGTCGCCGACGCTGACAAACGCTTCCACGAAGTCCCGTTCGAAGTAACGGTGGATACCCTTCTCGGTGTTGTAACCCTTGGGATTGGGCGCGACCTTCACGTCCCAGCCGTTGTAATGGGCCGTGGTGTGGTGCGGATTGGAGCCGTCCGCCACGTAGTGCCCAAGCGTTCCCGCTGTGTAGATGATAGCCTGCTCGATCTGGGCTTTCTCCGCCTTCTGTCGTTCCGTTTCGGTCGGGGCGGCCAGCCAGTCGCGCCACTGGGACTGTAAGGTCTGTGTCAGTTCCGTGATGCGGTAGGGCAGGAATCCCACGGATTCCGGCTCGATTCCGTATTTGGCTTTCACGCCCTTTGTTGCGAGTGCCGTGAGATACGCGTACCGGCTTTCCGGCAGTTCCATGCCTTCCACGAACTCCATATCCATGAAGTGGTCCGGGTAATTGACAGCGTACAGCGAGTTGGCGGCGCCCCGGCGGAAGTTCTTCCAGCGGTCGGGCTCCGGCCCGAGGTAGGGCAGACCGGCGGTGGCGGCCTTCTTGAAGAACTCGGGCGTATCGGCCGGCATGGCTTCCGCGGCCAGTTGGTTGATGATGGTATGTCCCTTGTCTTCCCAGGCGCGGACAGAGGGCAGGATCGCCAGGGCGAGAGCCAGCAGACCAAAGATGCGTCGAAACACGAGAGCAGACCTCCTGATTACAAGCGAACGAACGGTTCCTTTTCACGTTTAGGATACAACCACAGCGAAAGGTGTTCCATGAAATCTTGGGTGACGGCAGACTCAAGGAAAAGTAACACCTGCCCGATAATGACACAGGATCATTGGCGCGCCTTCCGCCGGACTGCTGAAGGCACGCGTAGAAACCACGCATCAAATCCGGGCGACGGGGTAGCGCCCGGCGGCCTCTTCTGTTACCATCGAAACGGAAGGCCGGAAAAACACCGCCGACAGACAAGGTGAAAGATATGAGAAGGCACACACTGGTAACCGCGCTGATCGCCGCGGCGTTACTGGGATACGCGCACGCTACCGTTCTTTTCTACAACGCGGGTCCGATTGACGCCACCGGTGGAGGTGCCGGGCAATCGCTCGGTACAGGATTGTCGCGTTCCGTTGGGGCAACGGACACGATGTACATCAGCTTCGAGATTGAGCCGAGGAGTTTCTACAACAGCCAGACAGCCGCGAATACCTACACCGCGTTGCAGATGTATGCGGGAAACTCGGAGGGATTCGCTGTCGGCAAGTCCTGGGCCCCAACCAACTACGGTACGTTCGGCGGTGAGGTGTCCGACACAAGCATCAACATCGTGGAAGACGCCAAACTCCAGATTCCGCGGCGCTTGGTGTACAAGATTCAGTACAACGGAACCAGCAAGGCGACGGTTACCATCTGGAAAGATCCGATTCCCTACCTGTCTGAATCTGCGCAACCGACATCCAAAACCACCTCTTTAAACAATGTCAGTTGCTGGTTTAATGATTTGCGAGTGCGCGCAGGAGACAGCACGACAACCTATCGGTACTCCGACATCATCATTGCCACGACGTTTGATGAAGCGGCGTCTCGCGGTCCGATGACCTTGCCGGAGTCAAGTGTCAAGTGGACGTATAGTGCCACGAATATCTACTCCATTCCCAGCGTCGCCAATGGTCTCATCTACGGTGTCAGCAGTGACAACTTCGTAAATCGCGTGAGAGCGATCAGCGCGACGACGGGACTGGAAGTATGGTATTCGGCGGCATCGCTGGACACTTCGGTTTTCGGCAGGCCGGTCATCAAGCAGACATCACTGGGAACCCGCGTCTACGTCGTTTCCGACCGGGGAACCCTTTATGCGATGGACGCGGCCGATGGCGCCAATCTGGCCGCGTCCAATCCGGCGTTCATTCAGACCAATAATCCACAAGACGCCGGCAACGCCTGCCGGACGTCGCCGCTTGTTGTCGATACCATGAACGGCGTTTGGGTGTACTTCGTCGCTATGGACGCCAGCACCTCCGACGCCCCGGTTTGGTATCTGTTCAAGGTGAAAGACACTGGAACCGCGCTGACCTACACAATCGGCGACTGCCTTTCCCTGATGCCATTCAAAAGCATGAAATATGTCTCGGGCTCCCCAAGCATCGGACCGGACGGTACCACCGTTCAGATACCGGTCAACCATTCGGCCGGTGCAACGATGTTGTCCGTCAACACGGCAACCATGACGGCGATCAGCGCCACGGATGTGCCGTACAGCGTCGACACGCCGACGACCTTCAGTCGCGACGGTTCGCGTTTCTACGTGGGGGATGACGGCGGCTACGTCCGCGCGTTCTGGACGTCCAACGGAAATCCTGATACAGGTTTCGGGGGAGGCGCGGGCAGTGTGAAACTGCCGAAGAACGCCCTTATACCCGGGTGCGGTCTAGCGCTTGATTATTGGTCATCGCCGAACATCATTTACACGGCGACTGCGGACGGCTACCTGTACGCCTTGCGGGCCGATACGGGCGCACACGCCAGAACGTGGTCTTCCACGGCTCCCCAGCCGTTTGACTACGCCCAGGTTTACGGCACGCCGTTGCTTTTGAAGAAAACATCCTCTGATGTCGATGGCATGTTGCTGGTTCCGACTCTTGACTGGCTGTTCGCCATTGATACGGGACACGGCGACGACTCCAGATACGCAGTGCGGTATCCCGTAGGGCCTCCGTTCAACCAGTATTTCCGGGGCGTTTCGGCTACCGGTCGGGGCTCCGGAGACTCGGTGATCGTGAAGACCGGTTCCGGATCGACATTCCAGATCCGTTGCCTGGCGTTGCCGTAACGGTTCGCCTGGCCGCCGGAAATCCTGCTAATCTGAATGCAGAGTGAGATGCGCCCTGCCCGAGTCGGGCGGGGCGTTTCCACGTTCCCATCCTGCCTCGCGAGGAATGCCATGACCGAATTGCCGAAAGCGTACGAACCGAAAGCCGTTGAGCCCAAGTGGCTCGATCTATGGGAAAGGGGCGGATACTTCCGCGCCGAGGTCGACCACAGCCGCACGCCGTACTGCATCACCATTCCGCCGCCCAACGTTACCGGGGAACTGCATCTCGGCCACGGCCTTCAGCACGCGATCCACGATACCCTCATCCGCTGGAAGCGCATGAGCGGCTTCAATACGCTGTGCGTACCGGGAACCGACCACGCCAGCATCAGTACCACGATCAAGGTTCGCGACAGCCTGATCCAGGCGGGTATCGATCCCTCGGCCATAGGGCGCGAGCAATTTCTGAAACACGCCTGGGCTTGGAAGGAAAAGTACGGCGGCACCATCATCCGCCAGCTGAAGGCGCTTGGTTGCTCCTACGACTGGAGCCGCGAACGCTTCACCATGGACGAGGGCTACTACCGCGCCGTGCAGGAATCGTTTGTCCGCCTGCACCGGGAAGGCCTGATTTACCGCGGCGCGCGCGTGGTGAACTGGTGCCCGACCGACCGCACGACGGTCAGCGACCTGGAGGTGATCCACAAGGACATCGCCGGGAGCCTATGGTACATCCGGTACCCCCTCTCCGACGGAAGCGGTTCGGTAACAGTTGCGACAACGCGGCCGGAAACGATGCTCGGTGACACGGCGGTGGCCGTGAACAGTACGGATCCGCGCTGGAACGGTCTGATCGGCAAATCGGTTGTCCTGCCTCTAATGAACCGCGAGATTCCAGTGATTGCCGACGACGAACTGGTGGACCCTCAGTTCGGGACCGGTGTCGTCAAGGTCACCCCGGCGCACGATCCCAACGACTTCCTGGCCGGGATGCGGAACCACCTGGAGCGCATCGTTGTGATTGGCGAGGACGGCACGATGACCGCCGAAGCCGGCGCCTACGCCGGTCTGGACCGATTTGAAGCGCGTAAACGCATCGTTGCCGACTTGGAGTCGCAAGGTTTGCTGGAGAAGATTGAGGACTACACGGTTACCGCCGGGCACTGCGCCCGTTGCGACACCATCATCGAGCCGCTTCTGTCCGAGCAGTGGTTCTGCCGCGAAAAAGAACTGGCGCTGAGAACGCTGGAAGTGGTGACGAAGGGTGAAGTGACGTACTACCCGGACCGCTTCGTGGCGCAGACCGCAGAATGGATCGAGAACCTGCGCGACTGGAACATCTCGCGCCAGTTGTGGTGGGGCCACCGGATTCCCGTGTGGAACAACACCGCCACCGGCGAGCAACTGGTGCAGATCGAACCGCCCGAAGGCGACGGCTGGGAGCAGGATCCCGATGTGCTGGATACCTGGTTCTCGTCCGCCCTGTGGCCGATGGCCGTGCTCGGCTGGCCCGAGAAGACGCCGGAACTGGAGTACTTCTACCCGACCAATCTGATGATCACGGCGCGCGACATCCTTTACCTCTGGATCGCCCGTATGATCTCGATGAGCGAGCACTACATCCAGCAGATTCCCTACAACGACGTGTACATACACGCCACGATCCAGGCCGCGGACGGGCGCCGGATGAGCAAGTCCCTCGGCACCGGGGTCGATCCGCTGGAGATGATCGACAAGTACGGCACGGATGCAACGCGCCTCGGTCTGCTGTTCATGGCCGCGAAGGGGCAGGACGTGCGGTTCAACGAATCGCGCATGCTGGAGAGCCGGAACTTCGCCAACAAACTCTGGAACGCCACAAGGTTCGTGCTGATGAACCTGGAGGAAGGCTACACCGGCGGCCCGTTCGAACCCTCGAAGCTCGAACTGACGCCGGCGGACCGATGGATCCTGAGCCGGCTGGATGCCACCACGCGCGACGTTCTGGCATCGCTGGAGGCGTACAACCTGGACGATGCAGGCCGGGCGCTGTACGGATTCGTGTGGAACGAGTTCTGCGACTGGTATGTGGAAATGGCCAAGCCGCGCCTTCAAGGCGACGACCGGGCTACCGCTCAGGCCATGCTGACCGGCGTGCTCGAACAGGCTCTGCGGCTTCTGCACCCGTTCATGCCGTTTGTCACCGAGGAACTCTACGAAGGCTTGCGGGCCTCGGCGCCCGGTTGCACGGCGGACACGCCGCTGATCATCGCCTCGTACCCCGTGTCCAGGCCGGAATGGCACGATGAGAATTCCGAAAACGATATGACCGCCGCGTTCGGCGTGGTGGAGGCCTTGCGTTCCATACGCGCCGATCTGAACGTTCCGCCGGGACGTACCATCCCCGCGACCGTTGTGCCTGATCCGGATGCCGCGCATCTGAAGGGTGTCGAATCGGTAATCTCCAATCTGGCGCGCGCGGAAATCACGTTCGGCACGCCGGAAAGCCGGCCGTCGAAAGCCTGGCCGGCGCAGACAACCTCCGCCGAGGTGTTTGTGCCGGTGGAAGGCCTGCTGGACGTGTCCGTGGCTCTCGCCAGGGCGCGGAAGGACCTGGAGAGCGCGCAGAAGGACCTCGCCCGCACGCGCGGCAAACTGGCGAACGAGGGATTCGTTCAGCGTGCCCCGGCGGAGATCATCGAGAAGGAACGGGGCATCGAAGCCGAACTGTCCGGCCTCAGCGCAACCCTCGAAAACAGAATCGCCCTGCTGGAAAGCCTGGCCTGACACTCAATGGATTTTGCCGGGTCCGTGGCATATCTGACGACTTTGCGCGCTTTCGGCTGGAGGCTGGACCTCAGCCGCATGCAGGCATTGTGCCAGCGTCTGGGGCACCCGGAGCGGGCTTTCCG
>JAKQQT010000112.1 GCA_029564025.1 Armatimonadota bacterium | reverse complement strand
CGCCGGTAACAACCACAGCATGGTGCTGAAAAGCGACGGAACTGTGTGGGTGTGGGGTTCCAACTACAGTGGTCAACTTGGTACGGGAGGCGGGACGTTAAGTTCGGTACCGGTACAGGTGACCGCACTCACCGGTCCCGTGAGCCACGTCTCAGCCGGCCGCAACTTCAGTCTTGCGATCACCAGAGACGGTAACGCCTGGAGTTGGGGTGTGAATGACTACGGCCAGTTGGGTCTGGGTGATACCTCAAAGCGAACCCAACCGACGCTTGTTTCCGCTGTCTCTCCGGTACGCTCGGTGTCAGCCGGCGGATTCCACAGCGTGTTCGTCCGAACCGATGGAACAGTCTGGTCTTCCGGTTATAACACGAGCGGCCAGATTGGAGACGGCACAACTACCTTGCGCTTGACTCCCGTGCCAGCCATTGGACTGTCGGGAGTTACCAGCGCCTTTACTGGCGAGAGTTTCACATTGGCGATGAGGACATCGATGGCGCCTTTTGAAACCTCTGACATCGCAGAGTGCCTGCGGATTGTTGCTGGATTGACAACGTCAAACAGTGCCAACTACAGACGCTACAAGGTTGACAACTACAACTCCGGCATCACTCTTTTGGACGCGGCTCTGATCGCGCGAAAGGTGGCAGGCCTGGAGGCGAACCCGTAAGTACGGGCCTGATTGCGTCAGCAGATTGGGCGGGGCGGTCCGAAAGGGCCGCCCCGTTTCATTTTGGTGAGCCGATACGGTAAAATAGTTGGTAAGACGATCCATGAAATTCCGTTGTCCGCGCGCGGGAATTGGCCTTGCGAAGCGAACGGAGTCCTCCGGGGGGATACGATGCGCCTTTTGAACCTCTCTTTTCACAGCTCCTGGCTGTCGGGTGTGATGGCCTCTGGCGCTCTTCTTCTGCTCGTTTTTACCGGTTCATCGGGAGCGAAAACTATTTTCGTGAACAGGAACGCAGTCGACCCGGTGCACGACGGCACGACATGGGCGACGGCGTATCTCACCGTTCAGGAGGGCTTGACCGCCGCCGTCAGCGGGGACGAGGTGTGGGTGGCCAAGTCGTCTCCGGCCGCCGCCGCCTATTACGAAAGCATTACGCTGAAGGCAGGTGTGGCACTGTATGGGGGATTCTCCGGCGCCGAGTCGTCGCTTACCGAGCGCAACCGGGATTTGAACGTAACCATTCTGGACGGCAACGCAGGCTATATCGTTTCTTCATCGGCCCAACAGGCGGTGATGGACGGCTTCATGATTCGCAACGGTTTGATCGGTTTCTACCAGTCGGACGGCTCTTCAACGTTTGCCAACTGCACCTTCAGTGCAAACCAGTACGGTCACTACATATCGAAGGGCACGGTGAACCTGATCGAATGTGAAATCAGCGGTAATGCAAAGGCAGGTATTGAAGTCTACAACGGCACGGTGACGCTGGCCAATTGCGACCTGTTCGCCAACGCGGCCAAGGGTATCAATACCACAGGCGGCACGGTGAATATCGCCGGTTGTCGGATTTTCCAGAACGTCTACGGAGTTTACTCAGCGGGTGGCGTGACCAACGTGGTCAACAGCACCTTCAACTCAAACTCCTTCGGTGTATACGCTACGTTCGGCACGTTGACGGCCACCAACTGCACCATATCCGGAAACAACCAGGGTGTGACGCAGGCGGGCGGCACCATAACGCTTGCCAATTCCATTGTGTCTGCTTGCGGTAAGGGGCTGGCCCGGCATTCGGAAAGCCTGTCGTTGACGCTGACCAGCAACAACGTGTTCGGAAATGCCCTGAACTTCGAGAAGGTATCCGATCCGACAGGCACGAACGGCAACATCAGCGTTGATCCGATGCTGTCGAATCCATACCACGACGTGCATCTCCAACCCGGATCGCTCTGCATCGACGCGGGGAACAACGCACTGGTGCAGAGTGGTTGGACCGACATCGACGGACAGGCGCGCGTTCAAGGTGACCGGGTGGATATCGGCTCGGACGAGAGCGACGGAACGACGTGGACAGTACCCGCGAACACCTGGTATGTGAGACCAACCGGCGACGACACGAACGACGGCCTGAGTTGGGCGACGGCGAAGAAGACGATTTCAGGGGGCTGGCGGCCGCATTCGGTCCGGACGAAGTCTGGGTAGCGCAGGGAGTTTACACCGAAAACATCGCCATGAGGTCCGGACTGCGTTTGTACGGAGGTTTTTCCGGAACGGAGACAACACGGGACCAGCGCAACTGGAAGACGTACGCAACGATCCTGGACGGCGCCGCGAAAGACGTTGTCCAGGTTGGCCACAATGCCGTGCTGGACGGATTCACGGTGCGAAACGGCGCTCGCGGCGTGACATTGATGTACGGTGACACCTCAATAGCGAACTGTGTGGTCACAGGCAACAGCACGACGGCGATACACGGTTCCGGGGGCGCGACGTCGCTGACAGATTGCACCGTGACAAACAATTCATACCACGGCTTATACCTCGACTTTGGAACGGCAACGGTGACACGGTGCGAATTCCGCGCCAATGGCTGGGACGGCATCAATGCGCACCTCACAGCGACCCTCAATGTGACCGACAGCCTGGTCAGCGGAAACACGCGGAAGGGAATCCTCCTGTGCGGCGGCTACGTCGTAAACTGCACCGTCACGGGGAATGGGACGGGGATCGAAATCAGCCCGGACGGCGTGAATCACGTGCTGAACAGTATTATTGCGTTCAACGGCACGGGCATCAACCGCTTCAACAACTGCGTCATCGGGGATATTTCGTGCAACGACGTGTACGGCAACACAAGCGTCAACTACGGCAATATGACCGACCAGACAGACCTGAACGGCAACATCAGCGCCGACCCGCTGTTCGTCAACCGGAGCGGCGGCGATTACAGACTGCAGGCCACTTCGCCCTGCGCCGATACGGGAATCGATTCCACGGTGGTTCACGGACAGACCGATTATGCCGGTTTGCCCCGCATCGTCGGGGCACACGTAGATATGGGAGCACACGAATACGCCGGACGCGCCACGTCCTATGTCCTGCCGGAGGCGGTCGAAGCGCTGAGGATTGCCGCGGGTCTGAAAACCGTCAGCGCGGGATACCTGCCCAGGCTGGACTTGGAGACGGACGGCTCCATCCGCATCCCGGACGCGGCTCGCATCGCGCGGAAGGTCGCGGGAACTGACACGAATCCATAATCGATGAAGATACGGTCGGTTGTCCGGATACCGATATCGATCTTTGCAAGGAAATCGGAAGTTCAGGGAACCGTACCGAGTGCACCGTTGAGAAGAGCAACAATTGTGGGAAGATCCTGGACAATCGTCTGCCAAAGAATGTCCAGATTGATGTCAAAATAGGCGTGGACAAGGCGGTTTCTCATCCCCACGATGTCCGTCCATGGCAAGTCTGCCACACGAATACGGCCTTCGTGTGAGACCTGAGCCGCGGCTTCGCCCACAATCTCAATCAGTTTCACGAGGGCAAGCGCCAGGATCGGATCGTCGTCCAAGTCCTCGCGCGTACGGCCTCGGGTGAACTGAAGGGCCTGTTGTGCCGCATCCCGCATGTGGCGCAGGCGAACGTCGTCATCCCTGTACATACTGAACCTCCGCGGTGTCCAGCACGCGTTGACGGAAATAGCGGCTCAGGTCCTCCGGTGTGCGAAGGTCTACCTTGCGACCACCCAGCATGTCGGTGAGTTCGCGTTCCATACGAGCCATCGTCAACAGGCCGGGGACGTGATCTGGGTCAAATTCGACCAATACGTCTATATCGCTGTCCGGCCCGAAGTCGGGACGTAGAACGGAGCCGAAGAACGCCAACCTGCGGATATGGTGACCCCGGCAGTAATCCTCGAGTCGTTCTTTCGATATCGTAATGGTGGTTTTCATCATCTCCCTCCTCCATTATCCAGCTTCCGTTACGGATCGGCCAACTTCGATTCTCTTTCATCCACGTTTACTTTGCCTTGTCCGGACGCGACTTTGTCACACTGAGGTATGAAACCGACTTCCTCAGCCCACTGGCGGCGGGCGTTTGCCGCCGCTCTTTTTCTTCTCACCTTTGCACTTCCGGAGGCCCTTTCCGTGTACCGCGCCGATTTCTTCTCGAAAACTCCCGGTCCCAGTGTCGTTTACGACTTTTCCACTCACACGTGGACTCTCTCCAATGCCGCCGTGCGCCGCGTGCTTCAGTTTGACACTGCCTCCGGCGGGCTGAAGACCGTGGAGTTTACCGACGTTCGCTGGCCAGTGAAGACACCGGTCCGTATCGTGTCGGAGGGACAGTTGACACTGGTGACGCCCACCAGGACCGAGCCAATCGCCCTGACCGACGGCTGGAAGATGACGGACAAGAAACCGGCGGCGGATTGGGCCGATATCGGGTTCGATGACACCGGTTGGGAACCGGTGACCCTGCCTTTCAAAACCGAGCAGACGAACCGCAGTTGGTGGTTTCGCATCGCCCTTCAACCGGGCGTCCTGAAGGCCGGGCAACAATACGCCCTCGTTCTGGACCACGCGGTAGACGATGCCGCCGAGGTTTTCGCCGACGGCAAGTCGCTGGGCACGCTGTCCGCGGCGGAGTTCCCGTGGACCAAGGTCTATCAGTTCGATCTGCCCGCCGGTACTCGAACGCTTGCCGTGCGCCTGGACGGAGGCGGCGCCCCGAATATGCTGGGATTGGTTCGCATTGCACAGGCCGGTCGAGCAGTTGTCCTTCCACTCGACAGCGGCTGGAATCTGACGGGCCACGACATCAAGGACGCCTCGCTGAGGATTCACCTAAAGCGCCCGGGATTCGAACTGACCGCCACGTATCAGGTGTTCGCAGGCAACGAGCCGGTCATCGTCAGGGAATTCGCACTGTCCAACAAGACAAACGACGAGTATCTTCTGAGCGAGGCGGTATACGACCGGCTGGAGGCAGTCGGCGGCCGACTGGAAACGCGGAAGTTCGCGGGCTCCGGACTGGCGGTCGCTGACGGTGAAACGCGGCGCGGCTTCTGCACCGCCGTGTTTTCTTACCAGGGCGGAAGCCGCTCGTCCGACGGCGGCCGGCGCGTTGAGACGATGTACGCTCCGTACATGCGTGTTCCGACGCGCGGGAAGGTATCGTTGCCCCGGGCCGTTCTGGGTATCTACGAAGGCCCCACAACCACGGGCGGATTCCTGCTCCAACTCTACGCTGGTTCGCACATTTCGCGTAGCACGCCGACCACCGTCCCGCCCCTCTACAGCACGTGGTTCGGTTATTACCTCGACATTGACGAGAAACTCGTGAAGGAACTTATCCCGAAGGCTCGCGAACTGGGCGTGAAAAACTTCGCCGTTGACGACGGATGGCAGTCGCTGACAGACGGCGAAACGTGGGGATACGGCGACTGGGTGGTCAGCCGCAAGCGGTTCCCGGGCGGCTTGAAACCGTTGGCGGAGCTGGCGCGGAGCAACGGCATGGGATTCGGCCTGTGGAGTGCACCGATCATGGTACAGGACACTTCAGGCGTCATCACCGATCACCCGGAGTGGCTCATCAAGCGCACGGACGGCACGAAAATGGCCCTGTGGGGCAACAGTTCGGCAATGTGCTACAGCGGTGACTACGCAAAGCGGTTCAACGACTGGCTGGTGAACACAGCGCGCGACCTGAAACTGGCCTCGGTGAAGGTGGACGGAGGCCTCTACGTGGATGGTTGCATCGCCCCGAATCACGGACACCCGGTTGGGCACAGCGAGGCGGTCCAGATAGAGACGTTCAAGGACCTGGTCAAGCGGTTACGCAAGGCGTCGCCGGGCATCGTGATCGACCGGGGCTGGGAAGCCGAACCGGGCCTCACCGAAACGTACGACACCACTTGGTTCGGCGACTGGGCGGTGGCGTTCAAACCCGAGCGCGAGGCCGATCCGCTGTGGTGGTATCGCAACGCCGATATCTACCGCCGAACGCTTTGGTCGATGACCTTCACGCGCCCGCCGTTCACCATTTCGTGGGAGGCGCCGTGCCACGTGCTGTGCAAGCCGGTGGACCTGAACGCGCTGGAGTACCACCTCACCAGCATCGCGGCGTATATCTGCAACCTGGAGATACACGGCCGCCTTCTGGAATCCACGCCGGAGGAGATTGCGCTCACAAAGAAGTGGGTGAAGTGGAACTGGGAGAACCGCGATTGGCTGGCCTTCACACAACCGATCGCTTCGCTCGGCCAGCCTTACGACGCGGCGAACGACGTTGCGGTCCCGCACGTGGACGGCGTTCTGCACCTTCGCAACGCCCACAAAGGACGTTACGGTTACCTGTGCCTGTGGAACCCCGGCCCGAATCCCGCCAAGCCCGAAGTCACCGTCCGCCCGGGCGATTACTTTGTAACGATGGATACGTCGAAACTCGCACTTATTCGATTAAAGGACGGTAAGCCCGTTGCCTTCAATCGCACCAGTGAGGGCTTTTCCGTGAGTGCCAATCTTGCTCCGCGCTCATGGGAGATAGTTGAATTAAAGATTAAGGATTAAGAATTAGGATTGATGGCGCCTGGAAGGCGCCCGGAGCATGTCATTCCGAGCGGACGCGAGGAATCCGCGGTCAATCAACGCTCCCCGCGCACGGGGAGCCAAGGCAACCGAGGATTCCTCGTATTTGGTTCGGGAAATGTCACGGTTGACGTCCAATAGTCTCGATTTTGTTTACGCAGTTGGGCTTGCCGTGCCCCTACCCTCGGCCATGCGAGGCGTTGTGGTCCGGTCTCTGACACCTGACACCTGGCCCGCTCACAGGTTGCGCGAGTTGTAGATATGCTCTTCCTTGCGGGTGACGGCGGTCTTGGCGCTGTTGTAGCCCGAGTAGGAGATGATATCGGTCCACCACGGTTCGGGGTAGATGCGCCACTCGCAGTGCCCGTCCACGTAACTCACATTCCAGGCGCGCGGGTTGTCGGTCGACTTGGTGTGGGTGTCAATCCAGTTGTCCTGCGTCAGCACGCACCGCGCGGGGCTTTTCTTCACCATCGTGACTTGCGTGTTCGATAACCACTGGTTGTACCAGTAACTGGTGCGGCGCTCCTGGTTTTTGGCCTGGCGGTCGGCGCCAAGCGGACCTCCGCCGACCTTGTCCTCGGGGCACAGCCAGATGCCGGTGCCCAGTTGCAGGCCCTTGGCGTTCTTCACCATTGCCTGGCTGAGGTATGGGATGAGGATGGCCGAGACCTCCACGTCGATATCGCCCCAGATGCCGCGGCGCAGGCAGTCCCAGTGCACAGGAAAGGTACTGTCGTTGTCGTCGGCGTACAAGCGGAACGCGGTGTTGATCTGCTTGACGTTGTTGATGCAGACGGTGCGAAGGGCGCGCTTGCGGGATTTGGCCAGCACGGGAAACAGAATGGCGGCCAGAATCGCGATGATGGCGATGACCACCAGCAACTCGATGAGCGTGAAGCCTTGGCGACGTTTCATATGGAGGTCCTCCGGAAACGTAGGTTATTTCACCGTCCGTCCCAGCTCTTCTGCCACACAGGCATGAGGCATTCTGAGCGGAGCCCGAAGGGCGCAGTCGAAGAAGCCGGCGTGCTTCGTCCATACGGACGCCCGTATGGGCGACTGCGCTCGTTCCTCGCTCCGCTCAGCATGCCTCAGGTTACAATACTAGACACGGAGATTCTTCGTCCATACGGACGCCCGTATGGGCGCCGACGCTCAGCAACTGTGTTGATTTGTCAAGTGTTACTGATCATTGAGCTATGCCCGTCAGGGCAATTCGATTGGTATCCCAGGGACGTCGTGTAGCTATTATCACGTTCAGCGTCGTGAGTAACTTGCGGATACAGGCAAC
>JAKQQT010000093.1 GCA_029564025.1 Armatimonadota bacterium | reverse complement strand
CCCACGCTCTTTTTGTCGGTACTGTTTTATTCCGTCTGACGGCATCCCCAAAAAATCATGCCCCGCAACTTCAAATGAAATCAGCCCGCCGTTATTGGAATAACAGCGGGCTGACAGGTATAACTTAGGTTATTTCAGCGGGATCATAACATCTCCGCCGCTATTCAGGAACAGCGCTGTGATTAGCAGGGCAAGAAGCGCCAGGGCGCCCAGGAACAAGTTGCTCCACGTGCACCATTCACAGCCTTCGCAGCACGGACACTTGCCCGTGGATACCCAGATATTCACTGCCGCGCCCGGGGCTACCATGGAACCCTCGACAGGTTCTGTACGAATGACCGCGCCTTCGTCCACGTCATCGCTGCATACATAAAGCACTTCGCCGACGACGAGCCCGGCTGCGGCGATCGCGGCCTCGGCTTCCTCCAGCGTCATTCCGGAAATCGCAGGTACCGCAACGGGCACAACCGGTTCACCTTCTACCGGTTCGCCTTCGATCGGCTCGCCCTCAACGGGTTCACCTTCGACCGGCTCGCCTTCAACAGGTTCACCTTCAACGGGTTCGCCCTCGACGGGTTCACCTTCAAGGGCTGTGATGACGAAGGTGTCATCCCCCGTAACCGCCTGAGTGGCACCGTCAAAGGCAACCACACCGCTGACGACGTAGATGCCGGCAGGGCCATTCACTTCATAGCCAACGACCGGGCCATCAGCCTTTGCAAGACTGACTACGGAACCAGACCAGGTAATCTTGCGATTCACGCTGTCCCAGGCGCCGTTGGGACCCGTAATGTTAAACACATCCAGACCTGCCGGAATAGTTTCTTCAAGCGTCCAGGATTCGGTGCCTTCCGGCAGGGTGATGACGATGGTCGTTGTCAGTCCAACAATCGTACGTACGGCGGAACCGACTGCGGGTTCACCTTCGCCTTCGACCAGGGGTTCACCTTCGCCCTCGACGGGGGTTTCGCCTTCTACGGGCACTTCACCTTCGCCTTCGACCGGGGTTTCGCCTTCTACGGGCACTTCACCTTCGCCTTCGACCGGGGGTTCACCTTCGCCTTCGACCAGGGTTTCACCTTCGCCTTCGATGGGGGTTTCACCTTCGCCTTCGACGGGGGTCTCACCTTCGCCTTCGACGGGTACTTCACCTTCGCCTTCGACCGGGGGTTCACCTTCGCCTTCGACGGGTACTTCACCTTCACATATTGGTGTATGTACGCAACCAGTTATTGGATTGCAGGTGTCTGCCGTGCAGGCATCACCATCGTCACAATTCAACGGCGTGCCGACCACGCAACCCGTAAGCGGATCGCAGGTCTCCAGGCCGTTGCACACATCGCCATCATTACAGACTTTATCCGTAAAAGTATCCGCCACGGCAGTCCACAAGGCATTCACGTTATTGCCGTAGCTGGCGACCAGTTCACCAAGCGTACCCACACCCCAGTCCGCATCGGGACCGATAGCGTCAACACCAACGAAATCGGTATTGAAGACCGGGATACTGTCGGGGCCGACTGTGGTGGCTGCCAACGCGTCATTCAGTTCTGTCACGTCGGCCGGATCAAGCGTAAACAGCGTACCCAGATACCCCAGATTGAGGCCGCGCAGGGCGAACGCTTTGACCACACGTAGGTACCACAGATTGGCCAGAACATTATCCACATGGGCCTGGTCGGCAAGGGCAAGTGCCCCGGCGCCCAGCGCGACGGTGCTGTCGTTCTGCAGCACGGCTCGGAGCACATCCACATCGGCCACGTCCAGATTAACCGTCTCCAAGGCAGCCTTCTTGACGAAGTTGGCCAAGTCACCATAGGTCAGGCCAACCCACTGCGTGGGAACCGGCACCGTAAAGGCATCCGTTTCCACCGGCGTGGCGAGCAGTGCGGGATCCGCGGCCAGCATCGCATTGGCCACGGCCAGAATCGTAGGCGCCGTGGCAAGCACCACTTCACCATCAGCCAGTAGCGTATCCACAACTTCCTGTGCGGTGGCCAGGTTAAGCGCCCAGGCTTGCCGCACGGCATCCAGGTCGATGGAGGTGTGTTCTACGCACAGGTCAAGGCACAGCAACTGCGTTAACAAGGCCATTTGCGTGCGGTCCGCTATACCGTCTTCGTTCAAGTCAAGGGAATAATACCCTTCATAATAGGCGCTGTATTCACCGTCGACGTCGAACAAAGCAGCGGCATTCTCGGCAGCCAGTCCGGCCACGTCAAAAATGAGATCACCGGACGTGGGGTCGACAAACTCGTCACAGTACGCCGCGTCACAGGTGGGATCCCATTCATGCACACACCCAGCCACCGGGTCACAGGAATCAATGGTGCAGGGCTCACCGTCGTTGCAGTCTAACGGCACGCCCGCCACACAACCCGTTGCCGGGTCGCAGGTCTCCAGGCCGTTGCAGACATTGCCATCATCACAGGGTTTCGCCGTAAAGTAAGGCGCGACAGCGGCCCAGAGAGCGTTTACGTCACTGCCATAAAGGGCAACCAGCGATCCCAGGGTTCCGGGGCCCCACTGCGCATCCGCGGCCAGTGCCGGAATACCATTAAAATCGTCTTCAAAGACGGGAATACTGTCAGGGCCCACCGTGGTCGCCGCAAGTGCGTCATTGAGTTCGGCAACTGCGGCCGGGTCAAGCGCGAATAGCGTACCCAGATAGTTCAGGTTCAGGCCGCGCAACGCAAATGCTTTGACTACGCGCAAGTACCACATATTAGCCAGCACGCCGTCCACATGGGCCTGGTCGGCAAGGGCAAGCGCCCCGGCGCCCAGCGCCACGGTGCTGTCGTTCTGCAGCGCGGCACGGAGCACATCAATATCGGCCGCGTCAAGACCTGCCGTTTCCGCAGCGGCCTTCTTCACAAAATTCGCCAGGTCACCATAGGTCCGGCCGGCCCATTCCGCGGGAATCGGCACCGTAAAGGCATCCGCTTCCACCGGCGTGGCGAGCAGCGCGGGGTCCGCGGCCAGCATGGCGTTGGCCGCCGCCAGAATCGTCGGCGCCGTGGCAAGCACCACTTCACCATCGGCCAGCAGCGTATCTACCACGGCCTGCGAAGTGGCCAGGTTAAGCGACCAGATTCCGCGGACGGCATCCAGGTCAATATCAGTATGCACAATGCACTGGTCAAGGCACAGCAACTGAGCGAGCAGCGCCATCTGGGTCCGGTCGGCGATACCGTCTTCGTTCAGGTCCAGCGTGAAGTAATTTGCATAGTAGGCACTGTATTCTCCGGCGGTATCAAACAGCGAGGCAGCATTCTCGGCGGCCAGGCCGGCCACATCGAAGATCAACTCGCCGGAGGCCGGATCCGTGAATTCGTCACAGTACGCGGCGTCACACGCCGGGTTCCATACGTGCACACAACCC
>JAKQQT010000097.1 GCA_029564025.1 Armatimonadota bacterium | reverse complement strand
CGCTGCCAGATTATACGAGTTTCCGTTGTCCAGAGAAATTTCCACCCGGGAGATTCCGTTCTTGTCGGATGCAACGCCGGTAATGTCGATCATGCCGCTGTTCGTTGTTTCGAACGACGGGCTTTCTACTGCCGCTTTCGGCTCTTCCAGAGACACGCGGATCATCCTGATCACCTCGTCGCCCCGGATGCCGTGGATGTCTTCCGCATACATGCTGATCGTGTGCTCGTTGTCCGTCAGGCTGGAAAGCGCAACCGGAATGGAAAAGCTGTTTTCGATCGCGACCTCGGTATATTCTCCCGCGTCGATCCTGTACCACACTTTTGCCGGCTGGTCGTCGTCGTACACTACGCCGGAAATAATAAAGTCCTTGCGAAGCACTTCGTTTTCGGCCGGCACATGGATTTCCACGGTTGGGCGGTCTGCCTCTGAGTCTATGGTAAACGGATACTGGCGCACCGAAGTCTGGTTGCTCGCTGCGTCCGTAAACCGGAATTCCATGTCCGCTTTCAAGGGTTGTTCAAGCGTTCCCACCATCACAGTCGGATTCGATGTTACCTCAAAGGGCCACCATTCGGTTGCGTCGGTTTCGCTCCGGTCTCCCGGCGCCCGGTATTCAGCGCTTACAATCGGGCCTTCGCCTTCAGCCTTGAACGCAATTCTGGTTTCTCCGTTGACTGTTGCGCCCGCTTCCGGAATGACAACCGACACGTCCGGAACCGAGGTGTCTTTCATAAACACACGCCAATCGCTGGTCTGGCGGCCGAAGACGTCGGTTGCGCGCACCAGAAATTCAATCTTTCCGTCGCCCAGGCCGGCAATATCGATTTTCTCGTCGAACACAGGTGCGGCAAACGCAGTCCAGGAAACGCCGCCGTCGAACGAGTATTCTACAGAAGCGATTCCGGACGCGTCGGAAGCTTCGCCTTTTACCGGCAGTTCGTACTGGAGCCAAACCGGCCGTTCGGAAGTGTCCAGGGCAAGCGCCGGCACATCCGCATCCGCTATGAATGTGGTCGGAACGGTGGTAAACGTCTCTCCTGCCGTATCGGTAATAACGCACACGACGTCCGGATACCGGCCGTCCGCATGCGCGCGCACGCGCACAACATTGCTTTCCAGGCTGACTTCAAGACCTTCCACGGGCGTTTCGAACGCAACGGAAGCAGCGGCGCGGTCGTTCTTGCCGTTGTAGAGACCTGTTGCAGACGCTCCGTCGAACAGCGCAATGCTGCCGTCCGAATCCGTTGCCGCCTGGTCCCAGGCAAACTGCTCCGCGTCATTTGTTCCGCCGGGAGATTCGGGCCGGACCACGCAGAACACAGCAGACACCGACTGGGTCGAAAGGTCCTTAAAAGTCACCGTCGCTTCGAGCGTTGTCCATTCAGCCGGGAGCTGCGCTTTCAGGGGAATCTGCGCAACG
>JAKQQT010000091.1 GCA_029564025.1 Armatimonadota bacterium | reverse complement strand
CATCCAGGTGGCGACGTCATCCAGTCCCCAGTCAGGGATTCTCGAAGTTTCAGGCGAGAGCTGCGTGTTGCGATAGCTGGTCGTCGGGCCGACCCCGTAGTCTCCTGAGGCGCCGCCGGCGATCGGTTGCTTCTTGGCGATATACTCGCCGTTCAGGTAGATCAGGAACGCATCGCCGGCACGGACAAAGGCGAAGTGGTTCCATTGGCCGTTTTTGAATTTTGTGTAGACGTCATCCGCGTCGATCCGCTCACGTGTCGTCGCCGTGCGCATGGAGAAAAAAGCGCTGAAGGTCTTGCCGTTGCGGCAGTAAAACTGGAAGCCCGGGGCTTCGGCCGGATTGTCGTTGCGTCCGCCCTTGGAAAAGAGCCGGAAGTTGTCCATCGTGTCCGAACCGCCCCAGGTAAACCGTGCCCAGAATGAGAGCGTCCAGTCGCTGGTGCCGGGCTCGGCACCGACGTGATAGGTGTCCGGGGCGCGCAACTGAGTTGACGTGTTGGTGACGCACGACCCGAAACCGCTTTGGCCCGGTCTGAAAACGCCGGCTCCTGAAACCGGCATCACACCGGTGATAGGCGGCAGCGATCCGTCAAGCGGGTAATAGAGCGTCGGGGCGGGAATCTGGGCCGAAAGCGAGCATGCGGCCACTACACACAGGCATACCATTTTCAACGTTTTCATAAGCACTCCTTGTCATGTCTCGCCCAACCGATTTTTGTCTAATGTCCAATTACGACCATCTATCGTCGAACGCTATCTCAATTGAGCCCCGTTTGTCAGGTTGACACATGTTTACATGCCATCACGTTACCTGACGAAAATCGCACAACCGCATGTAGCGTAGAACGTCAGGGACTTGCCGTCCGCCGATCGGACAAGGCGGCGGTGGTAACGTGACGCGACAGCTTCGAGAACAGGCATCCCCTCGATGCCGCCTTCGGCGGTGAGGAATGTCATGCCGCTGCGGCCCTTTTCTCCCCAGAGGGCGTCGTTGATTTTGAGCGTGGCACCGCTTGCGAAGACGATCTTCCCCGAGGAGACCGACGTGCCGCCAGCAACGAGATCAGCTCCGTCCACGATCCAGTCCCCGCTCACTGTGAGATCGCCGTTGGAGATGTCCGGGAGGCCTATGAGGTGTTCGAGCGTGTACGGCATGCCGTCAAAATCGACGCCCGTTCCCGGCGCAAACTTCATCGTCGCGAACTTCGCGAGTTCAAGCGAGGTCGTGAAGAGCGTGCCGTCGCCCGGATCCTTCAACACCGCGTAATAGTCGGAATTGGTCACCATTCCCCGCGCCTGGATGTCCACCGCGAGGCCTTTTGTCGTGCAGCTCGTACCGGCTGAATCCTTGAACACGTTGTTCGCGTGTGACGCGCCGGACCCGCCCATCCCGTTGTAGGCGCGCACGGCGAACGCGTGCGGCCCGGGCGTGAGCGTGAGGTTCGTGGTGACGATGCTCGTCCATCCCGCCTGCGAGATCACCAGTCCGCCATCGAGGAACACGTCGCACGCATCGTCGATGCACACATGCCACGTCCACGTGACGTCCGTCGCGTTCGTGTTCCAGATGTAACCCGCGTACGTGACGAGTTCGTTTTGGCTCCAGCCGCTCATCTCCATGCGCGGCAGGTTCTTCGTCACCGCGTTCGTGAGCATCAAATAGGGCGTGTTGGTGTACGCCGCTTTCACGAGAGGCGTATAGGTGTCGCCGATGCCGTATGACAGCGAGCCCCCGTTCAGGCCCGCGAGCGAGGAACGGTCGAAACGTACCGTGCCGCCTCTCACGTCGAGGAGCTCGGAACCCAAAAGGGAATCGTAGACCAGCTCACCCGCTCCGGACTTGACCACCTCGGTCTTCCACGCTCCGGAACATTTTCCCACGTAGCCCGTGCCGCTGAATTCGACCGGCGGCAGGCTGCAGGACGCGATGCCGTTAAAAATCACCGCAGAGTTGGTGAGAGAGAGCCGTCCGCCGTCCCGCGGCACCGCGCCGTCAGCGTCGATGCGAAGACTGCCCGCGTTCATCGCGATGCCGCCTTTGAAATCGTTTTCAGGAGAGCCGAGGCGCAACTCCTGGTAGTTGCCCTTCATGTTGAATCCGCCGTCGCCGGTCACTTTCTTGGGAAAACGGACGGTGGCGAACGTCGCCGCGTTGTTGCCGCCCTGGAAGCCCGTCATTTTTCGGAGGATTACCGGACCGTTCCACAGGTTGTCCTGACTGTCGACGGAAAGCTGGAAGTAGCCGTCCGCCACGTCCAGCGTCCAGAACACCTTGGAAAGGACCGACCAGCAGAAATAGAACTGGGCGTTGTTCGTCAGCGTGAAGACGTTGGACGCATCACCCGGAAAACTGCACTGGGTCGGGAACACCACCACACCGCCGCTCGCGATCACGTTACCGTTTGTGGTGACAGAATTTTCGAAGTAGAAACTGCCCCCTTTGAGCGTGAGCGTGTGCCCGCCAAGGTCGGTGGTGCCGAACAGATCGTGGCGTACCGTGTCCGTGATGAGCGCGTTCCCGGTCAACGTGAGCTTTTTGCCGAGGGGGCTCACGATGGAGCTCTGCTGCGCCGTCGACAGGCAGCGGATCGCGCCTTTCCCGTCCGGCCCCGTACCCTCGATGATGAACTGCTCATCGCCGAAGCTGAGCGTTTTCTCCGCATTTGTGTACGTCTGCAACTGTGCGCCATCGTAGACCTTGGTGTAACCGGTTGCGAGGCCGAATGCGTTTGTGGCCGATGCGTGGACGACACCCGCCTTGATGTGGATGTTGCCTCCGTATTCCGGAAGCGCACCGATATCCAGCTTGCCAGCGCCAAGCTTCACGAGATCGTCCGTGGGGCCGAGCGTCTTCGCTTCGTCGGCGAGCGCCTGTGCAAGCGTCTTCTCACCGCTCGCCACGGTGATTTCCACTTCACCCGTCTGCGCAGCGAGCACCGCGGCAACAATCGATCCAACCGACAAAAGCAGCTTGTTCATACAATTAAGCTCACTTGTGGGGCTCTTACAAAACGCCCCGCTACGTTGCGCCTGACGGCGTGCGTCGCGGGGCGTTTGGCAAGGTGAAATCACTATCGCCCCATAGGATAGACCGGAACCACACCGATCCCTATGGTCTTCCCATTATGCAAGGGTTGAGAAAAAGGTCAACCACGAAAATCCGCTATAAAATACGTTAACCTCGGGGCCAAAGTTTTTAAGCGGATTTCCCAATTAAGAAAACGGTCTTGATTGAGCGTATTTGTTCCGTAAACGACATCAACGGCGCTCCCCTATCACTTTATCAGAGACAGGGGTTGACTCTTTTCACCCCCCCGGCATAATAGGTGCCGATAGATTGTGAAAGAAGTGTTATCAGGAAATGAAAAATCATGAGTACCGCATTGGACAACGTTGAGGAGAAAAACACGTGGATCCCTATTCCGTCGGATTATCCGCCGAATCGCTTGTTCTGTCTCGACCTTTTGCGCGGGCTTGACATGTTTTATCTCGCGGTCGTTTCGGCAATCCTTGGGCCTCTATTTCAAGCGCTGAAGCTGGATCCGTCCTGGAAGATGTTCTTTTGTTCACATCCGTGGGAGGGCTTCACGCTCTACGACCTCATCATGCCGCTGTTCATCTTCATGTGCGGCGCGGCGGTTCCGTTCGCTCTCGGCCGCCGAATGATCGACGGCCGGCCCGCACCGGGCTACTGGAAGCACGTTTGGGGCCGTTTTGCGCTGTTGTGGGTACTCGGAATGCTCGCCCAGGGGAATCTAGCCACGCTAGATATCCATCAGATTTCGCCCTATAACAACGGCTACACGTGGTTCCTGCCGTCATTGATGTTCCCTGTGATTACTCTCGCCGGATCCTTCTCGACAGAACTTTTGATTCGAAAGGATTTCGGCGTGTGGAAACGCGCGGGCGGACTTGCGTTATTAGGCTTAAGTTCGCT
>JAKQQT010000087.1 GCA_029564025.1 Armatimonadota bacterium | reverse complement strand
ACACCTCTTCCGGCAGTTTGACAGCAGGTGAGGTCCGCACGACCTCGAACGCCGCTGTCTGCCGCGTGCCGTTCGTGGTGACGACCGTCACCTTGCCTTCGGCCTTATCAACAGGCGGCATCCGAATCGACCAGCGCGCGTTGGGCGTGGCGTGCCGGCCGATCCCGAGAATCTCAAACTCGTAACCGACGATTTCTCCCGTGCTTTTCGACGCATCAACCGTAAGCACACGTCCTTGAGCGTCCACTGTCGCGACGGCCACCGCGCGCGGTCCGCGCCAGATCGTTAAACAGAAGCGGTCGCTGTCCTTCCCTCCGCTCCAGGCGTAGATGCCACCTTGAATGAGCAACTTTAGTGGCTTGGAGCGGTCAAGGTTTTCAGGAAGGGTGAAAACCAGTTGAAGGGGTTGGTGACTCTCCAAACGCCCGAGGTTCGCAGCCTTGTCTTTGAACAACGGCGTTTTGAGCGGATAGCGTGCCGCACTGTCCTGAAGGGCAATCTCGCCTTGGCTGATGGTCCATCCGTCGGAGTGGCTGTTGACGCTCAGATAGACCGCGAGCGTCCCGCGCGCGCGATCTTCAGGGCGCACCCATTCGCCGACGTTCTCGATTTCTATGGGTGCGGCCAGACGAATGTCCACGCGCTCGCAAAGGATTTCTGCGCGTACCACGCTGCAAAAGAACAGCAGGCTCACGGGCAGAACATTCATAATGCGGAATGCCAACTTCACGTCAGTAACTATACCCGTCATGCCACCCGTGGTAAACATCGAATACCCCTCTTGCAAACTGGCCCCTGAACGTTATCATATCCTTATGCCTGCATTCACGTTCACTGATGCATACCGCGTGTTGATATCGGCGGGATGCCTGCTGGGAGGCTATCACCTGACGTCGCCCGCACTATTGGCCGTGCCCGCGCCGCAACTCTCAGCACCGGTCACCACCTATGCCTTCGGGTGGCGCGACGCGGCCGAGACGGTCACGAACCGTTTTGTGCTGCGCAATCGTGGCGACGCCGACCTGCATCTGACGGAGATCCGCACGTCATGCGGATGCACGCATGCCGAACCCGGCACGCGCGTGATTCCGCCCGGCGGCGAAACGTCACTCGACGTTCACCTCTCCCTGCGCGGGCTGCAAGGACATCAAAGGAAATCGGTCTCCGTGCTCTCGAACGACCCCCACACGCCCAATCTGACATTGTGGATCGAGGGCGAAGCACGCGCGGCCGTCGGACTCGAACCTCCAGCCTGCTCTTTTGGCCGGGTGAACCCGCATGAGCCTCCCGCGCCAATAACAGTTCGCCTGGCCGGCTATGAGACCGCAATCACCGTCACCGAGGCCGCTTCCGACCATCCTGCATTTTCTGTCGCCGTCCACCCTGACGGACGCTCCCTGACTGTCCAACCGCCGGTCCTGACCGATCCCGGCGTCTATCGGGGGCGCGTGACGGTCACGCTTTCCACGCCGCAACGCGGTCCTCTCGTGCTGCCCGTGTATGCCTGGCTCGACGACCTGCTGCGCATTCATCCCGCCACCCTGGTCTACGGTACAGAGCAAGGGAGTGCCACGGCTTTACCGCGTCTGGTCATCGTGCGCAGCGGCACCGCGCTCCGGTTTCGCGTGACTGGCGTACGGCTGGAAGGTGCTCGCGGCAACGCCACGTTCCAAACGCGGCCCGATGGCAGTGTCCACATCCGCGTTCAGGGTGTTGAATCCGCACCGTTCGCGCCGGATGCTGCGCTCATCATCGACACCGACCTGTCGGAAAAGTCC
>JAKQQT010000086.1 GCA_029564025.1 Armatimonadota bacterium | reverse complement strand
AGACTTTTCGCATACATGAAGCCGGTGTAGCCCTCGGTGGCGCTGACAATAATGGCGCCGTCGTAATTGTACACGGTTTGGTCTTCTTCGTTTTCCTCTCGCAATGTGTATTCTGTTACGAATGGAGAGAACAACGGTGAGCTGTGAATCCAACCTTCGGGAATCTCGGTATCCCAAACGACTGTCAATGAAGTCGGGTTGTTCGAAGGCGTCGCATCAAGGCGGATGACATGGCCCTGCACGATGTCGCCATCGGGTTCGACTTCATTGCCGGTTACGATCACTGTGTTACCGAGCGCGATTGGCGTACCCGTCAGCTGTATCCCCTGGAGGTTGGCCACCATAGTGTCGCCTGCGGCATTGACGCGATAAACGCGACTGTTCATGTAGACCGGGTTTTGGCTTGTGCCTTTACGTCCGGGTATGGCCGCATAGACAAGCGGCGCGATTGCCGAAGGATTGTTCGGATCGGGTGTTGTGACGAGAGATGGGGGTAATGCCGGGTCCGGATCCGGTCCATTGGTGGTTGTCATCGAAGTCTCGGTGACGGTGTAGTCCGACCCTTCTAGTCCATAGGAAAGCCAATTCTTGGTCGCCCCTGTACGGCCACGGTTCCCTTGGAGTGTATACCAGCCCGGTGTATAGAAGACCGTCAGTTGATTCCTTGGGTCATCAGTCTCCAAGAACACGACGTTTTGCGTTGGTGTGCCGCCGTAGTCCTCGACATCCCTGAGTAATACATTCATGTGGCCGGTCTGATCCCCGGCAACCCATTCATCAACGATGTTCGTTACATCAATTGTGACGCTTCCGCTCATTGCCGACAACACAAATGACGGATCGGTGGCGTCATCGGGAACGCCGGCACCCACATTGCTCCAAGTGATGCCTCCCGACCAACCAAGCGTGGACGGCAGTAGATATGGCTGTACGGTAACAGACGAACCGTAGGAATCCAGGGCATGGTGCCTATAGAGTTCGATTTCAGCTTTGTTGATGTCGCAATCCATTGGAAACGACACCGCGTAACCGAGAACGCTTCGGTAAGCCTCGCTGGAAGACAGCGCCCCACAAGCAAGATAGTCGCCGGTGGTTGTTCCATTGGTGTTGACACCGGGCGAATACTGTGTGTTGGTCTGTGTTTTCTTCACGACGGCGGTGTCTGCGCTATAGGTTACGGTGGGATCAATAACCACCGGGTAGCGCGCTGTCGCGAGCCATTCGGCAGACGGCGTTAACGTGTACACCAGGCCGTTGGGTGTGTTCGTTATCGCGGTTTCATTCGCAGAACTGGTGCGTCCGGCCGCATCGAACATCCACGGCGCTTCTATCCTGAGCGTCGCGGATCCGACGGGACCATTCAGGGAGATGCTGTTGTCCGGATTCGGAACGACCTGAAGCCCCTCCGACTGCAATCCGAACTGGAAGCAACCTGGACCGCTGGGGGCAGTGAGTGTCAGGGTTTCCTTGAGACTACCGGCCTTGATGGTGTAGGTCAGCGTCGTATTGGCCCACGCCCCCACACAGGTCATGCCGTCTACGCCGATATTGCCGGTAACCGGCATGGCCGCGATCGGACGGAAAGAAATCGCTGTACCGTCGGCCTCAACGCGTACCCATCCATCCGAGCGTGACGGCAGGTAGGTCTTTATGACATTGGTTTCATTTGCGGTCGCGAATCCGGGTCTGGATGTCGCTTTCAACGAGGTGTCAATCGGTTGCCACGTTCCATCTTCGGATTTGTCGTGGATGGGATTCCGGTGGAACTCGGCGCTATAGGTGCCGTTCGCGAGAACGTAGTGGCGCGCGTTCATTGTTCGCCAGCCAACGGCTTCACGTACCGCAGGCGCATACGGCAGTATGGGCGCCGCGGTTAGGGGGGGGGGTAATAAGTGTTACAGCCACAAGGCTGATTGCCAAGGGCAGTGGTTTGAACTGCATAACGAACTGCCTTTCATGACATGCTGAATGGTCAATAGCGCTCTCCTGGCGAGCATTCAAACGTAGTTACGACGGCGCCGGGCGTCGCCAGTTGGAAAGGAAGCGCGGCTACCAGACGGGAGCGGCAATCCCGAATACGCTTGAAGTAGACACCTCACGTGTAAACTATCTTCCACACTCATTTCAAGGACTTAATCACAAGTCTATCACACATTTTCAGTTCTGGCGACTGAATTTCAAATCTTTATTTCAGATTAGTGTTATGCTAGTTGCCTGTTATGCTCAGCAGGAAAAGCAACGAGCGTCGACGATCCGAAAAAATAGTTATCTGGTGACCATTACAGACCGGAAAATTTCATGATAAAAACAGAACCTTTGAACGACATGGGTAAGGGGTCGGCGGCATACGGTCGCGGAGGTGGTGAGGCGATGGAATAGGTTACCCCCCGGCTTGCGCGGCGAGGATGGCCCGGCGGGCCTGTTCGCGGAACACCACGGCATCGGCAGACTGATCCCGGTCGCCTTCCAGCCCGGCCAGTTCGGCGGAGCTTGCCTGCCCCAGCAGATCCCACGCCTGAGCGCGCTGACCGACCACCGGATTGAGCACGGGATCGGCGTCCTGAAACTCCGGAAGAAGGGCCAGCGTGTCGGCCAGTTTCAAGGTGCGGTTGTTGGCGCCCCGGAGATCGCGTTCCGTTTGCGAGCCTTTGGCAAAACCGGACGCGGCTTTCGACAGATTCTCAATCAGGTTCAGCGTCAGTTGGTCCACGCGCTTCCAATCGGGATTCGATCGGCGAAGGCGGTCTATGGCGTCGGCGAAGGCGGAAGCGGACTCGCCGTACAGACCGGCGGCCATGGCCACGCGTCCCAGTCCCTCGCGCAGGGCGGCGGAGTCGGAATCGAGCTTCACGGCCATACGGTATGATCCCAAGGCATCGGCTACTTTGCCTCTGGCGCGGAGCGATTCGGCCAGGGCGGCGTGGTTCCGGGCATCGGAGGGATCCAGCGTCACGGCGGTGCGGTAGGCTGTTTCGGCGTCGGGGCGCCGCGTGGCGGCCATCTGGGCGTCGCCGAGCGCGCGGAAGGCGTCGGCGCTGTTCTTGTGTGCCTTGGTGGCCTGAACGGCCCACTTCACGCCTTCATCGAACCGGTACTGTTTCTGTGCCAGCGCGGACCTGCCCAGCAGTGCGCGTTCGTGGTCGGGCGAAAGGCGCAGGGCGCGGGAGAACGATCGGCTCGCCGAGGAGATGTCTCCGGTTTGCAATTCGGCCCAGCCGGTTTCGGCCACAACGTCCGCGTCATTCGGATGCAGGTTGCCCAGTTTCTCCCACAGAACCAGCGCGTCCTTCCAGCGTCCCTCGCGCGTGGCGATCTGCGCGTCCTGCGAATCGGGCGGCATGGCGGAAGATACGGATACGATGACAGCCGCGCTCAACGCGGCCAGAAAAGGTTTCAGTCGCATCACCGGTTCTCCAGGCTGATCAACGCGCGCTGGCATACACGGATACCGCGCCGGGCGTTCGCAACGTTCTGGTTGGAGGCAATCTGGGCCTCGAACAGCCGAATGGCCTCTCGGTAGGCGCTGGCGGCTTCCGCGCGCTTGCCCACGGCTTCATACGAGGCCGCCAGTTGCTGATACGTCTGACCGTCTGCCCGTCCGCTGTTGATGGTGCGCAGATAGCCGTTGATCGCCTGTCCGTAATCGCGGTCGAGGAACGCCTGCTGTGGCCGGGTGGCGGGAGGCGACGGCTGGACCGGTTGCGGCGCGGGTTTCGGCGTGAACGTCAGCGTGTCCGGCGGGACGGTGGTCGGTTGCGAAACCTCGGGCGGCGTTGACCACGGCGCTGTGCCGGTCGCCGCCGGAGGCGGCGCCTGCGTGACGGGCGCCGGTTGCGGCGCGGGCTCGGGCGGCAACGGCTGAAAGCGGGTCAGCGGCGATGTGTCCACCGTGGCGGGCGGAATGGCATTCACCCGGGTGGCCGGCGTGTTCGAGCGTTGCGGAAGAGCCGGCGCGG
>JAKQQT010000084.1 GCA_029564025.1 Armatimonadota bacterium | reverse complement strand
CGTATCGCCGCAGAAGCGCGTAGTATTCCTCCGATTCCGGCTCGGGATTGATTGCCATATGCTGCCATTGCATCCCGTACCATTCGGTCACCCACAGGCGGGTCTTCTCGACCGCCACGTCGTAAACCCGCAAGGCCAAGGGCACGGTCGCTTTCGCCGCCACTCCCTCTACGCGCCCTTCGAGGGTGAGCGTGCCGCGATACACACCGGGCTTCGCGTCAACCGGCACGGCAACCGTCACCCACACGGGTTGCGCCTGCCGCGCCGCAACGTCGAGAGCCTCATCCTCGAGCAGCGGGTCGGGATAATCCGCCGGGGGCGTCCGCAACTGGTCCTTTGAGGGCGTCTGGGTCGGGCGGTCCACAGGCACATACCCGACGAAGCGCACAGACGAGGCGGCAAGCGTTTCACCGCCTCGCCCGCGTTTAAGCGGCCCCGCCTTGGCGGTCAGAGCGGTGATAGCGTCCTCGGCGCGCACGACCACCTGGAACGAGGCATGCTCACCCCGGGCAACGTCGGCAAGGGCTTCCCCGCCCGAGGCCGGCGCCGCGTCACGAAACACTTTGACCAGCGGGTCCACCGGCCAGCACGTGAGAGGGCTCTCCGGCCTTTTCGTCACTGTCGCGCACCCCGTCAACGCAATGAGTACCGGTACTAGTAGTCTTACCCGAGCCATTTTCGCCTGCCTTTCCGTACTTGTAAAACACGGGAGCCGCCCCGGCCGCCCGCCAAGTCTACACCATCACGACCCAGAATCAAGCCCGTTCTTCCTGCCAGAGGCCACGTGCCCTGCCTGCTTGCCGCTCCGGACGAGTGCGCCCAAGAGAATGCGGCAAGCTGCCGGATAGGAAAGCCCTTGCTGGAGGAATCTTATTGTCTCCATGAAGATAAGAACGAACTCACAACGGAGACACGGGGAACACGAAGATCGAATCCTCGGAAACAGAATGAGATAGGGAGCAACATTGTGGATTGGGCGATGGCGCTTCGTCGGCAGACGGGTCCCGGGCCGTTGGAAACAGTGTACGAAGCAGTTCTTGTGGAACTCACATCCGTGGAGGAGGTCACGAAGGCGCACCATAAGCAGGTGTTGACCTATCCGCGGTTGACGGGTATCGGACTCCGCCATCTACTCAACTTCGGCGAGGCTTTGATGAGGGACGGCATTTCCCCCATCATGAACGGAGACGGTGAGTAGATTTCGCTTGGGCGCGGGCTCTATTTGCTCCATGCCCCCCGTGTCTTTGTGCGAGTTTCTCCGATCGCCGTGTCATCCAGTGATTCGGGCGCCTCCCGCTTCCTTGAACTTTGACCGCTTGGTAAGTACCATGTCGCTTTGCACTTCGCGGTGAACACCGCGGAATGCGGCTTTTCCGGCTTCTTCGACTTGAGGCAGCCGTGGGGGCCTTTTCTCAAGCATTGCATAAAGGGAATCAATCGGTGAAGGAAGAACGTCGTGTAGTCGTCACGGGACTAAGCGCGATCACGCCCATCGGGGTCGGGCTTGAAGCAACGTGGAAGGGACTTCTAGCCGGCAAGAACGGCGTTGCCCGCATCACGCATTTCGACCCGTCGCAACACCGCTCGCAAATGGCCGGCGAGGTCCGCGATTTCCAGGCCGAAGATTGGATGGACGGCAAGTCGGCGCGCCGAATGGACCGGGTAATGCATTTCGGGCTGGCGGCATCAAGAATGGCGCTTGCGGATGCCAGTCTCGACAACGCGGACTACGACAAGAACCGCGCGGGCGTCATTATCGGTTCGGGCATTGGCGGCTCGTTCAGTATCGAGGAAGGGTGCACGGTATACGCCGAAAAGGGTCCGCGGGGCATGGGGCCGTTCTTTGTATCGAAAGTCCTGGTGAACATGACCGCGTGCGCCGTGTCGATCGAGCACGGACTGAAAGGCCCGCTGACGGCGCTGTCCGTGGCCTGTTCGACGGGCGCTAACGCCGTGGGCGATGCGTTCCGCGTTATCCAGCGCGG
>JAKQQT010000082.1 GCA_029564025.1 Armatimonadota bacterium | reverse complement strand
TGCCGGTCCGGCGGACGAGTCGGGGCAATCGCTTGGGTTCCGTGTGTCGAACGGCAACACTTCATTGTTCAGCGCACAGCCTTCGATCGCCACCAACGGGACCTTGTCGTACACCCCTGCGTCCAACGCCAACGGGATCGCGACGGTTTATGTCCGACTCGGCGACAACGGCGGTACGGCGAATGGTGGCGTGGACTCCAGTGCGATCGACAGCTTCACCATCACGGTGACGTCGGTGAACGACGCCCCGAGCTTCGTGAAAGGTGCGGACAAGAGCCATCTCCAGAACGCGGGTGCCCAATCGTTCGCGGGCTGGGCGACCGGAATCGGTGCGGGTCCTTCGGACGAATCGGGTCAGTCGGTGGGATTCCGGACGAGCAACAGCAACGTGGGACTGTTTAGCGCACAGCCTTCGATCGCGGCCAACGGGACCTTGTCCTACACTCTTGCCGCCAACGTCAACGGAGTGGCGACGGTTTATGTCCGGTTGGGTGATAACGGCGGCACGGCCAATGGCGGCGTGGATTCCAGCGCGGTCGACAGCTTCACGATCACGGTCACGGCGGTGAACCAGGCGCCGAGCTTCGCGAAGGGATCGAATCAAACAGTGCTGGAGGATGCGGGTGCGCAGTCGGTCGCCGGTTGGGCGACCGGGATCAGCGCCGGTCCAGCAGGTGAATCTGGGCAATCGCTTGGGTTCCGCGTGTCGACGGGAAATGCGAGCCTGTTCAGCGCACAGCCTGTGATCGCGTCCAATGGGACCTTGTCGTACACCCCTTCGTCCAACGCGAACGGATCTGCGACGGTTTACGTCCGGCTCGGCGACAACGGCGGCACTGCTGATGGCGGGGTGGATTCCAGCGCGATCGACAGCTTCACGATCACGGTGACATCGGTGAACGATGCGCCGACGTTTACCAAAGGCGCGGACAAGAGTCATCTCCAGAACGCGGGTGCACAGTCCTTCGCAAGTTGGGCCACCGGAATCGGTAAGGGTCCCTCGGACGAATCGGGTCAGTCGGTGGGATTCCGGGTTTCGAACAGCAACGCGGGATTGTTCAGCGTGGCACCTTCGATCGCGGCCAACGGGACCTTGTCCTACACCCTCGCCAACAATGTGAACGGGATCGCGACGGTTTATGTCCGTTTGGGTGACAACGGTGGCACGGCCAATGGTGGCGTCGATTCGAGCGCGATCGACAGCTTCACGATCACGGTCACGGCGGTGAATCAGGCGCCGTCGTTCACGAAGGGATCGAATCAAACGGTGCTGGAGGAT
>JAKQQT010000077.1 GCA_029564025.1 Armatimonadota bacterium | reverse complement strand
CCAGGCCGGTTCCATCGACCTTGCCTTTTAGGCTGGTGAAGCTGACCTTGGAACCGTCCCATGCGATCTTGCCCCAGAGTTCAGTGTAATTGAAGCCGGGTGTCAGGTTTGTCGGTTGGCCGACCATGTTCTGGGCATATGCCCCGGTGGTCGCGACAAGCGCGAGAACCATAACACCGAGCCACTTAAGGTTGATCATTTTTGTGTGACTCCATTGGGAGTAGAAATCGGCTTGCCGTCAGCGGCACGAATTTCAGGTGCGTGTGCCGACGGCTTGCCGTTTCATGCGCATTTAGGTTTGGAAGTGGAGCGTCGTTCCACGAACTCCACGGGTTGGAGGTCCGTTTCGCGATCTGAGCCACCTTCGCGGACATCCTTCAGCAAGCGTTCGACTGCCAACTCGCCGAGCGTCTCGATTGGATGCCGGATGGTCGTCAGTGGAGGCGACATATACGCCGCCGTGAAGGGGTCGCCGAATCCGACGACGGATATGTCGTCCGGGATGCGAAGGCCCACTCCCTGTATCATCTCCACGGTTTGTGTGCACAGGTAGTATCCCGCGGCAAAGTATGCCGTGGGCCCGTCCGGGGAGCGCAGGAGGGTTTTCAGTTTTCCGGCGCTGTGGGCGTCCATGGTGAAAGAGGACGCCGTGATTTCCCATTCGGGTTGAAAGTCGATATTTTCGGACTGAAGAACACGGTGAAACGTGTTCGTACGAGCCAGGGTGCTTCGGAGATACATGGCTCCGTTTACCAGTCCTATCCGGCGGTGCCCAAGCGCCAACAGGTGACGCACGGCGAGTGCGGCGCCGGAATTGTTGTCGAAGTCCACGCACGGAAGGGCGTAGGATTCCCACGACGCGCCAACGACGATGAAGGGAATCCCGGCTTCCTGCAGAGCGAGCATTTGCGGCAAAGCATGTGCGGGAGGGATGAGAAGAAGAAGGCCATCCACCTGATGGTCGGCGGCCAGTCTTATGTAGTAGTCCTGGGGTTCGTCCTCGGAAGGATCGCCCCAGGCGAAGGAAAACCTTGCGGGTTGTTCCGCGGCAACGTGGTAGATGCCGTGGAGCATGGTGGTGCCGTAGTGTCCGCCATCGGACTCTTTGCGCCAGTGTAGAACGAGGCCGATGTGCACCGGTTCGGCGACGGGATCGTGGTCCGTGACAAAGGTGCCGCGCCCGACCTCGCGGAAGACGAGACCCTCTTTAACGAGCGCCTGGATGGCGTGGTTGAGGGTCATCTGGCTGACGCCCAGCGCGGGCGCCCATTCCTTTTCCGCGGGGAGTTTGGCTCCTTTTTCCAGAAGCCCGGACTCGATGCGGCCGGCGAGCCAGTCGCGCACTTGCAGGTACCTCGGCATGGGATTGGCGGGGTCCAGCACGGGACAATCCGGAATGACGCTCGGGTCGG
>JAKQQT010000075.1 GCA_029564025.1 Armatimonadota bacterium | reverse complement strand
GTTGTGGATAATCGTATTTCCAACAACAGGCGGCGAGCATTGGTGGGTATCAATGCCTCCCGTTGCTCCGCTGTTGCCCATCACCACGTTGTCGGCTATGCGCGACCAATAGGCGTAATAAGCGCCAACTCCGGCTCCCCGGTTTCCGGACGAGTTGTTCGAGATGATGTTGTTGAGCACGTAGGAACTGTTGTTGACGCCGAGCCAGACACCGCCGGACCAATTGCTGGCGTAGTTCCCGGTGATGACGTTGTTGCGGATGACGGCGCCGGCCCAGTCCGTACAGCGAACACCTCCGCCTTCACCGGAGACGGAGCCGTTGGTCACGGTGAACCCATCCAGCACCGAACCGCGTGTCGTGTTGCTGTCGGCAAGCACCACCCAACCCTTCTGCTCTGCATCGAGGATGGTGACGTTTGCCACCGGATTGCGCGCGGCCCGCGTGGATTCCGTTCCCAGGAAGCCGCCGAATACGGCCACGGCGTTGCGAAGGGTGATGCGTTCCTTGTAGGTGCCCTTGACGACCCACACTTCCGCGCCCAGTGGCTGTGCCGCGTCCATACCGGCTTGAACCGTTTTCTTCGCGTTCGCCCACGTCAACCCGTTCATGGCGTCATCGCCCGTCGGTTTGACGAAAACCACTATCTGGGCAGGATTCGTTCCGTCGGATTCGTCCGCACCAATATCGACCGACGGGCCTTGTATGCGGGCCTGATAATCGACGTCGGTATCGAACACCACGCTGTTCAGGCCGGTGTTCCGGCAGGGCGACGCGGCCGCAATGTGGGCGACACCCTTGATGTCGACGGAGAGCATCGGGTCAACGGCGATGTTGCCGTTGATACCTGTCTGGTCCGGGTATCCCAGATAGGCCTCTTGCCGGTTCCAGAACACGTTGTTGTTCTTGAAGTCGATATTGGCGTTGTTGACGTTGGTGGAGAAGCCCTTGGAGTTGAAGGCGATGATGTTGTTGTACACCTTCGCCGCCGAGGTGTCCCACACCCGCAGGTTGCCGTCTCCCAGGTTGTGGATGATGGTGTTGTTTATGACCGGCACCACGCTCTGGAATACGGCGATGCCGCCGCACGGACCTCCGTTGTTTCGGGCGACCACGTTGTTGGCGGCAATCGAGGATGCCTGGGTATAGTAGAAGGCGATGCCTCCGCCCCAGGACCCCGACGAGTTGTTCTGGACAATGTTGCCAAGTATCCACGCCGCGGAGCTGTTTCCGCACCATATTCCGCCGCCCCAGCCGGTGGCCGAGTTGCCGGTGACGACATTACCGCGAATTATCGGGCCCGCGGCGTCGATGATGCGGATGCCGCCGCCGTCACCGCTGTATGATCCGTTGGTGATGGTGAAGCCGTCGACGATGGTGCCGCGTCCCACCGACCACCGGGCGAGCACAACAGGTCCTGCCTTGTTGGCATCGATGACGGTTATGTTCGCGCGGGGATTTCGCTGGCTTAACAGGGTCTCGGTTCCGGCGAATCCGCCGTACATGGCGATACCGTTCGAGACTTCGATGGAGCCGACGTACGTGCCGGATGCAACCCAGATTTCGGGGTACATCATCGCGGCCGCTGAATCCTGCGCGTGTTGCAGTGTCTTCTTGGCCGTGGCCCACGACTTTCCGTCGTTGGCGTCGTCGCCGGTCGGTTTCACGTATAGAACCGCCTGGCCCGGTGTGGATCCGTCGGACTCATCAGCGCCGATATCGAGGTCGGCGCCCTGAATGCGGGCCTGGCCGTCGATATCGGTAGTGCCGCTGAAGCCCAGAGCCTGTCCTGCGTTGATGCAGGGAGAACCGGGCATGATATGGGCGATACCGCGCGCATCCACCCTCAAGAGGGGATCGGCGGTGATGTTGCCGTTCGTTCCCGTGGGATCGTTGATGCCGGCCACGTTCCAGTCGCGGTTGTTGAAGAAGCAGTTGTTCTTCAGGTCCACGTTCGCGGCGGCTACGTTGGTGTAGAAGCCGGACGTGTTCAGCGCGATGATGTTGTTGTAAGCCTTGGCGGCCGGCGAATCCCAGGCGCGGATGGCGCCGGCGCCGTGATTGAACAGAAAGGTGTTTCCGTTAAGCGTGGCGGTGCTTTGAAAGACCGCGATGCCGGCGCAAGTGCCGTTGCCATTGCGAATAACAACATTGTTCGAGGCCAGTGAAGACGCCGCCGCGTAGTAAAACGCAACACCGCCGCCCCATGAGCCCGAACTGTTCGAGGAGATCACATTGTTAAGAACCTGGGTTGCGGTGCCGGATCCAGTAAAGATTCCGCCGCCCCAGCCCGAGGCGTAGTTGTTCCGGATTCGATTGTTGCGGATAATCGGGCTGGTGCTGTTCGCGACCCAGACTCCGCCTCCGTCGCCGCTGACGTTTCCATTGGCAATCTGGAAGCCGTCAATCACGGCGTTCGAGGAACCGCCGGCGAACGAAACGGGACGCCCGCTGTTTTCGGCATCGATGGTTGTGATGTTGGTGACGGGATTCCTTTGCGAAAGAAGTGTTTCGTTACCGGCGAATCCGCCGTACAGAGTCACTTGCGCCGAGATGGTGACTCGCTCAACATAAGTGCCGTCGGCTACCCACACCTCGTCCTTCGAGGCGGATGCCGCGTTGATGCCGGCCTGTATCGTGGTGAATGCCGTGGCCCAGGTGGTTCCATCGAAGGTCGGTCCCGGCGCGTTCTTGTCCACATAAACGCGGGAATGGGCTGATGACAGTACGGTGAAACACAGAATGGGCAGTAGCAACCAGGTGACAGGATTCAGGCAATGATCCCTGGTTTTCAAGGGTGTAACCTGCCTTTCGATTTCCCGCGCTTCCCCGGATTCACGGCGTGACGGCCGCGGTGGGATCAGGTGCGCGGGGCGCGTGTTCGCGCTTGGACGAAGATGTAGAATCGAACGTGCGGCTTGCGGGAGATGCAACGAAATACGGCGAACGAGGTGCAGGGTCGTTCCGCCGTGGTCCCTCCGCGCATACCAAATTGGCCGCATTGGGCATTGAATGCTCCTATCAATACTTGTACAGCATATGTGAACGCTAAACAAGCCTTTTATGAAACAATGTTGCGAAATCCATAAGGAAAAGGCCGGGAAATGTTCCCCGGCCTCGCTTTCCTTGCCTGATTGACGCTAAACTCGTCAATCGAGCCCGGCGGCTTTTCGGATGATACGGCTGGCGTCCACGAGGTCGATGAGCCCAACGGATGGTTCTTCTGTCTCGATATTCAGTTTCGTGACATCAGAGGCTGACGAAGTCAGCAGTCCCCCCGCGATCCGGATTGCCTGAAGCGCATCCAGCAGAGTGAATGTGGCCGCGCTGGAACAGCAACTCGGCAGTGCCGTGGTGATATCGAGGGACCAACCGCCGGTTATCGCACCGGAATCGCCGTATGAACTGTCGTTTACATAAAGCCGCCAGGTTCCGTTGGGATTGGTGCCGATAAAACCGCCCAGCCGATCACCGTACGGGCTGACCGGCGCCGGCAACGGCAGGTTCGAGGAGAATCCCAGGTTGGACGGTCGGAATGTACCGGATACGAGGGCTCCGTTGCCGAGTGATGTTGCGGCGTCATCGTCAAACGTCAGGTTCAGTCCGGTCACCGATGTGTAGCCACCGGCCCATGCCATTAGAACGCAGGATTGTCCGGTTGGCCCGATGAGCACGATTTCGGTGTCGTTCGGGTAGGTGTGCCGGAATCCTTTCAACGTTGCGGTGACCTTGGTGATGGTGCCGGTCAGGCCCGAAACAGCGATATTGGACGGGTAGGGAGAAGCCACGGAATCGTCTACGATGGTGATTGACGATGTGTTGGCCGGCGAGGAAGTGGTGATAGTTTGTGCGCCAATGCGCAGGTTCAGATTGACCGGCTGGTACGTACGCGTACCGTCTGTGACACTGAGCACGACGGGAACAGTGGCTCCGCAGGTCCCGGTGCAGATGAACTGGAAGTCCCTGTAGACAATGGGGGCTTCCGGCGCCAGCGGACCGTAGTTCCGGCTTCCGGACAAGGGCATCACGTTGGCGCTCGGCTGAACCGAAACCAGCAGGTCACCGGCGGAAGCGCTTCCCAGATTGCGCAATCCAATCGAGTAGACCACCGATTCGCCGGAGTCCGGGTTGCCGTTCGCGGGAACGCAGGATTCAGCCACCAGTTGACCGGAGTCGTAAACGAGTTCCGGTACGCCGGCACTGCCGCAACAGATGGTGTGTCTTCGCGTCATCACGAGTTCCCAGCAGTACAGCACGCCCGTATCGCCGGCGTAACCGTCACGGATGCGCAACTTCCACGTTCCCGCCGCGGTTTTACCGCGCAGGAGGGATAACGATTGTTCCGGCCTGTAGGAACCGCGGAACGGCGCGGAGTCCTCCCATATGCGGACCTGTGAAGTCTCGTCGAAAGTTGTCATGAAGCCGGTGCAGTTGGTGGCTCCCGATCCCAGGTTGTCGCCACTGCCGCCGTAGCCATTGAAAAGCGGAATTACGGTTCCGTCCGGCGCGATCAGGGTCAGGGTCAGGTCGCCAACCCAGGTATGGTTTGCGCGAACGCGTACCTGGATGTCCTCGATAACGCCAGGGGCTGAGACAGCAAGTGACCGTTCGATTTGACCCGCATCCGGAATCCCCACGGCGCCCGAACTGCTGTGCACAGTTGTAATCATCGCACCGAGAGAACCGACAGTCAGGTCAAACGGGAATATGCCCAACTCCTTTGCCCCGTCTTTTATCTGCCAGGCCAGTCTGACTTTGGACCCGCAAGCGGCATTGACCGTACACGTAAACAACGCGTTGACCGGTGTGCCGCCTGGTTGCAGTATGCCGTAGTTTTGCGTTGCGTCGCCGGCAATCGTAATGGTAGGGTCGGGTAGCAACGTTGCCGTGAGCGCGGTGGTTGGGCCCGGTCCGGCGTTCGTAAGCGGAAGCCGAAGGGTGATGGTTTCACCTTCGTCGGGAAGCAGGTTGCCCGGCGAGCAGGTCTCCATCACGATTGCGGGCTGTCCGACCTCAACGTCGGGCGCCGGAACAATCCCACAGCACGCGTTATGGAGACGCGTGATTCCCAGTTCCCAGGCCAGCAGGGCACCCGTATCCGGAGCGAACTGATCGGTGACGATGAGCGTCCAGTTGCCGGAAACCGGAATGTCATTGAAAATGCTGAGAGGTTCAACGGGGCGGTACGAACCGGCGAACGGAGCCGTGCCGAATGTTATGCTCTGGGACGCGGTATCCGTGAACTCCGTGAATTGAACCGCACCTTCCGCTCCCGAGCCCATGTCCATACCGGCGTCACCGGCCTTATCGCACAAAACAGCCGAGGTGCCGTCCGGAGCAACAAGGGTGAGTTTCAGATCCGAGATGTAGTTGTGACGGATGCGTGCCTTTACGGTCACACCCGCCACCACACCGTTGTGAGGCACCGCAATGGACTGGCTGATGGTTCCGGCATCCACGATTGCCAGGGGATTGGAACTTCGGTAGGTTCCGTTTACCGGAGTGACGAGGGCGCCGAGTCGGAAGCGATACTCGGCCACGCCGAGGTCGGTATCTCCATCTTTCAGTGTCAGTCGCGCTGTGACAAACGAGCCGCATTCGCCGTGCGCCACGAGGGCGAACCCGCGGGTCACGGGCTCGCCGGTATTATGAATGACACCATACGACATGGATGTTGTGAGAGGAGTGATTCCGCCGCTCGCCTCCAGGGTGGCCACGAGATCGGTCGTTTCACGAGTGCCCACATTGCGAAGTCCGAAGTCGATGATAACCTGCTCTTCCGGATCGGCGCTCGCATTGGCGGGTGAACAGCCTTCATTGGCGATTGTGAATCCCGCCGTCGTGGGAACGGGTGTGTCGATGGCTTGAGCATTGGTCACCACAAGCGCAAAATCCTGGTCCAGCGATCCGCCCCAGTTCGGAACACCGTCGGAATTGATATTCTGCGCGGTGACGATGATGGCGAACGGTCCGCTGGCTCCTGCGGGCAGGAACACGGATTCCACGTTGTTCCGATGGTCGGCTGTGCCTCCCGTTTGCGACCAGCCGCCAACAAACACATTGCCCTTGTACTCGCGTCCGCCGGAAATGACAGTCAAATCCAGGTTGTTGTTCCACGCGGAACTGGTGGTCGAGCCCGGTGCATCTGTGTAAGCCAGCGTTACCCGGAAAGGTTGGGACGGATTGCTGATGACTCCGGTGAAGCGGCGCGTCTGCCCGGTGGCGGTTAAGGTGTCCTCAGGGAGTTGGTCGCGCAGGATTCTGGCATCAGTGGAGAAAGCGGAGGACAGGTCCATTGTGCCCATTCCCTGACTTTTGGAAGGAAGATTGTCGTTTGCTCCGATGCCTTTCATATAGCGGGCGGAGGTCATCAACAAGGCTTTGGTCATGGCGGGGCTGGGAGTGTTCCAGCCCTTGTTGGTAAAGTACTGCCGAACAAGCGCCGCGCCTCCGGCGACGGCCGGCGTTGAGTGGCTGGTTCCCGAAGAGGCGGAGAAGAGTTGCTGGCCCGTCGGATAGAAAATGCCGCTGTTGATGCCGCCGCAAATGCCGCTGGCGTTGAAGCAGGAATCGGCCTGGCCGGTGGATCCGGCCGTGGCTGTCTGGATAACGCCGCCCGTTATGTGTGTGGACGGCGCGACGATGTCCGGTTTGATGCGTCCGTCGGCGCAGGGGCCGCGACTGGAGAAATCGGCGATATCGTTGGCATTGTCCGCCTGGGTGTCCGGAACGCCGCACCCGTCCACGGCTCCGAAAGCGCGTACATTCTCACTGCCGCCAACGCTTATGACGTTCTTGCCCGTTCCCGGGGCTCCAACCGTCTGGTCGTTGGGACCGGCATTTCCCGCCGCAAACACAACAACCATCTCCTGGTTGCCGCCCATCGGAACGGACGAGCCCGCAGGCTGGGCATCGCGCACCAGAGCGTCGTAGGCCTGTGAATCGATGGTGTACTGGCCGCCCGAGCCGCCGCCCCACGAGTTGCTGGTAATCCTCGCTCCGTCGCGGTAGGCGCGGGAGAGCATGTTTTCGTAATCCGGATCGGTGAAGGATTCCGGGTCGAAGATGGTGGACGATCCAATCTTCACGAACGGGGCAACACCCAGACCGTACTGGTACCCGGCGGTGTCTCTGTGCGGATACGTGCTCAGGTTGTCGAATCCGCCGACTATGTGCGCGTTCAAGGTGCCGTGCCCGTCGCACCCCTTGATGGTGCTTCCGGAGTTGGCGGTGCCTTCCAGGCGGGCATACGCCACGCGCGAAGGCTGGGCTTTGCTACCGCCCGTATAAAGACCGGCGTGGTTCGGCGTTGTGGTACCGACATCGATACCGCTGTCCGCGATGTCCACCACAAATCCCGATTCGGTGAATTGCTGTTGTGTAAATCCGACCGACGTGAGCCACGAGAGGTAACCAGTTCCGGTCAACTGGCCCGCCTCGGTAACGGCTCCGGCGACAATCTGGTTCTGACGTTCATCAAGCAGGCGCGGGCGTTCGTAGGGCTGGATGGAAATCACGTCCGGGCGGTTGGCAATCTGTTTGATGTCGCGGGGGCGAAGTCGCGCGACAGCGTTCAGGTAGGGTCCCTGCTCAAACGGGCGCCGAACGGCCTCGACCTTCAGCGAGTCAATCAGCGCAACAGTGCCCGAATTGGTCTCCTTGTCGCGAACCATCTGCACGGCAAAGTCCCGGCTTTCCTCAATCGGAGAGGTCTTTCCGTTGGGAACCGACCTGGTTGAGGACGCCGATATCTTCCATTCCGCCGGGAAGGAACCGAACCACTGTACGTAGGAACGCGATGCCGTTGCGGAACGAAGGGATTGGATGCTTTTGGCGTCGCCGTAGACGAGGTAAGCGTTGTTCGGGATGTAACAAACCACCTGGACTCCGGCGTTCAGCAGGGATTCGTGCCACTCCGGCTGAACCGGACCGGCGAAGTGGACGAGGTGCAGGCGCTTGCCGGAGAAAGAGTCGTCCGTCGGCGGCAGTGCGTGAAGCCGCGGCGCAGTGGTATCGACGTGCCCGGAATTCAGTTCCAAAACATTGGCGGTGTCGCGTATGAGCGACACGCTGATGCTGTCGGGACCGGTGAAGGCTTCGGCGCCGACTTCATACCATTGGAATGACCCATAATCGCCGATCAACGTGCCGCCCCTGGCCGTGATGAGTGCCGACTGGGCCGGGCTCTCCGCAACGACTTTGTGCCGGTCTCCCGGGCTGAGATAAGCCGACGCCGAAACGCCACCGGTTGTAATCAGCAGGCCGGCAAGGGCCGCGATACCCAGTTGTGCGCGAATAGCGTTGATTAGTGCCATGGGTCATACTCCTTCGGGCTTACTGCGAGTCTACGGAATCACTGAGGGGCGATAATCCTGATGGGAATCCAAGCGGTCGGCTCACATCGAGGGGTCGCGGCCAGGACTGTGTCATACTATCCAATTCTCGGGCTTGGCGGGCAAATCCAAAGCCGTTGACTCGGGTCACGGAAGAATACCGATGGCCTCAAGTGCTTCACCCGCGCGGGTGCAAGTTTCTCCGTTCATCGGTTCCCATCGGTATTCGGCGCTGTCGCATATGCCGCGGAACCACTGCCCGGTCGGATCCACACAAGGAAACCACCAGGCGGTCGGGCGTGATTGTACGTGTACCAGCCCTTCAGCAACGAGCCAGAGATCGCGGACGCGGCGCCATCGGCTCAGTTCAGCTTTGCCCGCCAGTTCGGCCAGCCTCACCTCGCGCAAGGCAATTTCAGAATCCGACTTGATGGCTTTGCGCCGTTTCGAAATAACGGCGAGGTTGCCGAGCAGTTCGCCCGCGCAGTCGCGCAACCTTCCGATACGCGTTTCGTACTCGGAACGGACTCTTAACGCCTTCGCATATTCGGAATCGACCGCCGCGTCCGCGCCAAGCGACTGCTTCGGGAGAATCGATTCGCGGAAATGCCGCCCTTTTTCGGCCTCCATCTCATTGATTTGCGACCGGACTTCTTTCAGCGATTCCAACTGCCGTCGGCTGAGTTGATTCAACGCCCAGATGCGGATGCCGTTCTTGCGCCGTTGCTTCCGAAGGTTCAGGTACTCGTCATATTCGGCTTGTGCTGACTCGGAACGCGAAGCCTCCCGCCGCAACCACGCACCGGAACCTCGCAGTTCGCGGATTTCAGCCAACTCGCGCCGGGAAGATAGCACGGCTTCCCGCCAGCCGTTCTGAACGCTTTCGGCGGACACCCGTTCCCGCCCGAAAGCGGCGGCGAGGTGTTCCGGCAACCGGAAACATCCTCCGGCCGATCCGATCGTATCCAGCGGTCGGACTCCCAGGCGCAGGATCGGGTACAACTGAAAACCGATGCCGTCCTCCAGCAACAGGCGGTTCCAGCGGCAGGAATTGGTGACGTATCCCGAGCCGGTTTCGTTTAGGAGCATCACATATTCGTGCGCCAACATAGGAATCAACGCGACAGCCTTGCCGATAAGAGCGATGCCTTCACCGAGTTCCTGTTCCAGTGTTTTCGCGAGTTCCCGCCGGTTCCGAACGGGTGAGGTAAGTGGTATCACGATCGGATCATCGGTGTCCACGCGAATTTCGGAGGGATGCAGATGAATGGTACCCCGTCCGCGTCCCGGAATCGCAAGGTCGAACGGAATGGCATTCTCACCGAACCGGTCCAGTGTGGCTATGCCCGAATCGTGAACGGCGGTGTTGTAGTGTTTCCGCGCGATAGAGGCGGTGCCGGGATTCAGAAAGATATCCAGAGGGCGAAATCGCAGGCGTACGGCGGTGCGGCGGTTGAAGCGCATCAAGTCCGAGGATCGGGCATATTCCAGGTCGCCTGGTTGTGAACCGAGCAGTGTTGCATAGATTTCGGGAAGCAGGGAGAGATACAGATCGGCGAGGCAGGCGTCCGGGTGTCCGGCAACGTAGTCACGGATGCGAATCCGCAGGATATCGGCGAAGGAACCAAGTGCCCGGTTCGCGATCGATTCCGTTTCGGCAAGGGCCCATTCCACCTGCTTACGAAGCGCTTGCCCGCATTCCATCAATTTCACATCGCCGGCCAGTCTGCGGCGGCCTCTCGTTTGAGCCAGTCCCCGCCATCCCCACGCCATCGTCAACCGGTCCAGCGCCTCCGAATCCTCTGTTGCGGACAGTGCCCGGTGAACCTGTACCCCGTGCGATGCCATGGTGTGGCAGTCCGGAACCGTCTCGGCCCCGAACAGGCAGGACATCTCGCCGACGGCGGCCCATAGTCCCTGTGTGGTGCCGTCGTTGTGGGGAACAACATCAAACGGTTTCGTGCCGGCGGGCGGGCGCGGGAGGCGCGAGAAGTAGTCGGTGTCCATCACCGCCAGAATCAGGCGCGCGCCGGGCATCTGCTTGTCCAACAGCGCCTTGAAAGTCGCCTTAACGGGATCATCCCAAAGCGCTGTCTGGGCAAGCGTCAGGATGGGAACACCGCGAAACCGCTGTGTCAGGTCTTCCAGTATCTTCCGGGCGGATTCGGTCATTCTATGTAATGGCGCGGCAAATCATACAGCCGATTTCAACAGTGCGGCGAGAACCTCCGGTTCCCGATTCGACAATCCGTTCGCGGCGGCTCTCGTCATCAACCACCACACGAAGACGGCGTAAACGACCGCGGCGGGAATACTGAGCCATAGCCACGCCGACTCCCGCAACAGCAATGGTACAACGAACGCCCCGGCCACGGGCAGAGACAAACACACGGCCGCCGCAATCATCAGGATGAAGCCGAAACAACCGAAGAAAGTGAACCCCGATGAGCGGGTTCCATACGGATTCTGTCCCCGTTCCGGAAGCGGGTAGGGGTGGTAAACCGACAGAATGTTGCCGGCGGCCACGCAAACAAGCGCCAGTGACTGACCCGCGATGACAGCCGCGGGGAAAAGAGCCGGACGGTGTACCAGCCACGCCGCGACGGCGCACAGGATCAGGTTCCCGGCGGTGGCGAAAACCATGTTCGCCAGGTTCTTGCCAACTATGATATCCATTCGCCGGGTAGGCAGTGTAAACAACAAGCCGATTCCGCTCCGGTCCCGTGCGAAAATGTTGTGGCTGATTACGTAGGTTGCCATTCCGAGAGCGGCCATCACGCCAACAAAAACCCAGGCTCCCGACCGCAGAATGTAGGCAAGGCCGGACTGGCCGTTATCCGAAGACGAGAATATTAGAATGATCGGCCACGCCACCATCCAGCCGATATTGCGCACAAGATCGACCTTGACGGCGGGATCGCGCATCATAGTGCGCCATTCCAACTCGTACATCGCGGCTACGGCTGGAGGCAGAAAGCGCGCCAATCGTGATTGGTTTCGCCGGCGTACCGAGCCGTTCGAACGGGAGACGGCTTCCCCGCTGGCTTTCGCGTTTCCGTACTTCTCCAGCGCCAGGTCGCCGGTTACAATACGGTGGACGAGGACACCGGCGATGCGAACCGTGGCGTAGCAAACGATAAGGAGAAGCGATATTCTCCACGCGAATGACAGCCAGTCGCCCCGGTTCAGGGCAAAGGCGGCGTCGACAGCCCAGCCCGGCGGACTGAACTTCACCACCCGGTCCGGCCTGGCAAACATCAGGTAACCCATGGCGGTTTCGTCGAACCGCCGGATCATAACCTGGTAACCGCTGAAAAAAACGATTCCCCCGACCGATACCAGGACGAACCAGACATCCTTGATACGACGAGACCTCAGCAATCCCCACAACAGCGTCGTAACCGCTTGCGATAGCGAGATGGTGTGAAATACGAAAACGACGAGAACGAACAGCAGGAGAATCGCGGTAAGGGGATTGGTCGCGAGCCCAATCGGAATCGCCAACAGCGGGATCAGCGCCGTCAGCACGGGCATATCGAGGAATCCGCCGAGGATGTTCGCAAAGTAAAGCCGGCCCGGCGGGATGGGGTATTGCAGTATCTTTGAAAGGTCCAGACTCTCGTTGACCGATGCCGCCAGCAAAGGGGCGGCCAGCCACATGATGTAAAGCGTCGCCAGCGCTCCGTGAAACATCGGGCGGGACATCTCGGCGGGAAATGCCCAAAGCACCACAAGCGCCGCGAAGTACAAAGCAAGGCTGAATGCGACAACAAACGGAGCGCCGATGGCAAGGCCAACAAGCAGAGCTTTCGTTTTCTTGTACGCACCCAGCGAGAGGCGCACCTTCAACCACAACAAGGCCGATATCTGATGGCTTGCCGTGGAAGGCGGAAACACGCTTTGGGGTGTTGTGGACTGCACGGATTCATTCTAGCGTGACAATCGTCGTTACGCGACACCGGAGCCGGTACACTTCGTCCGTTTGACCGCCATCCGACAGCCTCCCTACACTGACTCATGCGCGTTAGGAAGGCTGTTCCGCCTCCGCCCTGTCGGGCTTCGGCGGACAGGAATGCCGAAGGAGGCTCTTTTTGTTACTGACCGTTACGCCCAATCCTGCGCTGGACAAGACCTATCTTGTCGATCGGCTCATCATCGGGCGTGTTCACCGTCCGCTTGAAATCGGCGAACACGCCGGTGGCAAGGGGATCAACGTAGCAAGGGCGGCTGTGTCGCTCGGCCTCCAGTCCTCGGCTACGGGTTTTCTGGCGGGACACAACGGTGATCTCGTGCGCAATCGGCTGGAACCGGCGCGCATAGAAGACGGCTTTGTTACAGTTCCGGGTCAAACCCGCCTTTGTATCGCCATCGTGGACCGTGATACAGGCACGCAGACGGAGATCAACGAACCCGGACCGACGATTGACCAGGCCGCACTGGACTTGTTCCAGGAACGGTTTTCGGCCCTGTTGGAGCGTTCGCATACGGTGGCGCTTTGCGGAAGCCTCCCGCCGGGGGTGCCGGACGGCTTCTACGCGGGATTGATCGGGCAAGCCAAGTCCCGCGGCATCCGCACCGTGCTGGACACGAGTGGAGAGCCATTGCGGCACGGATTGGATGCCGTTCCCGATTTTGTCAAGCCCAACGCGACGGAAGCGTCGGATTTGCTCGGCCGGGAGATCGAGACGGTCGGTGACGCGGCGGAGGCGTGCCGGATTTTTCTGGAGCGCGGCGTCAAGACGGTTGCCATTACACTTGGCCGGTGCGGAGCCGTGGGCGCGGACGAAACGGGCGCATGGTACGCCGAAGCGCCCGAGATTCAGTTCGCAAGCGCGGTCGGAAGCGGTGACGTGTTTCTGGCCGCCTTCCTGGTGAAATGGTTGCAGGGCGCGGACCTTTCGGAGCGCCTGCAGTTTGCGTCGGCGGCCGGAGCGGCCAACGCGATGGTTTACGGCGCCGGTGTTTTTGAAACGCACACCGTCCAGAACCTGACATCGCGTATCAGCGTCACAAGACTGTAGTCAGAATTATGGAAACGGCCGATCACCGATCGGCCGGGCGCGTCACTGCGACTGGTGGTGTCAAATGCCGGGTACAATGGAACTGGTCGTCATATTCGCCGTGGCGCTCATCATCTTCGGCCCCAAGCGGATGCCGGAGATAGGCAGGAGCGTCGGCAAAGCCATGCGTGAATTCCGTAAAGCCAAGGCTGATCTTCTGGGTGACCTGACCTCGGACATCCAGGAAGCCAGGGACATGGCGCTGTCGAACGTGGATACATCCCGTCGAAAATCGGAGGAAACCAAATGATCGGCTTGGAGTTATGGTCGCGGCAGATCGCAATCGGGCTGGGTCCCACGGAACTGTCGATTCTGCTTGTTGCGCTTGTTGTGCTGTTTGGCGCCAAGAAATTGCCGGAACTCGCGAAGGGTATGGGACAGGGCATCAAGGAGTTCAAGAAGGCCGTAGGTCCTGATGAAGAGGAACCTGCGAAACCCTCCGCCGCGGCCGAAGGCGACAGCGAGAAGGAAAGCGATAAGTGATTAGCGTGAGGAACTCAGAGGGAATATGATCAAGGATCAACTGGCGAGACTGATACACAAGGCCGTTGAAAGCGCCGTGGAGGACGGCTCCCTTGTGTTGTCCGGCGAGATCACGCTGGACGACATGAAGGAACCGCCGAACAAGGAACTCGGGGATTTTGCCTGCAACGCCGCTTTGTCGCTGGCGCGCACGGTCGGTAAATCACCCCGCGAGGTGGCCCGGATCATACAGACGCACATTCCGGATAACACGCTTTTGGACAGAGTTGAAATCGCCGGTCCCGGTTTCCTGAACCTCTACCTCAAGCCGGACTGGCTTTACTCCGTCATCCGCCGGGTTCTCGTCGAGGACGTGAAATACGGTCACTCCACAGACCACGCGGGCGAACGCGTCCTGCTGGAGTTCGTGAGCGCCAATCCCACTGGTCCCATCCTCGTCGTGCAGGGTCGCGCGGCCGCGCTGGGCGACGCTCTAGCCGCGCTGTTGGAGACACAGGGCTACGAAGTTGCCCGCGAGTATTACATCAACGACTACGGAAATCAGGTCGGCAATTTCGGACGGAGCCTGGACGCGCGCTACCGCCAGGAACTGGGCGAGGATGTCCCTCTTCCTGAAGACGGCTACCACGGGGAATACGTAAGAGACCTGGCGATCGAAATCATCAGGGAGCAAGGCGCGAGCCTGCGGGATATGCCGGAAGAGGAACGCGCCGAACGGCTGGGACGGCTGGGCGTCGAGAAGATGGTGGCGTTGCAGAAGAAGGCGATGTCCGATTTCGGCGTGTCCTTCGACCAGTGGTTCCATGAGAGCACCCTGCACCCGGACGCCGTGGCCGATACGCTGGCCCATCTGGAACGTGAAGGACACACGTACGTAAAGGACGGCGCCCTGTGGCTCAAGTCGACGGATTTTGCTGACGACAAGGACCGTCCATTGCGGCGCTCGAACGGCGCGACAACGTACATCGCCGCCGATGCCGCTTACCACCGCAACAAATTCGACCGCGGCTACAATCTGCTCATCGACATCTGGGGACCCGATCACCACGGATACATCCAGCGCACCAAGGCCGCTATTGCCGCGCAGGGATACGACCCGGAGCGCTTGAAGGTTATCATCCACCAGATAGTGCGGCTGTACTCCAACGGCGAGATAGTCGTCAGCAGTAAGCGCGCCGGCAATGTGCTGGCGCTGGACGAACTGATCGAAGAAGTCGGCGCTGACGCCGCGCGGTTCTTCTTCCTTCTGCGCGACAGCCAAAGCCCGCTGGACTTCGACCTGGACCTCGCCAAAAAGGAATCCAACGAGAATCCGGTATACTACGTGCAGTACGCCCATGCGCGCATCTGCAGTATCCTGAAGCGCGCCGCTGACCAGGGCTTCGCGCCGGTGGATCCGGAAAAGGTGGACCTGTCCCTGTTGACGCACGAAACGGAACTGGCCCTGATGCGCCGGCTGGCTGATTATCCGGAGGACCTGACCCGGTTTGCCAATGATTTTGGACCGCACGGCCTGACACGGGCCTCGATGGAAACGGCGCAAACATTCCACCAGTTCTACACCCAGTGCCTGGTGCTGGGAGACGACGCCGACCTCAGCGCGGCGCGCCTCGCCCTGTGTTCCGCGGCGCGAATCGTGCTGAGGAACATGCTGGGAATTCTGGGCGTGTCGGCGCCGGAAAGCATGAGCCGCCAGTAACGCTTACAACGGAGTTCAATAGCGTCGAAACCTTATGATTCGTCACCCTTCGCTGTCCCCGGAGAAGACTGACTGGGGCGATGACCCGGTCGAACCGCCGCCGCCGCCATCGGCGGGGCGTTCGTTCCGTCTCGGGGTGTCCGCCGCGTACGACTACATGGGAACGACTATTCTGGCATCCGCCGTGTCGTTTGCGCTGATGTTCCTGCCGGCGGCTTACGGGGCGTCGTGGCTGGTTCGGCTGATCGATCCCGAACAACGCGCGGCCAGCGTGCGCGGTTTGATTGTTCTGTTGCCGTTGGCTGTGTTGATCCTGTCGCCGTTCATAGCCGGTCTTTACGCTCTGGCGGCCACCATGTTTCGCCGCGATGATCCGCATTTCCTCACTGTCTTCCGCCAGGGCAAAAGGTTGGCTTTGGGCGCGTGGGCGCTCGGTTTCACACAATTGCTGGTAACGGTTGTGCTGTCCGCGGATACTGTTTTCCTGCTGACACGACCGCAGACGCCGTTCAAGGTTATCGGCATTCTGACCGGCTACATTCTGTTGCTCTGGGCGATGATGGCAACGTACCATTGGCCCTTGCTGATTGAGCAGGAAAAGCCGCTGAGAACGACCTTGTACCGCGCGTTTCTGCTCGCGATGGCGAATCCCTGGTATACCCTCATCACAACCTTCTTGTTCAACGTGTTGTTGATTGGACCGATTCTGCTGGTTCTTACGTGGCAGTACGGCCCCGCGGTGCTCGTTCCCGTGTCGCTGGCCTGGGGCGCTCTTCTCACGTGCCTTCAAACGTCGGCGACGCTTGAGATTCTTCGGAAGTACGACTCTCCCGCTGAAGGAGAGCAGGCGTGAAGCGGGAGGTTCCGCCCGGGTTCGAAAGTCTCCTGAATGCCTTGCCGGAACCCGTCGCGCTGATCGATTCCACGGGCAAAATCATCACGGAAAACAGGGCCTGCGACCGCCTTTTGCGCTCAGCGGGAGTCAGCAATCCCTTTGTCTACGACACGGCGCCGGCGATCGAGTCGTTGGAACACGAAGAGGTCGCACACTTCACGGTGGAGGTTCACGGAGAGACGGAATCCCGGTATCTTGCGTTCAGCCTGGGTTCCGCCACGCAAACCGGTTGCCGCTGTCTGTGTGTCCGCGAGGTGACGGACGAACATCGACTCCAAGCGCGCCTTGCTCGATCAGAACGTCTTGCCGCGGCGGGCGAACTGGCCGCGGGGGTGGCCCACAACTTCAACAACATCCTGGCCGGCATCTCCGCCGAAGCGCAATTGCTGAGACTGCGCGCCCAGCAGGAGCAACTCGACAGCCAGACTGCGGAAGCCGCCGAGACCATCTACCGCGAGTCCATGCGGGGCGGGCAGGTGGCCCGGGATCTTCTGCAATTTGCCAAGGGTCAGGACACCCGGATTACGGAAGTCGACGCGGTTCGCGTTGTCGGCGAGGCCATTCGCCTGGCCAGGGTGGCACCCGGTGCTGTAAAAGTGGAGTTCCGTCAGGATTTCCCCGATGATCTGCCGTTCGTGCTCAGCGATGCCGGTCTTTTGCATCAGGTGGCATTGAACATCCTTCTCAACGCCGTCCACGCTATGCCGAATGGAGGATACCTCGAAGTGCGAGGACGCTTGAGGTACGATAATGGAAAACCATCGCACGTCGAGATTGCCTTTGAGGATTCGGGTGTAGGAATTCACCCGGAAAACACGGAGCGGATATTCGAGCCGTTCTTCTCAAGGCGTGCGGATGGAACGCAGGGCGCTGGCCTCGGGTTGAGTATCAGTCGGGCAACCTTGCGCGGCATGGGAGGCGATATCACGCTCCAAAGTCAGGTTGGCCGCGGCACGATTATGACCGTGATTCTACCGATTTCAGCACAAAGCGGTTGAACATGACTCCCAAATCCGGTATCATTGGCATATAAGTTGCCAATCCGGCCATCCTTCACGCTGTGCCACGTTCCGACGTGGAGCCGTTTGTATGCAGACACAATCACAAGTCCTGCGAACACAGGTAAAGGCGGACCCCCGCCTGATCCTTGCCAACACTATCCTGCACATGTCCTGTACCGAGTTACAGGAAGCTATCGATCTGGAGCTTCTGGAGAATCCGCTACTCGAGAGGTCCGAGGACGAATTCTGCGAAAAGTGCGGAGAACCCCCTGCCCGTTGCAAGTGCCATCTGCCGCTCCCGGAGCGCCGTGTCATGGAGGACGGAGTTCCGGACAGATACGAAAGCGGAACATCGGTTGCCGCATCGGATTACAGCGATCCGCTGGGTCAGATTGAGCAGAGACCCACGCTTGGCGAGCATCTTATGTGGCAGGCTCGTGCCGTTGCGGAAACAAGACTGCACAAGATTATCGAGTTTCTGGTATCCTGTCTCAACCACTCCGGTTATCTCACGGTTTCCGTCGAGGATGTGGTTCGTATCCTGGGGGTGCCGGCTGAGGACGTGGAAGCGGCGTTGGCTGTGGTCCAATCCCTGGACCCGATCGGTGTGGGTGCTCGCGATCTGCGCGAGTGCCTGCTTATTCAGATCAGGGCGCTGGAGCGTGATGAAGAACAACAGCCGCATCCGCTGGCTCGTGCGATGATTGAGGATTGTTGGAAACCCCTCTCGTCAAACAAGATCGGCGCTCTTGCCAAGATCCTGCAGGTGAGCCAGGAAGAGGCCGAAGAGGGGGTTGCCTGGATTCGGAAGACTCTGTGCCCGCACCCGGGTGAGAACTTCCGCGAACCGTGGGAAACAGACAGGCACCGCTCGGAACCTTCGATTCGACCCGATGTGTTGGTTTCATACGGCGACGACGGTTCGTTGATTGTGACGGTGCTGGACCACGAGCGGACGCAACTGCGACTGGACGCCGAATACACTCGGCTTCTTCGGCAAATGCAGGCTGATCCGGGGAGTTTTCCCGAAGCCGAACGGAAGGCGCTGAACGAATACTGGATGCGCGCGCATATGTTCATGCGCAGTCTGGGTCAGCGGAAGGAGCTTCTACTGCGCGTTACGGAGTGCATACTGGAGCACCAGGAGGCCTTCTTCCGGTCCTTGAATCCTCACGATCTGGTGCCGCTGACACAGACGAACATTGCGGCCATGTTGCACGTACACGAGTCTACCGTCAGCCGCACGGTCGCCGAAAAGTATCTGCAGATGCCGGATGGTGACGTTGTGCCGTTCTCATTCTTCTTCGGCCGGGCGACTAATCTGAAGCAGATGGTGGCGGAGTTGATCGAGGCGGAAGACCGCCGCCGCCCGCTGAGCGACCAGCGTATATCCGACATCCTCAAGGAGCGCGGATACCAGGTGGCAAGGCGCACGGTGATGAAATACCGGGAGGAACTGAACATCCTCTCGACAAGGCAACGGGCGCTCCGATAGTTTTTTTACGTCGGAAGTTGCCAACAACGCGTGAAATGAAGCACAATCACGGCGGAAGTGTTGCAATGCCGCCCGACGCGTGATGGAAAGCGTTGGGGTGCAGGACCGGTGCAAGGCAACCTCCAATAATATCTGAGCGAATCCGTGAACCGCGGAAGGTTCTTCTGATTCGCCGCGCAGTGTTCCCTCCCGCCACTGGGCAGGTTGTGGAGAGACCACGATGGAACAACCTTTGGGACGCCTGGTCGTCGTTGACGACGAACCGAGCATCTGCCGCGCACTATCTGGAATCTTCGAGTGCGCCGGCTATAAAGTAACAACCTTCAATCAAGGCAACGCGGCTCTGGAGGCGATTGCCGCAGATACCGAGATCGACGCCGTCATCACCGATTTGATGATGCCTGATCTGAACGGTATCGACCTTCTTCGGAACCTTCGCGAACGCGGTTCCGAAGTGCCCCTGTTGATCATGACGGCTCACAGCGACGTGGAAACGGCCGTCGCCGCGATGAAAGCCGGGGCTTTTGACTACGTGTGCAAACCGTTTGACGCGGAGGAGATGCGGCTTAAGATCGAACGCGCCATTCGCCAGCGAAGCCTTCAGCGCGAGAACGATTACCTCCGTCGCGAACTCCACACACGGTACAAGTTCGACAACATCATCGGTTACAGCGAACCGATGCAGGAAGTTTACTCCCTGATCGCCAAGGCATCCAAGTCGCGCACCAATGTACTGATACGGGGAGAGTCGGGAACCGGCAAGGAACTTGTGGCGCGCGCCCTGCACTACAACAGCGTCCGAGCGGCTAAGCGCTTCGTGGCGGTCTCATGCGCGGCACTTCCGTCTGAACTTCTCGAAAGCGAGTTGTTCGGCCACGAGAAGGGGGCCTTCACCGGAGCCCTGTGGCAAAAGGCCGGAAGGTTCGAGTTGGCGGAGGGAGGCACGCTGTTCCTCGACGAGATTGGTGACATTGCCCCGCATGTTCAGATCAAGTTGTTGCGTGTTCTGCAGGAACGGGAATTCGACCGGGTCGGCGGCATTAAGCCCATTCGGATGGATGTTCGCCTGATCGCCGCCAGCAACCGCGACCTGGAGGCGGCCGTCACCCGCGGCGATTTCCGCGAAGACCTTTATTACCGCGTCAGCGTCATTCAGATCAAGTTGCCGCCTCTGCGCGAACGGAAGGAAGATATCCCGTTCCTCGTGGAGTATTTCCTGAAAAAGTACGGCGAACAGGACGACCGGCGTGTCCGGACCGTGGACGAGGCGTCCATGGAGTTGCTTCAACGTTATGACTGGCCCGGCAATATCCGTGAACTGGAAAATGCCGTTGAACATGCCGTTGTCATGGCGGACGAGGGCGCTTCCACCATCACCCCCGATCTTCTTCCGTTGCATGTGCAACTGGGGCAGGGAGTGAAACGTTTGGCGCCGATAACAGAAGCCCCTCCAACCGTAACGCAGGCACCGCCTGTCAACGGAAATGCGCCGGCGCCGACACCGGTTGTGCCGCCGCCGTCGCCAGGCAACGGAACGGAGGCGCCGAAACCGACCGATTTCAATGGCGTGGTAGCCGAAACGGAACGCCGGATGCTTATAGAAGCGCTCGAGAGCACGGACTGGAATCTGACGCGCGCGGCGGAACTGCTCGGCATTTCATTCCGCAGCATGCGCTACAACGTTAAGAAGCACGGTTTGAGCCGCGAAGAAAACGGCATCTCGAAGGCGAATGCCGCCGGGGAAGCGTCGGACGCCTTGGCTTGATTCTTGCTGAGATACCCCTGAGGAGAGCGAATCCGGTGTCTATAACCGGAGCATAAAGGGGTATCGCCGCACGTGGAACCGGGCTTTCAGAGGCAGGTCGTGCTGGTGGTGGACGACGAACAGAATCTCGTTCGCGTCCTTGAAGCGCGTCTTCGCCAGTCCGGCTACGTTACGCTGTCGGCGTTCAATGCCGCCTCAGCGCTGATGGCGATGCGGCGGTATCCGATCGGGGCGGTTGTGCTGGACCTGTCGTTGCCGGACCTGGACGGACTGGACGCGTTGAGAGCGATGCGCGCCATTCAGCCGGAACTTCCAGTCGTGCTGATCAGCCCGTACGCCCGGCCGGACGAATTGGACCCGGAAATCGTGTTCCTCCAGAAACCGTTTGACATTGAGGAACTTGTCCGATCGGTTGACCAGGTGCTGGCAGGAGGTGCATCCGGCAGGGATCACGCCGGATACTCACCGTTTATCGCGGGAAGGCTGTTGCTGGTTCGGGCTCCCTCGGATCCCGTGGAATCCAGCCATCGCGGGGTTGTTGAGTGGCAGAACCTGGACACGCTGGAAGTATCGTTCAATCCGAGAGACTATTGGCCCGAGCGCCCCGGCGTTGGCGAGGAGTTGTTGATTTCATCGCCGGGCACGGATGCCCTGTATGAGTTTCGTTCGACCGTTCTGGCCTGGCGGCGCGACAACCATTTGACGCTTCGCAAACCGGACCTTATTCAACGGGTTCAGCGTCGAGTTGAAGTCAGGAAGCCGGTCCGCTTTATGGTGATGGTTCGTTCAGCGAGCCAACCGGAAGACCTGCCAGTTGCGTGGACGGTTCGCAACATCAGTGAAAACGGCCTGATGATGGAAGGGAAGGGCGCCTTCGCCGCGGGCGAGAGGTTGGTTCTGCAACCGTTGGAAGGCTCCGAAGCCGGAATCCAGTGGGAATCCGAGGTAGTGTGGACACGGAAGCGCGGGGATTCGGGTTTGTCGTGTGCAGGCCTGCGCTTTGTGACACTGCCTTTCGGGGCCCGGCGATGGTTGAGTGATTATTGGCGAAACCTCACGGATTCAACGTCGTCTTGACCATGTGACGCGCTTGGAAGGCCGGGATTCGCGAAAAGCGGCAAGCGCGGGCGTTTCTCTCTCGTCATCGCACGATATCTTGCGATAGTATGTTTATGACGGCAATCTTGATTCAGGCGCCGGTTTGAGGCGCCGCGACATCGGAACCGCGAGGATGAAAGCAGGGACCTTCGTGGGTCCGCTTTCCTGTGCTTCTTGCGGGCACTGCAGTTTTGGGAACCTGATGGAAACACGTCCGGGCGACTCCCGGGAATTGTGGAGGATAGTTTATGAAGTCAATTAGACGGGCCTGGCTGGCCGTCTTGGCGATGGCGGCGATGGTTGTTGTCACCCAGTCCGCTTACGCCAAAGAGTACACGATTACGTCCGGCGATTCCGTCAGCATCAAGGTCGTCGGCGAGAACGAACTCACAAAATCGTACATCGTCAACGATGAAGGCAAGATTTTCATGCCGATGATCCGCGAGGTGGTCGCGTCCGGCAAGACCGCGCTGGAACTGCAGGCGGAAATCACAAAGAAGCTTTCCGAGTACATCAAGAATCCTGCCGTTACGGTTGAGGTCACCAATCCCACCAATACCGGCGTGTGGGTGACGGGCGAAGTGATGACCCCCGGCGAAATCAAGGTCAAGCCGGATGCCCGCCTTCTGGACCTGATTCAGAAAGCCGGCGGCCTCAAGGAAACGGCTAACAAGTCCGGCGCCATTCTGTTCCGAGGCAGTGAGTCCAATACCATCGACCTCGACAAGTTGATGAAGGGGGACATGAACCTCAACCTCCGAATCGAACAGGGGGACCGCCTGCATGTTCCGAAAGAGATCGACGGCAAAGTGAAGGTGCTTGGCGAAGTTGTGACTCCCGGCGAGAAGGACCTGAAGCGCAACATGACCCCGATGGAAGCGATTCAGGCGGCTGGAGGCTTCAAAGATACCGCGGACAAGTCCGTTGTCAAACTGATTCATAAGGACGGCAATACCGTAACTCTGAATCTTGAGGCGGAAGCCCGCGGCGACGAGAGTCCCGAGACAACGAATCTTTACCTGCAGGCGGACGATGTGATCCACGTCACCAACAACCGCAACTCGCAGGTCATCGTCACCGGAGCCGGTGTGAAAACGCCCGGTTCGTTCCCGTGGGAAGAGGGCATGACCGTGATGGACGCCGTAACCAAAGCGGGCGGATTCGCCGAGCGAGCGGTTACCGAGAAGATTCGCGTTGTGCCGAAGGGCGGCGGAACACCGAAGCCGGCGGACTTCAAAAAGTATCTTGACCTGGGCGATTCCTCGCAGAACTTCGCGCTGGACCGCGGTTCGACGGTCGTGGTGGAGCAACTGCCGCCCAAGGAAGACAAGGGACCCAAGAAGAACCTGCTTCAGTCCTTACTGGAAGTCACCCCCCTTATCTACATGTTCCGGTACTACCGGTAGACGCGTGATCATAACCGGGCCCCGCGGCGTGATTGTTAACACCACACGGGCCCGGTAGCCATACGGACGAAATATTGCCTGCCAACACACCCCAAACCAACCCTGAAACCGGCTTGTCGCTCGATTCCGGTCCCGCCTCCGTCGCCGTCATCGGCCTTGGCTATGTGGGACTCCCGCTTGCGGTAGAGTTTGCCCGCGCATCCCGACGCGTCATCGGCCTGGAAGTAGACGCGCGAAAAGTGGACAGCATCAACAAGGGAGAATCGTACATCCCGGATGTTCCCTCGGACGATCTGAAAGCTCTGATTGCGAACGGAACCTTGTCGGCAACGACGGACTTTGACGTATTGCGCGAGGTGGACGCGATTGTCATCGCCGTGCCGACGCCGTTGCGCAAGACGAAAGATCCCGATGTGACCTACATCGTGGCCGCGGCCGAGGAAATCGCCAGAAGGCTGAAGCCGGGACACCTCGTCGTGCTGGAAAGCACAACATATCCGGGTACCACCGAGGAGATTCTACTGCCCAAGTTCGAGGCTTCGGGTCTCAAGGTGGGTACCGACTTCTTCCTTGCATTCTCGCCGGAACGGGTCGATCCCGGAAGCCCCACACATCAGACACGGTCGATCACCAAGATTGTTGGCGGGGTTACCCCGGTCTGCACCGAGAAGGCGTTGGCCCTCTATCGTGGAGCTGTGGACGTGGTGCTTCCGGTTTCATCGGCGAAGGTCGCCGAAACGGCGAAGTTGCTGGAGAACACCTTCCGCGCCGTCAACATCGGACTGGTGAACGAACTGGCTTTGATGTGCCACCATCTGGGCGTTGATGTTTGGGAGGTTATCGACGCGGCCGCTACAAAACCGTTCGGTTTCATGAAGCACCTTCCCGGTCCCGGAATCGGCGGCCACTGCATTCCGCTTGATCCCTATTACCTGGCGTGGAAAGCGCGTCTCTCAGGCTTTGAAGCCAAGTTCATCGGCCTGGCCGGCGAGGTGAACGGACACATGCCAGAGCACGTGGTGCATCTGGTGGGCGACGGTCTGAATGAAGACGGCAAGGCCTTGCGCGGCAGTCGCGTGCTGGTCCTCGGCCTGGCCTACAAGAAGGACGTGGACGACGTTCGCGAGAGTCCGGCCTTTGAGATTATCCAGTTGCTCAGGGCGAAAGGCGCCGTGGTGCGGTACAACGATCCGTTCGTGCCCGGGACATCGCACGAGGGTTGGACATCGGAAAGCGCGCATCTGACCCCCGATCTGCTTCGGGATCAGGATGCCGTGATTGTTGTAACCGACCACTCTGCTTACGACTGGGAGAGCATCCTGCCGCACTGCCGTCTCTTCATTGACACGCGCAACGTCGCCAGAGGTCGTGAGAATCTTCCCGGAAGGCTCGTGAAACTGTGACATCCAATGCCGCATACGAAAAGCGACCCGGAAACGCCACAGCGAACCTGATTGCCCTTGGGCTGGTGCTTGTCGCCTTCGTGGTTCTGTTCTGGAGCACGTTTGTCAACATGGCCCAGCGCTGGGAGGACCCAACATTCTCCCACGGGTGGGTGGTGGTGCCCGCGGCGCTGGTATTCATCTGGGTTAAACGGAAAACCTTCGAGGGACTTCCGGTCAAGCCCTCGTGGTGGGGCCTGGTCATCGTCCTTCTGGGCGTTCTGTCGATGTTGATGGCGTTGTGGGCGGATGTGAAGTTCCTTCCGTTTTTGTCGGTTCTCGTCGTTGTGGCTGGCATCATTGTCCATCTGCTTGGGTGGCAGTGGTTCATCAAGCTGATTTTCCCGTACTCCTTCCTGTTTTTCATGGTACCGTGGCCGGACTTCCTGCTGGTCATGGTCACCGGGCCGATGCAGATACTGACGGCCACGTATTCCGCGTTTCTGGCCTCACTGATCGGTGTAGGGGTGTTCAGCGAAGGCGTGAACCTGCATATGACGAAGCCGGACGGCACCATCTGGCACTCCTTTGAAGTAGCCGTCGCGTGCAGTGGCATGCGATCCATGGTTGCCCTGATGTGCCTTGCGGCCGGATTTGCCTACTTCACCGAGGCGGCGCTCTGGAAGCGCTGGCTGTTGTTCCTGCTCGGGGCGCCTCTGGCCGTCATCGCCAACATATTGCGCGTGTTTGGTATACTTTGCATCGGGAACTGGATCAGCGTGGAACTGGCCAGCAAAGCGTTTCACGACTGGTCGAGCCCGGTTCTGTTCCTGTTCTGCACGCTTGGCCTGATGGCCATTCGGGACTTTTTAATGCGAAAGCCAAAACAGCATGGCACCCAGACGGAAGCACATCGGTCCAGAGAGGTAGAGGACGATGTCTTTTAGTTCGCACATACCTCTGGCTCGCATCATCGCCCTGCTGATTGTGCTGGTGGCGGCTGTACCGGCCGCTCGCATGGCAGAGAACGGAATCGGTTCGTCCCACGAATTCGGCCCTGTCGACCTGGTCGGCCTCCCGCTAAAGGTAGACGAATGGACGAAGGCAGGTGATCATCCGATTGACGAGATATCGCAGAAGGAACTGCAACCGGACGACTACCTCTCACGTGTCTACGAGGATCCGTCCGGATTCCCGATTGAACTTCTCGTAGTGTACGGGCATCTCAAGATGACGTTCCATTCGCCGGAGCAATGCCTTCCGGGGGGCGGCTTCCAGATCGCGGCCAAGGCGAAGGTTGGCACGCAAGACGGCCTGCCTTGGGACATGAATCTGTTTCGTATCGAGCGCAAGGACCGGGAAACAGGTCGCGTAGCCCGCGCCGTTGTCCTATACTGCTTTGTGCAGGGAGAGAAGGCAACTCCCAATCTCATTCAACATAACATCAATCTGCTGGCGGCCCACTTCTCGCGTCGCAAGCCGACAGGTGCGTTTGTCCGTATCGTGGTGCCGATCGCATCGACCGAACAAGTGGCCGTTGCGCGCGGCAAGTCCTTTGTGCGTTCCGTGTATCCGGAATTGCAGAAGCGAATCAGCCCTTCCGAATAGTTTGTAGAGTGGTCACGCAACGGCGTGGCAAAGCGTGCGACGCTTGGAATCATAAGGAGATAGTGCGCGATGGATTTCTGGAGAGCCTACCGGGTTGTACAACGCCGAAAATGGATCATCCTGGCGGCCGTACTGCTGACCACGGGTATCGTCAGCCTGGGAGCATTGACGATCGGCATGAGGTACGATGCCTCAACTGGTTTCGGTCCTACCGACCAGGCGGTTCGAAACGTGGTGTCCTCCGGCGTTGCCGATGCCAAGAACATCCTCATTACCGAGGATGCCCGTATGGAGGAAGTTCGCCGGATGGCCAGTGAAGTGACGGCCTCGGACAACTGCTCGCGCGCGATATACTATCTCGCCGCGGCTGGTCCGATTCGCGCCGTCGTAAGCAAGGCGTTGGCAAACACCCGTGATATCGAAAGCCTGAACAGCCCCAACGACCATGACAAGGTGGTCGAGATTGTGGGCGGTGTCATCGAAAAGACGCCGTACGAGCAGTTGGACCGGCTGGTGAAGGAGATTGGCGTTCCCGCCAGTTTGTGGGGCGAATTCATCTATCTGGACAACAAACTCTCCGCGTTCAATGTGCCGCGCGATTTCCTGCGCGCCGACAACGCCGCGACCAGTGTCCGAAACCTCTCCCAGAACATCGAAATCTCTATCCTCAACTCCCGGAACATGATTGCTTCGGTGCGCGACCGCGACCCGCGCAAGGCGGAGATACTCGCCAACGCGCTGACAGCGGCCTACCGGCAGAAATACGACGATCAGTCTCAGAGTGCCGCCAAGTCGAACATGAAGTTCTACGTTACGCAACTTGTCAGCGCCAGTCAGGCATTCACCCGTTCGCAGAATGCGCTTCGGGAGTTCCGAATCCGGCATAAAGACGTTTTCCTGCCGGACCAGATTGCCCACGCTATCCGGACGAGTGATGCGGCCAAAACGCAGTTGGACGACCTTCAGGAAAACCTGCAGGATCTTGACGCCCAGATCGCCGCTTCGCGCGCTCGGTTGGCCGCTATTCCGAGGATGCTCACTCGCACGCAGACAACGGACGATCCGATGATCCAGACCCTGCGCGACAAAATCAACAGCCTGAGCGCGGACCTGGCGGCCAAGCAGGGTCTGTATACGGACAAGAATCCGGAAGTCCAGCGCATAGAACAGCAGATTGCGACGCTTAAGAGCCAACTTGCCCGCGTGCAGAACTCCACCATTACCACAAAGACGGTGACGGAGAACGACGACTGGCTGGCCAAGGAAAAGGAACTGGCCAATCTGGTTCAACGGCGGCGCGGTATTGCCGCCCGCCAGGGCGTATTGCAGGCCTCGATGGCAAAGCAGGCAACACTGATCAACCAGTTGCCCGAGGTACAGACGGAGTTGGACAAACTGACCCGCCAGTACGCGGGAGCCTCCGAGCGTTACAACAATCTGTCGAAGCGGATGAACGAAGCCAAGGAGGAACTCCAGCAGACCGTTGCCAAGGGCTCGATGATTATCAACTACTGGGCGGGAACCTCCAACTTCTCGGCCAGCCATCCGGAGATTCCGGCGCGGCCGGGCGCTACCAAGCGAACCATCGCGATGATTGTTGCCGCGTTCCTGATCAGTCTTCTCGGTTCGATCGGCCTGATTGTTGGCATGGACCTTCTGGACACCACGGTGCGCACGCCACTGGACGTGGAGCGACTGCTGGAGGCGCCCGTCAGCGGAATCGTGCCGAGACTGCCCGGCGCAAACCCGCTGTTGATGCCGCAGATAACACACCGTCTGCCGAGTTCGGTTCACGCGGAATCCTACCGGTTCCTCGGAACGGACCTTCTGCTGTCCGCAACCGACAATCCGTTCAAGACGATCATGGTCGCCACGGCGAAACCAAACCAGGGTGGTACGGCTACCATCTGCAACCTGGCGATTACGCTCGCCCAGGCCGGCCAACGGGTGGCCTTGGTCGATGCCGACATGCGGCGCCCGTCCTTGCACGAGATCTTCAACCTGCCGAATGAAGTCGGCCTTTCAACGGTTCTGGAAAACGGACGTCTTTCGGCGGATGCTATCTTCCGCACGGACATCGAAAACCTGATGGTGATGCCGGGTGGACCCGCTCCGGCCAACGCATGGAAGCTTCTGCGTTCTCCGAAAATGAGGGAGACGATTGAGGACCTGGCCAGGGACTTCGACTTCGTCCTGTTCGACACGCCCAGTGCCGTTGTCTTTGCCGACGCCGCGACACTGGCCACGATGCTGGACGGTGTCCTTCTCGTTGTTCGCGCCAACGAAGCGCCTTCCGGCGGTGAGATGCAGGTCAAGAAACTGCTCAACAAGACACAAGCCCGCATCGTCGGTGTTGTGTTGAACGACATGCCCGTGCAACAGGTCGAATCCGCGCGTTACTACTCCTCGTACTATGCTCCGGGTACCAAGACGGAGATCGCGGAGGCCGCCTCCTCGTCCCGCCCGGCTCTTCCGGAGAAGACCGGGGACGACGAAATCTAGTATTCTATTTCGGGGAGGAAGGCGCGCTGGTTGCCTCCCTCCCCGAAACAGATGCTTGTTCTGGCATGAACGCTATTCTTCACTCCGAACGTAACCGGGCATCACTTGTCCGGATGTATCACGGCCTGAAACAGGTTAATGCGTAAAGACGGCACCAGAGTTCCTTCCGAGGCGGTTGGCTCTATGAAGCCCGGTTCCGCCGAAAACTGGAACGCGAATCCCAACTCGGACCGCAGTAACGGCCGGTGCGTCAACATTCGCGTGCTGGTTGTGGGAGCGGGGGAGGAAGGGCTCGAACTAGCGAGAAGACTGGAATCACGTCCGCAGTATACACTGGTCGGTTTTCTGGACGACGAGGCCGGATCGAATCACCCGGAGTCCGAACGCATTCTGGGAACCCGGGCCGATGTGCTGAGGGTGGTGGACGAGTTTGGTATCGACGAGGTCATGGTGGCGCAATCTCCATCGTGGCACCAGAAAATCGCGGAGGATCTGGTTCAAACGCACCCCCGGTTGAAGGTGAAGGTTGTTCCATCGCTGTACGAAACGATGATTGCCAAGCCCAATCTGCGCACTGTTGATGATGTGCCGTTGCTGGACCTGACCGCGCCGACGGGGCTTTCCTATCCGGCTCGTGCCGTGAAGCGGGCGATGGATATCGTGGTTTCAACCGTTTTGTTGACGGTTTCGTCTCCGGTGATGCTGGTTGCGGCGGTGGCAATCAAGGCATCAACTCCGGGTCCGATCCTTTTCCGGCAGGACAGGGTTGGGCGCAACGGACGCATCTTCAAGGTTATCAAGTTCCGGACAATGTATTGCGATGCCGAGGCCAGAACGGGGCCGGTGCTTTCCACCGGCGCGGATGACCCCCGCGTCACACGTGTCGGCCGTTTCCTTCGACGGGTACGCATGGACGAACTGCCGCAGTTCATCAATGTTCTGTTGGGGCATATGAGTATGGTGGGTCCTCGTCCGGAACGGCCCGTCTTTGTTGAGAAGTTCTCCGAAAGAATCATCGGTTACAACGACCGGCACAAAGTCCGTCCGGGTATCACCGGCTTGGCCCAGGTTTACGGAACTTATCTTACGGACCCGCACATCAAGCTCCGATACGACCTGATGTACGTGTACAATCAATCGCTGTGGATGGACATGCGGATTCTGTTCCAGACCATGATCGAAATGATGACCGGCGCGGGGAGCTGATGTTGGCGTTTAGCGCCATTCGCGGGAACCGAGGAAAACAATTCCTGTTTTTTCCGGGCGCGGGTCGCCGCAAAGACCCACGCCTTTTTTGTTGACACAAGACCTACGGTAACGTGCAAAACGGCCTGAACCATAAAAGCCCGGGACTGCTTCGCCAGGTGGGACACTATTTCGGCGGACAGATAGCCGTCATGGCGGCGGGCCTCATCTCGATGCCCATCCTCACTCGCGCTTTTACCGAGGAGGAATACGGCATTGTCAACCTTCTCGGCGCGACCGTTCTGCTGGTGGTGGCCGCCAGCAAGATCGGGCTGTCGCAGGCTTCGGTGCGATTCGCCGGCCGGCCGCGAGAGGGAGAGGAACAGAACGAGCGGGAACTGCAATCCACAATCCTGATGGCGTCGTTGGTATCGGCAACGTTCTTCGCTTTAGCGGTGGTTGCGGGCGCTTGCGTGCTTCTATGGCTCGGTTCTCATCCGCGCGAGGGTCACGGTTTGCTGGCCTCCGAGGGCATTCAGCGTTTCCTGTTCGGAAACAGAAGCACCGCCTATCTGATGGTCCTAGCCGGCGTCCTGATAATACCGAGGACGCTGACCAGCATCATGCTGTCCCTGATGCGCAGTGAACGCCGGAGCAAGCTTTACACGGTGTTCTCGGTGCTGATGCGTTACGGTTCGCTGATGTTCGGCATCGGCGGGTTCTTCATCGCTAAAAGCATGATGCCCGAGATGGGCCTGATAGGATATTTTGGCGGGGTTTTGCTGGTCGAGGGCGGACTGACGCTGGCGTTTCTATGGGCGTGGTGGCGCGAACACGGCCTTGGTCTCTCATTGACCCGGTCGGCTGTGCTGAGGATGTCCCTGGCTTACGGCCTGCCGCTTGTCATCTACGAGATTTCCAGCATTCTGGTCGGATATTGCGATAAATACATCATCCAGTTCTATCGCGGCCTGGAGGACGTGGCGCGTTATTCCGCCGGATACGGCGTCGCCGAGATGCTTCCCGTTTTGTTCACCTTCCCGGTGGAACTGGCGATTGTACCCCAAGCGGTGCGCCTTTGGGAAGAATCCGGTGCAAGCGAAACGGGCGAATTCCTGTCATCTGCCGCCGCCCGGTACGTGGTGGCGGTGTTTCCGGTTCTCGCTCTGTTCTGTGTGGGAGCACGGCCGATAGTAACGTTCATCGCATCGGAAAAATACGCCGATTCGGCGATGGTGGTTCCGTGGGTAATCGCCGGGCTCGCATTGTGGCAGGGTTTCTGCCCCATTGTTTCCATGGGGTTCATGGTCCGAAAACGCACGAGGGCATTGACAGCCATTCTGTGCCTTGCGGTTGTGTTCAACGTGGCGCTGAACATAGTGATGGTTCGGATGTATGGTTATCTTGGCGCGGCCGTAACGACGCTCGTGACTTACGCCTCGGTTCTACTCCTGGCGGGACTGGGTTCCTCAAGATATCTCAGGGTACCATGGCGGTATGGAGCGATGTTGCGCGCCACGCTGATGTCGATCGGAGTCTCGGCCGCGGTTTGGCTGTTGCCTATTGGTAACGGTCTGTTGCCTGCGGCGGTCAAGATTCTGATCGGTGCGTTCCTATACACGCGCATCATGGCGCGTATAGACGACAGTGCCCAGTGGGGGCTTGGGGTGGCGGCGCGTTGGTTGCGCAAGCACAACCTCGATACGCGCTGGTTTGTTCTGCTAACGGGTTGCCGCCCGGCGGAATCCGAGGCGGTTGGATAACGGTTTTACGGCACAAGACGTCGATACGAAGGCAGGTCATCGGATGAACGATTATATCAATGTACAATCGCGCGAGGTATCGGTTGCCGCATCGGAGGAGGAGCGCGAATTTCAGGAGAAATGGCGCGGATTACTGCCCATTCTCTTCGCTGGCGCGCTGGGATTGATGGTCGCCACGGGAATCCTCGCCTTCGGCGAACTTATTACCTGGGGCGTTTTCATCGGGGCGGTACTGCTTCTCTTCACGTTTGTTCGTCCCGAGATTCCGATGCTGGTCATCACCCTGCTGGCCCCGATGGAAATCTGGTTGTACAAACTCGGGTCGATGATTCCCGGTACGGGCCTGACACCGATGAACTTCATCTGCCTTGTGTTGATTGTCGGCGCATGGATTCAGCGGTATTCGCGGTTCGATCCATCGGTGGAAGCGACTCCAATCGACAAGGCGATGGCCTGGTTCCTTGGCATATCGGCTATGTCCGTGGTCACCGGCGCTTTGTTGTACGGACTGGACGGCGAAGCGATTGGTGAATACATGCAGATGTTCTGCGCCTTCTCGCTGTACCTGGTGGTGCGGCGTCGGTGGCGAGTCAAGAAACTGCTGGTGTGGCTGGTGGTTTTCGTTTGCATGATGACAACGCTGGAGGCCGTTCAGGTTACCCGGCAGTACAGGGCGCAGACGGCCACCTCGTTCGAATGGAAGCTGAAGGACATCATCAAGGGAACGATGGTGACGGGCAATTCGAACGACACCGGCGCGTACATTTCGCAGTACGGAATGATTGCGTTTGGCCTCTTCCTGGCGATGCGGCGCAGTTTCTGGCGCATCCCGGCCCTGGCGATTACGGTGGCGGCGGGCGCGGCTACGTTCTTCACGTATTCGCGCGCCGCCTACTGGGCGTTAGCCGCCGCCATTATCTGCATGGTTCTGTACAAGCACCGGAGGTACCTGTTACCGGTCATTGGGGTGGGCCTTCTGTTACCCGGTATTCTTCCAAGCAGTATCGCCGAGCGGTTGAGCACCCGCGGCGACACAAGCGCCGAGGAACGGAAGGAATACTGGAAAGAAGGCATGATCATGTCGCTCAAGTCGCCGGTATGGGGCGTGGGCTGGCGTGGATATTCCAAGAAAAAGGAGATGGCCAGCGCCAAGATTCGGGACCCGCACAGCATGTACGTGCTGGTCGCCTCGGAACAGGGGCTCGTCGGGCTTGTTGCATTCCTTTATCTCCTGATGGTAACCGGTACCGAAATCATGAAAGCCCAGAAGGCGGCGAAAACCCCGTTTACGCAGGGACTGGCCCTCGGTTTGTTCGGATGTTACGTGGCTTTGCTGGTGAACAATGTGTTCGGATCGCGCATGGTTTTCTTCTTCTCCACGGCGCACTTCTGGATGCTGGTTGCCGGGTTGCTGGTTCTTCTGAAACCGGACAGTACGGAACCGGTCGTGGAGGTGCTGGAACCCGTACCCAAGGCCAAGCCGGTAAAAGAACCTTCACCGTGGCGGTACCGGTCATACGTGTGAGGCTTACTTTCCGCGCGATGCCATGACTTCAGACAGGGAAACCGTGGTTCTGTACCTGATCGACGCATTGCATATGCGAGGGGGCACGGAACGGCATCTGGCCGAACTCGCGCCGAGAATCCAGGCACACGGATATCTCCCGATCGTGTGCTGTCTCGACAGCAGTAACCGCGACGGCGTCGGCGTGGATATTCCTGGCGTCGATGTGCGTTACGTCGATATGAAGCGCCTGTATACACCCGCCGGCCAGCGTCTGGCCCGGCAGATTGCCAGACAGGCGCTCGCCGACGGTGTCAGCATGGTGCAGACGTTTCACTTCAAGTCGGACTGGCTGGGTGTTCAGGTGGCTCGAGTCCTGCAATGCCCCCTGGTGTCGAGCCGCAGGGATCTCGGTTTCAACGTCACGGGCTTGAGAAGGCTCATCCTCTGGTATATCAACCGCCATGCGGATGCCTTCATCGCGCCTTCGCGGGCCGTCGGGGAAGCCGTGTGCCGCCAACCGGGCGTCGATCCCGAACGCGTTCACGTGATTCTCAACGGCATTGATCTAGGCGCATTCACAGAAGGTTGTGACATCTACGAAGCCCGGAGATGGTTGGGTTGTTACGGCGACGGACCCGTCATAGGGATGATATCCAGCCTGCGGCCGATCAAAGATCACCGCACCTTGCTTAACGCCATGAGAGCGGTTCTATATCAGCGTCCCGACGCGAAACTGGTACTGGTCGGCGCCGGAAGCGAAATGGAACCACTAAGAGAACTGGCGCGAAACCTCGGCATCGAACCTTCGGTCTTCTTTACAGGCGCTCGAGAAGACGTTCGGAGGGTACTGGCCGCGCTGGATGTGTTCGTTCTGTCGACACACAGTGAAGGAATGTCCAACGCGATCATTGAGGCGATGGCATCGGGTTTGCCCGTGGTGGCAACCGATGTGGGCGGGAATGGCGAGTGTGTTGTCGACGGCCAGACAGGTTACCTGACACCGCACCGGGACGCCGCGGCGCTTGCGGACAGGTTGCTGAACCTGATCAACGAACCTGAAATGGCGCGGGAGATGGGTGAAAGGGGCAGGAGAAGAGCCGTTGCCGAATTCGACGTCAACATCATGGTGAGTCGAACAGCCGGGCTGTACCGCCGCTTGCTGAAGGACCATATCCGTGCAGTCGCCTGATGACAGCCTGCCGCGCGTTCTGCACTTCCGCAGTAGCATCGGATTCTACGGCGCGGAGAACGTCATCTACAATCTGGCCCGAACCTACCGGGGACCCATGATGACCGTGTGCCTTTCGGACGCCCGGGAGCCGCACACGGAATTATGCGACCGGTTGAAAGCGGAAGGGTACAACGCCGCCACCATCGCATCGAGCGGGGCGTTTGATCCCGGAACGATTCGCCGGTTGATACGCATTGGCAGAGCCTTTCGTCCAGACATCCTGCACGTCCACGAATACAAGACGACAATCATCGGCTGGCTCGCGGCCCGGTGGTTGCGTGTGCCGGTGGTTTCAACACTGCACGGATTTGTGGGCGGAACAGCATCTGTACGCCGCTATGAAGCCCTGGAGGCGAGGATTCTGCCGCGCCTGGCCGGGATTGCGGCCGTCAGCCGGAACACGGCGGAACGCGCCCGCGAGATGGGGGTGCCCGGGGACAGGCTGACCATAATCCCCAACGGTATTGATCTCCAACGATTTCAACCCGCCGACAGGCATGCGCCAGCGCGCAGGAGCCTCGGATTGGCCGAATCCGGCTTTCTGGTCGCTCTGGTTGGTCGCCTCAGCGAGGAAAAGGGCCACGAATACGTGATATCGGCCGTTGCCGGCCTCGCTGACGCAGGAATCGACGCACAGGCGGTTTTTGCCGGCGACGGGCATCTGAGGGAAACACTGGTCGAGAAGGCATTGACGGCGGGAGTTGCCGGTCGGGTTCATATGCCGGGCAACATTGCCGATGCGGCCGTGGTGTACCACGCGTCTGATGTAGTGGTACTTCCTTCATTCAAGGAGGGACTGCCGCTGACGGTCCTCGAGGCAGGAGCCTGCGCCCGTCCGGTGATTGCCACCGACGTCGGCGAGATCAGCCGTATCATCGTGGACAAAAAAACGGGAATCATCATACCGGCAGGCGACGCGAAGGCTCTGGCTGACGCGCTGGCATATCTCGCGGCAAAGCCCGAGGAACGCGAGAGTATGGGTCGCGCCGCGCGCAAGCGCATCGAAAAACATTACAGCGCACACGCGATGGCTTCGGCGTATACGGATCTGTACTGCCGACTCTCAAAACGCCGGAATCCGGTCTCATGACGACGCTTGCCTGGATCTGTCTGCTGTTCATTGCGTACACGTACTTCGGGTATGCGTTGATCCTGGCCCTTCTGCCGGGTCGGCGTCGGACGCGGGTTCACAACAATCGTGGGCGGCAGAGGATGTCAATACTCATCGCCGCGCGTAACGAGGAAGTGAATATCACACGCAAACTCGACCTGTTGTTGCGTATGGATTACCCGAATAACCTTTATGAGATACTGGTCGGATCGGACGGTTCCGCGGACGGGACAGATTCCGCCGTTTGTGCTTTCAATGACCCGCGGGTGCGTCTATTTCGTTACAAGCAAATTGGTAAGACGGCTGTACTGAACAGCCTCGCTCGCGAGGCCACCGGCGAGATTCTTGTGTTTATGGATGCCCGGCAAAGCGTGAATTCGGACGTGCTGGACCGGATCAGTCTGGTGATGAGCGATCCGGATGTTGGAGGAGTCGGCGGCGAGTTGGTAATCACCGACGAATCGGGTTGCGAGACAAGCGCCGGAGTAGGGGTCTACTGGCGTTTCGAAAAGTGGCTGAGGCGCCGGGAAAGCCGGTTGGGATTGCTGACGGGTCTCTCCGGGGCCTTGTATGCCCTTCGGCGGTCTTTATACGGGTTTCCGCCCGATGACGCTATTCTGGATGATGTCTGGATACCGCTCATCGCGGCCCGGTCCGGCGCCCGCCTGGTGATGGACGAGGACTTGAAAGTCTTCGACCTCGTGGCGGACGAAGAGCGTGAGTTCCGGCGCAAGGTCCGCACGCTGGTTGGCAACTGGCAGATGCTCGGCTGGATCGCCCGCCGCCCGAGACCGTTTCCGGCCCGGTTGGTGTTCAGCCTGGTGTCGCACAAAGTTTGCCGCCTGGTAGTTCCGTTCGCGCTGGTCGGTTTGCTGGTCGGCTCTCTGGGAATGCCATCAGGGCCTCAGCGCTATTCGATGCTGACGGGTCAACTGCTGGTATACGGATTGGGTTTGCTGGGCCTGGCGGCGCGCGGACGTCTGCGCAATCCCTTGTTGTCGGTTTGTTCAACCTTTTGTGTGCTCAACGCGGCCGCCGCGGTGTCAGCGTTTCAATACGCCACGGGGCGGTATCGCATCGGCTGGAAATGAAGCCGGACTGACTGGAATTCTATGCACGTTCTTTTTTTATCCACACGTAGTCCCTTGCCGATGAACGGCGGTCATCCCCTCCGTACGTTTCATACGCTACAGGAAGCGGCGAAACGGCATTATGTGACTTTTGTCACGTTCATTCAGCACCCGGAAGAATGGGACGGACTGGACCACATTCGCGAGATGTGCGATAACGTTCTGGCTTTCGAAGCGCCGGCTGACGCCAGCAGATTCGCGCTTGGTACCGGTCTCTTGAGGAACATTGCCTCCAACAAACCGTTCGTTGCACGCAAATACGACGTGCAGAAAGTCCGGTCCGCAATACGGCACATCAAGAACCAGGAGATCGTCGATCTCTACCATTTCGACATGCTTCCGCTTTCCGTGTACGCCAGTGAAGCAGTCGGCAAACCGACCGTTCTGGTGCACCACAATGTTGAGTACAAGTTACTGGAGCGAAGGTCGGCTGTTGAGACGGGATTCGCCAGGACGTTCTGGACTCAACAAGCCCGACGTTTGAAGAAGTTCGAGGCAGAGTCGCTGGAGCGCGTGACAAGGTCGATCGCCGTTTCGGATATTGACGCCGCCTTGCTACAGGACCTCAGCCCTCTGGCGCACGTTCACACTGTTCCCAACGGCGTCGATACGAAGTATTTCCAGCCGGGTATAGGCGATCCCGATCCGCACGAGGTCGTATTTGTTGGAAGCATGACTCATCAACCGAACGTGGATTCCGTGCAATATTTCTGTTCTGATATCTGGCCGCTGGTGCGACAGGGCAATCCGAATGCCCGATTCTCTGTTGTCGGCGCCTATCCGCCGGACAGCGTCAAAGCGCTGGGGTCCATCGACGGTGTGTCGATTATCGGGCAGGTACCGGACATCCGGCCCTATGTACACTCCGCGGCAGTGTACGTGGTACCGTTGCGCATCGGGGGCGGCACGCGCCTGAAGATTCTGGACGCCATGGCGATGAGCAAGGCTATCGTGTCGACTTCCATCGGCTGTGAAGGGCTTGAGGTGGCCAACGGACTTGACATTGTGATTGCCGACACTCCTGAGGAATTCGCCAGGCGAATCCTGGAATTGCTCAGGGATCCGGAAAGGCGGGAGTCGCTCGGTGTTGCGGCGCGCGGCACCGTGGAAGCGCGGTATACCTGGGACCGTATCGGCGAGTTGCAGGAAGCGGTCTATCAATCGGCACGGGCGGCGGTCCAACACGTGGAGTGACGAGGTTCGCATTGGCGTTAGTTCCCATTTTGATGTACCACGAGGTACAGGATCCGGCACGCCCGAATCCCTCAGCGCCTCCGTCGTGGACGGTCGACATCGATTCATTCCGCCAACAGATGGAACGGCTTCGTTCGGCCGGCTACACCGGAATGTCGGTTTCGCGGTGGCTGGCGGAGCGCCCGATTCAGCGTTGTCGACCGGTTGTCTTGACGTTCGATGACGGACTGCGCGGAAACATCGATCACGCATTGCCGGTATTGCTGGAGATGGGTTGGACGGCAACGTTTTTCATCACGACGGCAATGATCGGCAACGAAGGATATGGCGCGCCGGACGAATGGCGCGATGCTTCCGACAAGGGGATGGACATCGCTTCTCACGGGGTGACGCATACGCCTCTCGGCGCACTGGATTCGGAATCGGCACTAGGCGAACTAATGCACTCGCGGAACGTCTTGGAGACCGCCGTCGGAATACCGGTCGTCGGCTGGTCGTGGCCGCACGGCGACATTCCCCCGGATGGAATAGCGATGTTGCAGACGTCCGGATATCAATGGGCGGCGACATCGAGGGAAGCGCTGGCGAGAGATGGGGAGGCACCGTTTTCCTTGCCGCGACTGCCTATCCGATCGTGGCACACAGCGGATTCCGTTGCGGCCCTTGTATCGTCTTCTCTCCTCAATCGTATGACAATCACGGCAAGATATCGGGCAAAATCGACCGTGAAGAGCCTGCTGGGGCGCGGCCGATACGCGAAGGTTCAGCGAGGACTCCGGGGCGATTCCGACGCTGGATAGGAGCGATCGGTATGCACATACGCGTCGATTGGCCTATACTGGTATGACACTGAAACTCAGGGAGGTTTGTCTTGGATATTGACACAGGTATTGATGTACACAGCGACGACAATTTCAATGTGCGAGCAAAACGCATCGCCATTACCATCATCCTGGCGTTCGTTCTGCCGGCCCTGGTGTTGGGTGTCGTCTACAAGAAGCAATTCCAGCGGATCACCGATCCGACAGCCATGGATATGGCTCAACTGGCGAGGAATCTGGGGGGCGGCAAGGGCTTTACCACGTATTTCATACGTCCTCTGCAGATAACCAAGAGCAAGGACATCGCCCGTATGCCGGACATGGTGAATCCGCCTTTGTACCCGAGTTTCCTTGCCGTCGTGATGGCGAAGAGCCCCTCGGACAAAAAAGTGGCGGCCGCTTCGATGTTTTTCTTCTGGCTGACGATTCTGCCGTTGTTTGCCCTGACAAGGCGTCTCTTCAACGTGCGCGTGGCGCAATTGACGATCCTCGCGTATGTGTTCAGCGTGATGATGATACGAATGGCCGTTACCGGTCTGCCGGTCACGATGGCGGCGTTCCTGTTCACCACGATGTGCCTCGCAATGTATCACCTCGCCCAGGAAACCGCTGTCGACGAAGACACGCCGATCAGCACCTCCAAGGTGGCCCGTTTCTCGGCTTTCTCGGGCGCTCTGTACGCTCTGTGCTATCTCACCGATTACAATCTTCTGCTCGCGCTGTTGCCGGTCCTGCTGTTCATATGGTACGTCGCCGGTCGCGTCAGGAAACTCGCAATGACCTGGTTCCTGATTGCCCTGGTTGTTGTGGCCGGGCCTTGGTGGTTCCGCAATCTGAGGGTAACCGGCAATCCGTTCTTCGGACTCAAGGCTTCGGAAATCGCCATGGGTACCACCAAGCATCCGGGTTTGTCGCTTTATCGCGACACGAACGGTTCCAGCATGCTGGGCTACATCCAGGACGACAAGTCGGGCATCTTGAAGAAACTCGTGGTAGCGCTTGACGTCGCTTATCAGGTTGTGCCCGTCTGGGGACAGCAGTGGCTGGCGGCCTTCTTCGTAGTTGGTCTTTTCTACTCCTTCAAGCGTCCCGGAGCCAACGCTATCCGGGGTATGACCTTCGCATCCCTCCTGTTGGTGACCATTCTATCCGGGGTGTTCACGGTGCAGATTGGATCGCTGGCCGTGTTCGCCCCCGTACTGATAGCCTTTGCGGCGGCTTACTTCGTGCGGATGCTGACCGACGCCAACGCCAACCGCGTGGTTACCAACGCTGTCAGCGCCCTGGCGGTGGGTATCATCATACTCCCGTTCATCATCTTCGCCGGTACGGCGCGTTCCATTCCGCCGCGCGTCGGCCTTGAGGCGGAGGTCGCGCAGGTGGTAGGCAACAACGCCATCATCGTTACGGATGCGGCTCTCGAGATGGCGTGGTACGGCGGCAAGCGAGCAATCTGGTTGCCGCTGACGGAGAAGGATTTCATTGCGCTGGACGAAATCCGTCCCGTTCAGGCAATCTACTTGACGCGTCAGGTGGCTCCCGGCGTTCGATCCGAGCACGATTACAGCACCTGGTCGAATGTGTACTGGACTTTCTACACACGCGGAAGCCGGGCCCGGTTTGAAGCGATTGAAGCGGGTTCGCTGGAAGGCTTCCAGTTGTACCGTGACATGCCGATGGAGCAGAAAATCGCCTTCCTTCGCAGTTACGCCGTTCTGCTGATGCGTCCGGATGCCGTGAAGCGTTAGTCGCGTAACGCCGAAGTGTCGTTAACAAGAAGCCTCGCGCGATTGCGCGGGGCTTCTTCGCATGCGGCGGCGACCAGGAACGGCGGAGACGTCTATCATGACGGTAGCAAGCCGCGTTCGCGGCGATATCATCCGGAGGATTCGTATATGAAAATCGGTGTGTTCACCGTTCTGTTCGGTCAGCAGTCTTTTGAAGAAGCGCTGGACTACATTGCCTCCAAGGGTGTCCAGGCGGTTGAAATTGGCACTGGCAACTATCCGGGCGACGCCCACTGCAACGTTGCGGAACTGCTTGCCGATTCCTCCGCGAGGGAAGCCTTCTGCAACGCCATCGAGAGCCGGGGTTTGATACTCGATTCTTTCTCGTGCCACGGAAATCCCCTTCATCCCGACACGGACTTTGCCGCGCGCGACAGAAAGGTCTTCGAGGACACGGTTCGACTGGCCTCCCTGGTCGGTGTTGAACGGGTTAATTGCTTCAGCGGCTGTCCCGGCGATTCGGATGCCTCTGCGCGTCCGAACTGGGTGACGTGTCCCTGGCCTCCGGACTTCACCGAGATTCTGGACTGGCAGTGGAACGAGAAGGTGATACCGTACTGGAAAAGCGCCAACGCGTTCCTGACAGAGCACAATGTGAAAGCCTGTCTGGAGATGCATCCGGGATTTGTGGTTTACAATCCCGAGACGATGCTGAGGTTGCACAAGGCGGCCGGTTCAAACGTGGGAGCCAACTTCGACCCCAGCCATTTCTGGTGGCAGGGCATCGATCCGGTAGCGGCCATTCGGGCTCTTGCTCCGTGTCTGTATCACTTCCACGCCAAGGACTGCAGGATTGATTCCGCGAACACCGCTGTGAACGGTGTGCTGGACACGAAGCCTTACAGCGACGAGCTTCATCGTTCGTGGATATTCCGCACTGTTGGCTACGGGCACGATGCGTCCGCCTGGCGCGATCTCATCAGCAACCTGCGGATGGTGGGTTATGACTGGGTGATCAGCATTGAACATGAAGACAGCCTGATGTCGGTCAACGAAGGTTTTGAGCGCGCGGTTGAGTTCCTGAAGAGCATCGTGTTTCAGGAAACGCCGGGCGAGATGTGGTGGGCCTGAGCCTGCCCTTCCGGGTGAAAGGAAAGAGAAAAACAGGGAATGGCAAGAACAAAGAAACTGATCGACATCGATGAACCGCAGGTACCACCTGCTCCTTTGATGTATCTGAACGGCGAGGTCGTTCACGCGCATGAAGCCAAACTGAGTGTCATAGACCACGGTTTTCTTTACGGAGACGGCGTTTTCGAGGGGATCCGGGCATACGGCGGACGTGTGTGGAAACTGGACGAGCACGTTGCGCGCCTCTACAAGTCGCTGAAGGTCATCCTGGTGGACCTTCCGATGACACCGCAGGAGATGCGCGACACGATTCGAATGATCCTTCGCCGGAACCACCTGACCGACGCCTATATCCGGGTCACGGTGTCTCGCGGCCTGGGCCTTGGTTTGGATCCGCGCGGAGTCTCAAATCCCACCGTGGCAATCATGCCCAGCAAACTTTCGTTGTATCCCGAGGAGATGTACGAGAAGGGATTGAACGTGGTGACGGTTTCGACGCGAATTCCGACGGCGGATGCCTGGGAAGTGCGCGTGAAGTCCACCGGCAAGTACCTGAACAACATCATGGCGAAGTTCGAGGCGAACCGGATGGGCGCCGGCGAGGGCCTGATGTTGAACAGCGCCGGGTGTGTGGCCGAAGCGACCGGCGACAACGTGTTTATTGTGGTCGGCGGCAAACTGCTGACGCCTCCGGGCAGTGCGGGTATCCTGGAAGGCATCACAAGAGCCGCCGTGATGGAGATCGCCACGGCCGCCGGGTACGGTGTGGAGGAACGCAACCTGACCCTGTTCGACCTCTATACAGCGGATGAAGCGTTCCTGACCGGTACCGCCGCAGAAATGATCCCGATGGTGCGCCTGGACGACCGCAAGATCGGCAACGGCAAGCCCGGCCCGATTACCAACAAACTGATCAGGATGTTCCGCGCACGAACCGCCAGCGACGGCGTTTCGATCGAGGACTGACAGGGTATCAGCGTTCACCGGATGGAATCAACGTACTCGGTAACGTGGTGTGAAAGATGCGGCCACCGCCCGGCGGTGGCCGATATCTCTTTGAGCGCCCAGGAGCAGAAGGTTCGCTTGTGCGCGGATTGCGCCGCGGAGTGGGAAGCGGAGCGCGCGAACTGGGCGTCAGGCGCCGGCAACCTCGCCGCGGCCATGTTGAATCGGGACAAGAAGGAGAAACTGCTGTGTTCGCGGTGCGGCTTCGACATGGAACAGGTCGTTCGACTTGGGCGTGTCGGGTGCCCCATCTGTTACGGCGAGTTCGAGGCATTGATTGGCGATCTATTACAGCAGACCATACCCAGGCCGCGGCATACGGGAAAACAACCCGGTAACTGGCGAAACGGTCGGGGTACGCCGGACACGCCTTCACCCACCCGATGAAAACAGCCGATCAGAATTCGTTGAACCTGATTCCGTTGTGGTCGGGGCGGCGCGGTGAGGACGGTGACGTGGTCCTCAGCACGCGCATACGCCTGGCCAGGAACCTCGATGTCGCGCCATTTCCGTACCACGCCGACACCGGGGATTTGGAACGCGTGGCGGTGATGTGCCTTCAACCGTTTCGGGAGTCGGACGATTTCAGGGACTTCGTCCTTTTCGACATCAACGCCCTCGATGAGGTCGCCCGCGCGGTGCTCGTGGAACGGCATCTGGTCAGCGCGAGCCTGATCCTGGAACCGGCCGCGCGGTACGCCGTTCTCAGCCCAACGGGTACCATAGCCGTGATGATAAATGAGGAAGACCATGTCCGCTTGCAGTGCTTCCTGCCGGGGCGCAACCTTCGCGAAGCGTGGGAGATAGTGGACGGGCTGGACGACTGGCTGTCCCGCTCGCTTCGTTGGTCATTTTCGCCGAGATTCGGTTATCTGACCACGCACTTGGCCAACTTGGGCACCGGACTGCGGGCCTCGGCGATGGTGCATCTGCCGGCGCTTACGTGGATTGGAAGGTGCAACGACATCCTGCGAGCGGCAACCAACCTCGGCGTAGCCGTGCGCGGGCTTTACGGGGAAGGGTCGGACAGCGCCGGCCACATTTACCAGGTGTCCAACCGGTTTGCGCTCGGTCCCTCCGAGGACGATATCCTGACACGCGTTGACTCAACGGTGCGGTTTCTGGTCAAGGCGGAGCGTGAGGCCCGCGGCGAACTGCTGAGCACCGATCGCGACGGTGTGGCGGACAAGGCGGCCCGATCGTACGGAATTCTGCGCCACGCCCTGAGGATGAGCACCCGGGAAGCGCTGGACCTTTTGTCGTACCTTAAGCTCGGAATCGACGCTGGATTGAACGACTTTGTGGAATCCCGTGTGCCACTTCAGTTGTTTTTATCAGTGAGGCCCGCGGCACTGGACTCGGGAGCAGGCCAGACACTGGACGTCCCTGAAAGGGAGCGTGTTCGCGCCACCTGGATACGCGAGTGCCTGCAAACGGCCGGCGGCAGGTGAGCGTTGAAAACGGGAACCGCTCCGCCGGCTACCGATGTCCCATATAATAAGAGTGTGAGTGACTGCGGACAAACGACGACAGGAAATAGTGATACGGGCTTTATAGCCCGAAAGGATATAACGAGGTATGTGGCAACGGTTTACGGAACGAACGAGACGCGTGATTTTTTTCGCGCAGGAGGAGGCGGCCCGGCTCGGCGAGAATTACGTCGGGACGGAGCACCTTCTGTTGGGTCTTGTGCGCGAAAGTGATTCGGTTGCCGCTCGTATTCTGGAGCGCCTCAACGTCAATCTGGGCCGCGTTCGCCAGGAAATCGAGCGTCAGGTGGCCCGCGGTGACGGCCGCCTCGGCCAGGAAATGCAGTTGACGCCGCGCGCCAAGCGGGTCATCGACCTGGCTTACGAGGAAGCGCGCCAGCTGAATTCCAATTACATCGGAACCGAGCACCTTCTGCTTGGCCTGGTGCGCGAATCGGATGGTATCGCCGGTCGCGTCCTCGATAAGCTGGGCGTCGACCTGGAACGTACGCGCCGCGAGGTGCTGGCCCTCCAGGATGCCGACGGCGTGACTCCGTCCGCCAAATCGCGAAGCCGAACCCCGACGCTGGACGAATTCGGCCGCGACCTCACCGAGATGGCCCGCACAGGAAAACTGGATCCCGTGGTGGGTCGTTCGGAAGAAATCGAGCGCGTGATTCAGATACTGTGCCGCAGGACGAAAAACAATCCCGTTCTCATCGGCGAGCCGGGCGTGGGCAAGACTTCCATCGCGGAAGGCCTCGCGCAACGCATCGTTACCCAGGATATCCCGGAACCTCTGAAGGACCGCCGGATTGTGAGCCTGGATCTGGCCGGCCTGGTGGCGGGTACCAAGTACCGCGGCGAGTTCGAAGAGCGCATGAAGCGCGTGATGGAAGAGGTGCGCCGGGCCAACGGCGAGGTGATCCTTTTCGTGGACGAACTGCACACACTGGTCGGTGCGGGCGCGGCGGAAGGAGCCATTGACGCAAGCAACATCATGAAGCCGGCGCTGGCACGGGGCGAGATGCAGTGCATCGGCGCCACCACGATGGACGAGTACCGCAAGTATATCGAGCGCGACGCGGCACTGGAGCGGCGCTTCCAGCCGGTGCAGATCAAGGAGCCTTCCATCGAGGAGACCATCGATATCCTGCGCGGCATCAAAGACCGGTATGAACAGCACCATAAGGTCGAAATCAATGACGAGGCATTGGTTGCGGCGGCGCGGTTGAGCGACCGCTACATCGCGGACCGCTTCCTGCCGGACAAGGCGATCGACCTGATCGACGAAGCGGCCAGCCGCGTCAGGCTCCAAACGGCCATGCCTCCCGCCGATATGCGCGCCGCCAAACTGGAACTGGACACCATTCGCAAGAACCGCCAGAATCAGCAGGGACCGCCCGACTACGACGCCGATGCCGAGAGCCGGGCGCGAGAACTGGAACTGACGGAGACAATCGCCCGCCTCGAAAACGAGTGGAAGGAACGCCGACAAAACGCGTCCAGCATAGTGGGAGAAGACGAAATCGCGCACATCGTGCAGTCGTGGACAGGCATTCCGGTCACGCGACTCGTCGAAACCGAGATGACGAAACTGCTCCGCATGGAGGACTCCCTGCACGAGCGCGTCATCGGTCAGCACGATGCCATCGTGTCGCTTTCAAAGGCCGTCCGGAGAAGCCGAAGCGGCCTGAAGGACCCGAAGCGTCCTATCGGAAGCTTCGTGTTCCTCGGTCCTACCGGTGTCGGGAAAACGGAACTGGCACGCACACTGGCGGCCTTCCTGTTCGACTCCGAGGACAAGCTGATCCGCATCGACATGAGCGAGTACATGGAGCGGTTCTCAGTCAGCCGGCTGGTCGGGGCGCCTCCGGGCTACGTCGGATACGATGAAGGCGGCCAGTTGACGGAAGCCGTTCGCAGGAATCCGTACAGCGTTGTCCTGCTGGATGAAATCGAGAAGGCGCACCCGGACGTATTCAACATTCTCCTCCAGATAATGGAAGACGGCCGCCTGACCGACAGCCAGGGACGGTCGGTGGACTTCAAGAATGTGGTGCTGATTATGACCAGCAACGTCGGTGCGCAGGAGATCGTGGATTCGCGCTCGATGGGCTTCCGCGGAACCCGCACCCCGGAAGGCGACGATGAGAAGCACTACGAGAGTATGAAGAACCGCGTGATGGACGAATTGAAGCGGACATTCCGGCCCGAGTTCCTCAACCGTGTGGACGAAGTAATCGTTTTCCACCAGTTGACGCGGGAAGAAATCCACCAGATTGTCGATCTGCACGTTGGACGCGTTCAGAAACAACTGGCGCACCAGGGGATGCACCTGAGTATCACCGATGCCGTACGCGAGTTGATCGCCACCGAGGGCTACGATCCGCACTTCGGCGCGCGGCCCATCCGGCGGGCGGTTCAGCGGCTCATTGAGGATCCGCTTTCCGAGGAGGTTCTGCTGGGCCGGTTCGGCGACGGAGACCAGATTCTGGTGGAGTGCGACGAGGACAACCACGTGCATTTCGGCAGAGGCGTTGCTCCGGAACAAACCTCAGAGCCGGTAGCGTCTGAACCCGTATCCGAGTAGAAAAGCAACCGTTGAGATACACGCAAGGGGCGGCCGTACGGCCGCCCCTTGTTCTTGCGCATCAGTTTGGTGCTACGGATTTGGTTCCAGGCCGGCTACCTTGCGGGCGATGCGCACGGCATCCGCGGCATCGACCCGACCGGCCGATTCACCATCGCTCTCGAGATCCAGGTAGTCCCTCTCCGACGGGCTGAGGGTTTCCAATCCGGCACCAGCGCGGATGGCCTTGGCGACGTCCGGTTTGGTGTACGGCTTCTTTACCGATTCTGATACAGCCCACAGCATTTTTCCCTTGGGTTTGACAAACGTGCCGTCCTTCTTGAGTTCCCATTCCACGGCCCCGGTTTTTCCGTCGTCCGGATCGTTGACCTCGATGAACAGCCTGTCGCCGTTCTGGCCGGTACCAAGTGCGGTTACCCAGTGACTGCCCTTGCCGGGCCAGCCAATCAGGAATTCAACGTCTTCCTTGTCGGCCAGTTCGCTCTTGATGAAGTCGAAAGCCTTGCCTCCCGAGGCCGCCGGGTCGTTCATGCCGCCCTTGACGGTGATGGGAAGCCCTTTCTCCTTCGCGTACTTGGCCTTGCCTTCCTTCATCTGGTCTCCGGAGAGACCCGGGAATGGTCTTGCGTCGGAGCCCTTCATGGCCTTCATCAGTTCCTTGATGAGGTCGTCGTCATTCGCCGGGAGTTTGTCGGAGAAGCCGCCTTCCTTGGCGAGCCACCGGAGTGAGTTGGCCGCGGACGTGGGGCCGCATTCGTTTGTTTTTTGAGCGATATCCGGTACCCCTGTACGCTTGGAATCCGCCGTGATGTTGGGCGGGGTGTTCGAAACGCTGATTGGAACGACATTTTCGGCCTGGCCGTCCAAGTCGTTAGCTCCCCAGACTCCGATGGTCGGTATGACCGTGGAGATGGTCCAGGTCGGGTATAGCATGAAGTCGTGAACCTGGTCGACGGAGAGGCGAGACCAGACCGTGACAGGTCTCTCCATAATAGGCGGTTCCAACATCTCGAACCAGGCGCTCAGCATGGGTTGTTCCAGTATTCCCTGATCGAGGCGCAACGGCACGTTGTTGACGATCCACTCATGCGGCATGATCATTCCATCGCCGTTCAAATCTGCCACCACGTTCAGGAATCCAATCATATCGGGCATGAACGGAAACGGAAGGATGTGAAAGTCAAAGGTGCCGTCAATCAGCGTGGGATCGCTGGCGTAGATCATGTAGACGATTCCCGCGGATTCGACGGGCGCGATACCCGGATCCTGCGATCGGGCAGGCGGAGGGGAGAAGAGAAACAGAATAGCGGCTATCAGGCTGAACCTTAGAAGAAGACTGCCTTTCATGCGATCCTCCTGTCGGACAGACATGACCATCGCGCTGTGTTGCGCGCGAGAAGCATTCGGTCGATTATGAAATCTATGTTATCACATAATCGGCCAAATGTCCCGTCGCATCAGGAAAATGGGCGGCTTCAACGCGGAAGCCGCCCGTTTTCGGATTCCGTTGCAGTCCGAAGTTCAGCGCTTCTTAGGTTTACCCGTCGCGTCGTAGTTGTTGAAGTGGAAGATGTACTCCCACCAGTTGTTGAGGCGCCCGTCCGCGTTCACACCCGGCGCGTTCGGGATGCGGGCAAACCACCACTTCATGTAGTTACGGTGGTAGTCTGGGCCGCCCCAGGACTCGCGGTTGACGGGCTTCTTCTCGCCGGTGAGTTTCGGGTACTTCAGCCAGTCGTCCGCCGTGCTCTGGACCGTGCGGGGATTGGAGTAGTCGTATCCGTCCTCTGCGTTCGGCGGGTAATGGCACGTGCCGACGGCCGCTACGCCGTTCGACTGGATGTCATTGGCGGCGAACCTGGCCCAGTTGGTGGTCAGTTCCTCCACACGCCATCCCCCGTAGACGCGGGACATCGTGCTTTCGGTGCGGTGGCACAGGTCGTGCAACATCTCGGCTACGCCGCGCTCGTAATTGAAGCCCATGATGGCGAAGGCGCGCTTGCTCTTGACCTTGTCGTACACCTCGCCGTTGATATAGAAGGCACCAGGGCCGGCCATGGCGGATTCGTTGTACCCGAAGTACGGGCCGCCCAGGAACCACACCTCGTCGATCTCGCCCTTGTCGATGCGCCGGATCACGTCGTGGTCCTTGAAGGTTTTCACGTAGTCAGCCGTGTCCGGATTGTGCCAGCCCTTGCCCTCGCGCCGGCACTTCATGTACTGCTCGGGCGTATACTTAAAACCGTCGATTTTGGTGTGGAAGTCCTTGATGTCCTTCCACTGCACGATTTTGTACTGGATCAAACCGTTGGTGGCCTTCTTGAGGTCGTTGATGTAACCATCGGCCAGTTTGCGCGGATTGTTCCATCCGCAGACCTCGGTCAGACGTTTGCCGCCCTCCTCCGGGATAACCGGATCGAAACTGAGCGCCAGAACCTTGACGACGATGGCCGGCTTTGGCGCGACCTTCTTCGCGGGTGTGACGGGCGCCGCTCCGAGAGGCAGACACCCGGTCAGCAAAATGGCGGTCAACGTTCCCGCCAGAATGTGGAAGTTACGCAAGTCAGTTCTCCTTTGCGGTATGGTTGTTACCGCGATTCAACACGCGAGAACAACACGGAGTTCGCGAACAAGCGGGCCGACACCTCCCAGTAACCGCGCTGGTTGGGATCGTCGGCAAAGAGAATGATACGGCCTTCTCCGTGGGATTCCTCCACGAGATAAGCCTTGCCCGGTAGCGCTTTTTTCATACGCTCCCACACAAAGCCGGCGGCCACGAGGCGGTCCTCCGGTGCGAAAACCGCGCCGTTGCGGCCTTCGATGGAGGGGGTCAGAAGAAGATCGGTATTGAAGACGGTGATGCTTTCAAGGTTGAATCCCATCGAGGAACAATGGTGCCGGTCCAGCAGGATGCGCAGAGCGGCGCCGTTCACGCGTTCCGGCCTCCGTTCGAGCGGGACGGGCTCATCGGCGGCAGTCTGGGATTCAGCGCCCAGGTCCTTCACAATCTGGCACGTGGTCCACTCCTTGCCCTTGGATGCGATGTGCGCCGATGCGCCGCCGATGGTGATAAGCGTGCCGCCCGTGCGGAGCCAGGCATCCAGTCGCTTCCAGAAATTCTCGCTGAGCGCCGAGTAGTCCTCGGCGGAACCGTTGGGAAGGACGATGGTTTCATACATTCTGAGATCTCCGCGTTCGACGGCGCGGGAGCGGAGCGGTGTGAAGGGAAGTTTCAGTCTCTGCTCGAACAACCAGGCGATCCAGCCGTAACTGAGCCCGGACGCGGGCCTGTCGTAAAGCACGGCCACTTTCGGCTCCGGGATATGGGCAATTTCGTCACTGCCGAGGGAAAGGCCGGCGTCGGTCCACCCGTTCGCCAGCGGGGCAGGCCGGACAAAGGTTTCCGCGCAAGATGAATGAACAGCCTTGCAGACGGATTTCCAGTCGCCCGCGTGGTCGGCCTTCCGGACGACGATTGTGCCTCTGCCATAATCCGCCCCTCCAATCCCGAAGTAGTCCAAGGATACGCGCGGACGAAGTCCCGCGTTCAGCATGCGGCATAGCGAAGCGTGGGTGTCGAGGCCTTCAGCTGGAATGAGGAATCCGTATTCCGGTTCTTCTACGGGGACGTGTTTGGGCGCCGTACGGGGTGACAGCGGCAAGCCTTTTGCCGAGGTTGTCCAGGGGCTCAGTCCGAGCGCCACGGGAATGCTCCACACGGTATGATCGTAGAATCTGGAACTCGCATTTTCCTCCCGGCGTCGGATCTGCTCGTTGAGGAAGTCCTGATCAATGTGCGTTTCACGTTCCAGCAGGGCGCGCACGGTTTTCGCGGTCGGCCCGGTTGCGGGAACGACCATCGTTCCGGCAGGCAGGCGCACGGTACTCTTGTCCCCGCCCGCGTAGGGTGTAACTTCCATCGCAGTCTGCCTAATCAAATGCCGGACGGGAATTCCGGCCCGCTCCAGCATCATCGCGATGCGTTCGGTCAGCGCGCTTCTGTGCTCGAAGATGAACGCCGTCTCGTCGTCGGGTGAAGCTTCGCTGAACTGGTTTCGGAATTCGGTCAGCAGTTCCTCGCGGCGTTCGGCGGCGGTCCGACAAACGGTCAGCGCCGCGCCGAAGTGATGGCGCACGGCGTCCTCGAAGGTCAGCAGAGACCCGTCGCGCCGTTCGACCTCGATGCCCGCAACGCCGGCTTGTTCGAACGTCATGCCGGCGCACCCGTGGATGCAGGGAAACGCTTCTCCGTAGCCGGGGTAGAAGGCGTCGAACACTTCACCGGTCCAATACATCCAACCCTGTTCGTCGAATGTGCGTGCCAGTTCGCGCCCGAGCACGGACCACCATTTCGTGATGTGTGCGCCGTAATTCGGATTCAGCGGTTGCGCGGGCGGTGGGAAGAAGAAATGCGAATCCGACCACATTTCGTGCAGGTCCGCGAGCAACTGGGGACGCCATTCCAGGAAGGCACGGACCCGCGCCTGGGATTCGGGCTGTGTCATCGGAAACCAGTCGCGGTTGAGATCAAACAGGTAGTGGTTTCCGCGACCGCCGGGCCACGGGTCGCTGTGTTCGGCGGCCTGCGGATCGCGGCGTGCGGAGAGGCCAAACAGGGAGTAATAGGCGTTCACGGAACGGGCGCGGCCGTCGGGATTCTGCAAGGGATCAATGCAGACCACTGCGTTCTCCAGGCAGGAATCGCCCCCGGCAAGGTGACACGCAAGCATAAGCGCGGCATCGGCGGTGGAGTGTTCATCGCCGTGAACATTGGCGATGATCCATACCGTGGCGGGCAGATCGCCGATCTCCGCGTTTTCGGGATCCTCAGCCAGGGCGCGGGTGCGGGCCTTGATATCGTCCAGACGTTTCAAGTTGGCAGGGGAGGCGAACGTGAGCAACTGGAGAGGACGACCCTCATATGTTTTCCCGTATTCGGTCAACCGGCAAGCACCGGAGTGGGCTTTGGCCAGTTCCTCGACGGCTCGGGCCACGTCTTCGGACCTTGTCAGCCGGTCGCCCGGATTGTGGCCCAATAGGCCCCGGTACCGTTTGGCGGCGGAATCCCACGCTACGGATATTGATATGCTCATCTGCTAGAACTCTCCTTAGTGTCTGCGATAGGGTACTGCCAGCGCCGCGGGGCCGCCGGTTCGCCGCCGGAACAGGCCCAGCGCCAAGAGCGTGGCCAGGTAAGGCGCCATGGCAATAACCTGCGGCGACAGGTCGTAGCCAAGACCCGGCAGTGTGTAACGTGCCTGTTCCGCCATTCCGAAGAACAGGGCGGCGCCCAGTACACCCCACGGATTCCAGCGCCCGAAGATAACAAGTGCCAGGGCGATGAAGCCGCGGCCGTTCGTCATTCCTTCCACAAACGTGTTGCCCTGCGCCACCGAAAGGTATCCGCCGCCGACCCCGGTCAGCGCTCCTCCGGCAACCACGGCCAGGAAACGGATACGCGAAACGCTGTACCCGGCCGTGTCCGCCGATTCCGGTTTCTCGCCGCAAGCGCGGAGTGCCAGTCCCGGGCGCGTTCGATACAGGTACCACCAGACGGCGGCCGCCGCCACAACCGACAACGGGACCAGCAGATTCTGTTGGAAGACCAGCGGACCCAGCACCGGAATGGATCCCAGCAGAGGCCATTGTACGGAAGCCAGCGGTGTGACGGTGAGGGCCGCGGACGAAATGCCGAACAATCCGCGGTAGATCGTGCCCGTCAGACCCAGGCCAATCAAATTCAATCCGGTTCCGACAATCACCTGGTCGGCCTTCACAAAAACGGTCAACAGGGCAAACAAGGCGGCGAGGGCCATTCCGCAAAGAGCGGCGGCGGTCAGTCCGATACCGGGCGAGCCCGTGGCGTGTGTCACCGCGAAGGCGGCGAAGGCGCCGACCAGCATCAGTCCCTCCAGGCCGATGTTCAGGACGCCGGCGCGTTCGGAAATCAACTCGCCCAGGGCGGCAAGAATCAAGGGAACAGCCAAAGCCACGGCGCCGTGCAGAAAGTCCACGCTATGTCTCCGGTGCGGCGCGCCAGGCGAGGGCGGCGCGGATTGCCACTGCCAATATGATAACGCCCTGAATCACTTCCACCACCACGTGTGACACGCCTGCCTGGCTTTCCATGGCCGCCGCGCCGGCGTCCAAGGCGCCGAAAAGCAGTGCCGCCAGCGCCACGCCTGCCGGCTGAAGGCCGCCGAGCAGTGCCACGGCGATGGCGGTGTATCCCCAACCGGGCGAAAAACTTGGGGACAGGGTGTTGGTAACGCTCATCAGTTCCACGCCACCGCACAAACCGGCAAGCGCTCCACTGAGTAGAAACACCTGCCACACGATGCGCGTTGTCGGGAAGCCGGCCGAACGCGCCGCCTGCGCGTTGATGCCGACCATTCGGACCCGATACCCGTGAACCGTGCGGAACAGCCATACGCCCGCCAGAACAGCCGCGAGTACCGCAATGAGCACACCGGCGTGGATCCGGTTGGGCGGAAAGAGCCTCGGCAATACGGCGGCCAGGGGAAGCGGTTCCGTTTCGGGATAATATCCGGACTTCTTCATCATCGGCCCGTGGATCAACGCTCCGACGAGGTTGATAGCCAGGAAATTGAGCATGATTGTTGATATCACCTCCGGAACCTGGCGCCGAATTTTTAAGAAAGCGGCGATTGCCGACCACAGCGAACCTGAAACCACGGCGGCGGTCAGACACAGAGGAATCAATGCCCAAGCCGGCCACGTCTCTCCAACCCTCGCCACCGCCGCAACCGCAAGCGCGCCGACCAGCAACTGGCCCTCGGCGCCGATGTTCCAGATACCGGCGCGGAAAGCCACCGCCACGGCCAGGCCGGTGAACAGGAGCGGCACGGCCCGCACGATCGTCTCGGACCGCTGGTAGGCTTCCCCGAACGCGCCTGTCCATAAGGCTGAGTATGCCGTGGAAACGTTACCTCCCGTCAGCGCAATGACCACAGCCCCGATCAGCAGAGCCAGCGCAACAGGGGCGAGAACGCCGATAGCCAATGGCGTCAGCCGTTGTTTCACGCTTCCGACTCCGTGCCGGTCATCATTCGCCCGATTCTCTCGCGAGCTTCAGGAGCGCCGGGAAGGACCTCGCCGATGAAACGTCCGGCGTACAGAACGGCGATCCGGTCGCTCAAACCCAGCAATTCCTCTAGTTCGTTGGAGATGAGCAGAGTGGCGCCGCCGCGTTCCCGGTGCGCCTTTATGGTCTGATGAACATACCCGGTGGCGCCGATATCGAGGCCGCGTGTCGGATTGACGGCAACGAGGAGTTTCGGTTCGCGGTTCATCTCGCGCGCGACAATGAGTTTCTGCTGATTTCCACCCGACAGTTCCGACACCGGAGCGCTCATTCCCGATGTCCTCACGTCGTACCGGTCAACAAGGTCGCGAGCCGTTGATTCGGCACGTTTGCGGTCGATGAACACGCCGAAGCGCGGCAATGTATCTCCGGCCAGAAACAGGTTGTCGCGAACCGACGCCTGAAGCGCCAGTCCCGTTGTGTGGCGGTCGTCCGGGATGTGAGCCATTCCCCAGGCGATCCGTTCGGCGATGGGCCATTCGTCCGCCGGGCTCAATGATGCTCCCGTGTACACGGTCACCGGCGCGTTGCGCAATCCAATCATCGATTCGGCAAGCTCCGACTGCCCGTTTCCGTCCACGCCCGCGACACCGAGGACTTCACCGGCTCGGATGACACCCGTCTCCTGGCCCGGACAAGCCAGCAGAGGGCTGGATACGATGATCTCGCCCGTCTCCAGTGGAATCAAAGCTTCCGGTTGTTCCAGCGTACGTCCGACCATCGCGGTTGACAAGGCCTCCGCGTTGACCTCCTCTCGGTTGGCATCGAGCACGACGCGCCCGTGCCGCAGTACCACCACTTCCTGCGCAATTGCCAGCGCTTCCGGAAGTTTGTGTGTGATGAGGACGATGGAAGCGCCGTCGTCTCTCAGTTGACGAAGAATGTTGAACAGTTCGGTCGTCTCCCGGGGAGTGAGGACGGCTGTCGGTTCGTCCAGTATCAGCAGACGCACCGGAGCGCTGAGAGCTTTCAGAATCTCGACACGCTGTTGAAGACCGACCGGTAGATCGCCAGCCAGGGCACAAGGATCCACCTTGAGACCGGTGCGTTCCATCAATGCATTGGCGGATCGTACGAGCGCTGACGGCGATTGGACGCCTCTCGGAGGAGCGGCCAGCGCCAGGTTCTCGGCGACGGTCATCGCCGGAACAAGCGTGAAGTGCTGGTGAACCATGCCGATGCCGAGGCTTCGCGCGACGGCGGGACCGGTCAGATGCACGGGCTGACCGTCCCAGGCAATCTCTCCTGCGTCCGGGCGCAGAAGACCGTCGCAAATGCGCATCAGCGTGGATTTGCCGGCCCCGTTCTCGCCGAGTAGCGCGATGATTCGCCCGGGTGAGATGCGGAGAGATACGCCCTCAAGAGCGACGACCTCGCCGAACCGCTTCGTGATGCCTGTCAGTTCCAGAAGTGGATTCACGGTGACTTTTCCCGTTCGGGACAGAGTCAGCGGAGCATCAGGATTCGTCCGGTTCGGTCGCCGCTTCTTCAGCCGCCTTAACGATTGCTTTTGCCTCCTCCAACTGCGCTTGGACGGCGCTGGGCGCGGCTCCTCCGTAACTGGTCCGCGCGGCCAGGCTTTCATCAACCGAAGGCGCCGTGTAATCCGCGTCAAAGTAGCCGGAGAAGCCCCTCAGTTCCGTTGCGCTGATCTCGGATAGAGCGCAGTTTCGCTCGATGCACAGACGCACAAGCTTGCCTACGATTTCATGCGCCTCGCGGAACGGCAGGCCGCGCGACGCGAGGTGATCGGCGACGTCCGTGGCCGTGGGAAAGCCAAGTTCCGCGGCCTCGCGCATCCGTTCCGGCTTCCATGTAGCGGTGCGGAGCATGGATTCCATCAGGGTCAGCGCCGGGAGAAGCGTGTCCACGGCATCGAAAACGGCTTCCTTGTCCTCCTGGAAGTCCTTGTTGTAGGCCAGCGGCGTGCCCTTCAACATCGTCAACAGGCCCTGAAGGTCGCCGTACACGCGTCCCGTCTTGCCGCGAATCAATTCGCAAAGGTCGGGATTCTTCTTCTGCGGCATGATACTGCTACCGGTCGCGTAGGCGTCGGCGATTTCCATGAAACCGAACTGCGGCGAGGACCAGATGATCATCTCTTCGCACAGGCGCGACAGGTGGGCCATGCAGATCGAAGCGAAGGAAACGAGTTCCACGGCAAAATCGCGGTCGCTGACGGCATCGAGGCTGTTAGGGTAGGGAGCATCGAATCCGAGCTCGTCGGACACGGCCTGGCGGTCGATCGGGAACGAAGTGCCGGCCAGCGCGGCGGCGCCCAGCGGGCATTGGGCAGACCGGTTCAGGCAGTCATGCAGGCGTCCCGCGTCGCGTTCCATCATCCAGAAGTAGGCCAGCAGATGGTGCGCGAGGCTGACGGGCTGGGCGGGTTGCAGGTGCGTGAAGCCGGGCATGATGGTATCGACGTGTTGTTCCGCAAGTTCGACCAGCGCACCCTGCAAGTCGCGAATCGTGTGTCCGATTCGGGTGCCGTAATCCAGGACATAGAGGTGCAGATCCGTTGCCGCCTGGTCGTTCCGGCTTCGGGCTGTGTGCAACTTGCCGGCGACAGGGCCAATTAGTTTCGTCAGGTAGTTCTCGACGGCTGTATGGATATCCTCTGCCGGCTCCTTCGGGAATCGTCCGTCGGCATACTCCACGCCCAGGCGCCCGAGCGCGTCCACAATTTCGGCCACCTCGCGCTCTTCCAGTATGCCCTGCTCGCCGAGCATCTGAACGTGCGCTGTGCTGGCGGTAAGTTCGTATATCGTCAGACGGCGGTCAAACGGCAGGCTTGCGCCGTACTGAAGGGCAAGTGTATCCGCGCCTCCCTGGAAGCGCCCACCCCACATCTTCGATGCCATAGTTGTCTCCTTGGATTACTGTTTTATGAGAACGGCGTCGCCCCGATCGGTGTCGTTTTGACCCAGGTCGCGCGGAATGGTGAACTCGGGATCCACAACGATGCGGAGGGGTTTGTCCCTGGTTTCGAACGAAACCGGCGCGGTTCCGCCGGTCAATGGTATGATCACATCAACCGGCGGTCCGTCCGTGACGAGACGGACCGGAACCTCCAGCCTGTAATACGGCGCCGTTTGTCCGAGGCGTGCCGTAACCGTGAAGCCGTTCGCCGCGTCGCCCGTCACGCGAGCCTGCCTCAAGCGCAGTTCGGGCCAGCCTGCGCGTTCCACCCACTGGCGGAAGAACCAGTCCCAGTTCTCGCCTGTTATCTTCTCAACAGCCTTCTGGAATTCCTTCCAGCCGGGATCTGGCTGGTTGCGGGCTGTTTGCAGGAACTCGCGGGCGCTCTCATCAAACTTGTCCGCCCCAAGGCGAAGTTCGAGCAGACGAAGAACCACCATACCCTTCTGGTAGGCAAGACCGTTGATGTCCGTTGCGTAGTGCCTCGCCTCCGACAGCGGGTAATCCGACACGGAACTGGTTAACGGCCACCAGCGCCGGTCGGACGGATGCGGCGTTGTGATTCCGTTGCGGAAGCGGGAGAATGAATCGTCCGAGTAGCTGGCGAAGGCTTCATTCCACCACGAGCGTAGATAGGTGTTCGGGGCGACGCCGCCCCACCATGTGTGCGACAACTCGTGCGCGATGATCGCCGGGGTCAGCAGAACCGAACCGTACGAGGCCATGCTGTATCCCTCAAGCGCGACGAAACCCAGCGGTTTCCCTCCGTCCACGAGGGAGTACCGGGTATAGGGATACGGTCCAAAGCGTTGCTCATAGTAGTCCATTGCCTTGGCAAGGACTTCCAGCAGGGACTGGGAGAACTCCGGTTGATCGTTCAGAAGATATGTATACAGGGTCAGCCGCCCGTGCTTCATCGAACGTTCGACGTAGGGTCCGGCGCAGATCGACTGGTAGTTCACCGGAATCCTGTTGTCGTACACGAAGGCGCTGTCCGCGCCTTGCGTGGTCTTCGAAACCAGTTCGCCTTGAGTAATCGCGGTCCAGTTTGCCGGAACAATGACGGTGGTGTTCGTCGTGGCGGGCAGGCGCCCCAGGTGCGGCCAGTGGTATGCGTTCAGCGCCGCTACTTCGGGAGAGATGTCGCTCATCATCGAGTGCGACACCTTGCCGTCGTAAGTGAACGTCAGGGTTACGGAATCGCCGGCCGGCACGCGCACCGAAACGATGCCTCCCGCCTGAAGGAACGGAACCTGCTTTCCGGTTGCGGTTCTGATTGAGCGGACCGTGAAATCGTTTGATATCCGCACAAAGGCGCACTGTTGGGAAGCGCCGGTTCTTCGGATAGCCAGAGTATCAACCGCTCGCAGGCTGTTGGATTTCGGCAGAATGCGGATTCGCAGATTGTGCGCGGTGATCCGGTAGCCTTGCGTGTCGGTTTCGGGAATCTCGCGCATCAACCGCCACCCGGACGCGGTTTCCACCAGTGGGTGGATGTGATCGCCGTCGGATTCGGGTCCGTGGTAGGTGTGGAACACGGCGAGGCGCGTGCGGGTGTTGGTGAAGGGCGGCTTGAGCGTGGCGACTGCCCAGGGAGTGGGGCGCATCACGGCGCCGAACATGCTGGGCTCTTCCGGAATCCATCCGAAGACCCTTGCGTCCTTCGTAATCGCGGCAGACGCGGCGTCGGACCGCCGGCTTTCGTTGGCCGCGGTAACAACACGCTTGAGGATTGGGAGGGCCGGATCCGGCGAAACTGCCGGCGCCGGCGTGGACACGCAGACGGCCGCGGCCAGTGCGGCCGCGGTCATCAGCATGCGTTTTCGCAATCCGGTCAGCCGATGTTCAACTGCGCGGCCATCCGCGCCTGCATTCCGTAGGCTTTGCACAGGGCTTCTCCATCGCGCTGGTCCCAGGTCTTACTGTCGAACGAAGCCAGGTCCTCATTGTAAAGCGCGAACGGGCTTCTTCGCCCGATCACGGAGATACCGCCTTTGAACAGGCGCAGGATCACCTCGCCGGTTACACGTTCCTGTGTCTTGTCGATGAAAGCGTCCAAGTCGTGTTTCAGCGGGTCAATCCACAGTCCGGCGTAGGCGAGGTCCGCCCACTTGGCGTCCACCACGCGCTTGAAGTCGCGCTCGTCCTTGGTGAACACAAGGGCTTCCAGAGCCGCGTGAGCCGTATAAAGCAGGATTGCGGCAGGGCATTCGTAGTTCTCGCGGACCTTCAGACCCAGCATCCGGTCTTCCATCACGTCGATGCGTCCCACGCCGTTCTTGCCGGCCAGGTTGTGCGCCTCGCGAATCAGGGTCAGCGGATCCATCGACTTGCCGTTGATGGCCACGGGGTTGCCGTTTTCGAAGCGGACCACCACGGTCTCCGGTGTGTTCGGGGCTTCCTGCGGGCCCGCAGTCCAGCGGAAAATCTCCTCCGGCGGCGCGAAGTCCGGTTCCTCCAGGCGTCCGCCCTCGATGGAGCGGCCCCACAGGTTCTCGTCGATCGACCAGATCTTCTCGGCGCTCTGTCCGATCGGGACGTTCTTGACGCGGGCGTATTCGATTTCCTCGGTGCGCGTCATGTTCTTCTCGCGCATGGGGGCGACGATCCGGGCATCGGGCAGGAGGGTGCGGACGATGAACTCGATGCGCAACTGGTCGTTCCCCTTGCCGGTGCAACCGTGGGCGAACGCCTTGGCGCCCACCTTCTGCGCGACCTCAACCGCCTTTAGGGCGATCAGGGGGCGGGCGATACTGGTGGAAACCGGATAGCCTCCCTGGTACATTGCGTTGGCGCGAACGGCGGGGAAGCAGTAGTCGCGCGCGAACTCGTCCTTGGCGTCCACTGTGTAGTGCTCGGTTCCAAATCTGGCGGCCTTCTCGGCGGCCATCGTGATGTCTTCTTCCGGCTGGCCGACATCGACAGTCACGGTGACGATGTGATCAAAACCGTAGTCCTCGGTCATCATCGGGATACAGACGGATGTGTCCAGTCCGCCGGAGTAAATCAGTACAACCTGGTTCAATGGTGGTTCCTCTCTTTGATTACGGGTCGCGCCATCGCGACGTAAACGTTGTAGTTTATGGTTGGTGTATCGTCCGTGATGATACGGAATCCGCACCGTTCGTAAAGGGCAATATGACGGTCAAACTGCTTCCGCACGTACAAAATCACCTCGTCGCAATGAAGCCGGATGGCGGCGCTGTCGGTCCAGTTCAGCAACCGGGCCGCCAGTCCGCGCCTCTGCCAGTCCGGGTGCACGGCGAGCCGGTAAAACAGCAGACGCCCGTCTCCCAGGGCTTTGTACCGGGCCGCTCCGACCACGGTTGAACCCTTGACGGCGACCACGGCGCCGCCGAGGTACATCTGCAACCGGACATCCTGCTCGGTCTCCGTAAGCGCGACGAACGGCGGATCGAAACCTTCATACACGCTGAACGCGGCGCGCGTGACGGCGATCATGGCGTAGGCATCGGCCCACGTCGCCCGCCGCAGGATGATTTCCGACGTATCGTCTCGACCCGTCATCGGCTGGATAGATTACAGCATAAGCGCCATCAGCGCTTTTTGAACGTGCATGCGGTTCTCGGCCTGGTCGAAGATCGCGCTGGTCGGGCAGTCCATCGCCTCGGAGGTAATCTCCTCTTCACGGTGCGCCGGCTGGCAGTGAAGGACAATGGCTTCCGGATTCGCCGCGTTGACGACCTTCATGTTCAACTGGTACGGCTGGAAGGCCGCATGGCGAATTGCGGCTTCCTCTTCCTGGCCCATGCTGGTCCAGACATCGGTGTAAACCGCATCGGAGCCCTTGGCGGCCTCGATGGGATCGCGGCCCACCCATAGCTCGGCGCCTGCCGCCTCAAACACCGGTTTCAAAGCCGCCACGGCTGTTGCGTCGGGCTCGTAGCCTTCCGGAGAGGCGATGCGAAGATTCGTTCCGGTGAGCGCGCAGAGTTCCATGAGCGAGCGGCACACGTTGTTGCCGTCTCCGATGTACATCAGCGTCAGTCCCTTGACGGCGCCTTTGCGTTCGCGCAGGGTGTACAGGTCCGCCAGAGCCTGGCACGGATGCTCCAGGTCGCTGAGGCCGTTGATGACCGGTATGGTGGAATTGGCGGCGAGTTCCTCAACCAAGGAATGTTTGAAGGTCCGCGCAACGATGCCGTGCACCCAGCGTTCCAGGTTGCGGGCGACATCCGCCGGGGATTCGCGCTCGCCGACGCCGATTTCGTCCGGGCCAAGGTGAAGGGCATGGCCGCCCAACTGGTTCATACCGATTTCGAATGTCACGCGCGTTCTGAGCGACGGTTTCTGGAAAACAAGCGCCAGTGTCTTGCCGCGGTGCAGGGCAGAGGCTTCGTCCGCTCCGCCGCGTCCCTTGCGGCTTTTCAGTTTGTCGGTTACGGCGAACACGAGAGCGACGTCTGCCGGCGTCAGGTCGCTGATGCGCAAAAGGTGCTTGCCCTTCAGGCGGCTTCGCGAGATCATCTGCGAAAGCGTGAGTTTGGACAACTGGTCGGGATCCGCCGATGCCTTGCTGTCGTTCTCGTGCAATTCGATGTACAGAGAGCGCAGGGTCGCGAGATTAACCTGGTGCTTTTTCAGTACGGCGGCGGCGTTGGAGTCCTTGAGTGTCAGCACGCCCATCACGAGATGCGCCGTTCCGATCACTCCGGTGCCGTCGACGCGCGCGGCCATTTCGGCGTCTGATATCGCGGCGCATGTGGTGGCGCGCAGTTCCATATGCCGGTCGACCTTGCGCGGTTCGCCGTGACTTTTCAGGGAAGCCTTGATGTCATCGACAAGTGCTTTGACATCGACTTCCATTCGGCGGAAAACGCGCGCAACGGCGCTGTCGGAATCCTTCAGAGCGCCCAGGACCAGATAGTCCGGGGTGACCAGTGTGTCGCCTCGTTGCGCGGCTTCGCTCAAGGCGGCTTCGATAGCCCTTCGGGAGCGGTACGACATATGGCGCCACGTGTGGCCCAGCGCGCTTCGAACAAGAGGCGGTAATGACTTCAGCGTGGAGTGTTCGTCCAGGCGGGCGTCTTCTCCGCGGTTGGAGCCGTTCTGGCCGGTCAGTTCCGCCGTAATCTCGGCGCGCACGGCCGGCAGAACCACCGAGCAGTTCTCAAGGATATGAGCGGCTCCGCCTTCCCGGCACCGCACCAGGCCGACCAGCAGGTGCCCGCTGGCAATATGATCGGCACCTTGCTGTGTTGCTTCGTCCTCGGCCAGTTCCAGCACGCGGCGGGCGCTTCGGGTTCGGCCGATCTTGGTGGCCGGATTTTTGGAGCCGGCGGGCAGGCCGCTGACGGTACTCAATCGGATGCTGTCCAGGCTTCCGGCCAGCGTCTCCAGTACCCGTGCCGCCATGGAATCGGGTTCGTCCAGAATACCCAGGAGCAGGTGCTCGGTCCCCACATTGGGGTGTCCGTACCGGTGCGCCTCCTCCTGGGCCCGGTATATAATTCGTCTGGTTCTTTCCGTGAATTTTTCCCACATTTTATTTGAAATCCTTAAGGGTTTGATATTGCCAGGCTCTTGTCCAGAATGCCCAGCGCTTCATCGATGTGTTCGGCCTTCGCAACCATTGCAGGCAGAATCCGCAGGACGCTGTCGCCCACGTTGTGAATCAGCAGTCCCATCTCAAGACAGCGCATCGCAACCTGGGCCGCAATCGGCGCTGTCAACTGAACGCCAATCATCAGGCCGAGGCCGCGCGTCAGTTGGATCGGTCTTCCGTTACGCTTCAAGGTTGCCAGTCCGCGCCGGAAGTAATCGCCCATATCCGCCGCGTTTTGAATCAGATTTTCTTCTTCCAGTGTGTTCATGGCCGCCAGTGCCGCGGCGGTTCCCAGTGGATTCCCGCCGAAGGTACTGCCGTGCGTGCCGGGACCAAACGCTTCCGCGACGTCGGGACGGGCAAGCACGACACCAACGCTGAGGCCGCCGCCAAGCGACTTTGCCAGAGTCACGATGTCCGGCTGGATGTCAAAGTGCTCGTAGCACCAGAACCGGCCCGTCCGGCCGAAACCGCACTGAACCTCGTCCATAATCAGGAGGATGTTCTTCTCTTCGGTCAGTTTACGGACGTCCTGGATGTATTCCTTAGTCACCGGATTGACGCCGCTTTCGCCTTGAATCGTCTCAAGCATCACGGCGCACGTTTCGTCCGGCATTTTCTGAACGATGGTCTGTCGGTCCAGGAAGCGCATATACCGGAAGCCCGGCAAAATGGGCTCGAAACCTTCCTGAAACTTCGCCTGTCCCGTGGCGCTCATCGCGCCGTAGGAGCGACCGTGGAACGATTGGTAGGCCGTAAGAATCTCGACGGCTTCAGGCCCCTTGGCCTTCTTCGACCACTTGCGCGCGAGTTTCAGGGCGCCTTCGGTGGCTTCCGTGCCGCTGTTCGTAAAAAACACCTTGTAGCCGTGCGTCCGCTCGCTCAGGCGTCGTGCCAGTTCCGCGCGGGTCGGGCAGTAGTAATCATTGCTGACAAAGGCCAGGGTTTCCGCCTGTTCCTGGATAGCCCGGGTGACCTTCGGGTGGCAGTGGCCGAGGCCGCAACCGGCTCTTCCGCCGCTGACCATATCCAGGAAACGTTCACCCTCCGCCGTCCACAGGTACATTCCCTCGCCGCGGACGAAAGCAACGGGCGCGCGTCCGTAAGTGCCCATCACATAGGCCTTGTCCATCGCGATGATCTGTTCCGATGTCCATCCGTTTGCCGCGTTTTCCGGCATATCGTTTCCGTCCTCCGTATAGTTTCGCCCGTCAGTGCTGACAGGTCGGGCAGTAGTACATCAGGTTTCCGCCCAGTTTTTCCCCGAGTAGCGCCGTGCCGCAAACGGGGCAGGGTTGGCCCTTGCGGCGGTGGATGCGGGCCACTTCCCAGCCTTCATCGCCCATGATGCTCAACGTCGAGGCCACCCGCGCGGCGATTGCGCGGTCGAAAACAAGACCGATTGCCCGATGAACCCGAACAATTTCGTCGCCTGATAACGAGTTGCCCGCGCGATCCGGTCTGATGCCGGCTTCGAATGCGATCTCGTGAGCGTAAGCATTACCGATTCCCGCAATCACAGACTGGTCCACCAGCAGGGCCTTGAGCGGCGACTTTTTATCGAGCCTTACCTTAAGATAATCAGGTGTGAACGCCGCGTCCGTATACTCAAGCCCCAGTTTCTGCATAGTCGACACTTTGGACGTGTCGTTTCCGGGGCAGAGCGTCCAGCGCGCGGTCCGCATCGTGTCGCGCAACCGAAGGTCGTGTCCGTTGTCGAGCGTCATAACCGCCTGGGTGTGCGGTCCCAACTCGGCGCCGATGGGAGCGTATTCCAGCATGCCCTCGCGCATAAAGTGCATCACGATACCGTCGCCGTTCGAGAGGGATATGAGCAGATTCTTCGCCCGCCGGTCGAATCCCGTGATACCGAGGCCGACGACGGCATCGCGGAACGGTGTTCCATCCGTCGAACGCGTGGCTGTACCCGAAATGTCGCGCACATCGCTAATCAGGCGCCCGGTAACCATCTTGTTCAGGCGCTGTTTCATTCCTTCGACTTCAGGCAGTTCCGGCATCTTTACTCCAGCGTGACGGATGTTCCCGTCGGTTCATCACCCAGCAAGTGGTTCAGCACGGCGGACGGAACGCGCCCGTCCAGAATCTGTACAGCCCGGCAACCACCCTCCAGCGCGGTAAGGCAGGCTTCCAGTTTCGGTATCATCCCCTTGTCGGCCTTACCGGTCGCAAGCATATCACGAGCACTGGCCGCGTTCATGCGGTTAAGCAGGCTGTCGGGTTGGCCTGGATCTTCCATCACACCGGCCACATCGGTCAGCAACAGCAACTCGTCAGCCTTCAAAGCGGCGGCAATGTAGCCCGCCGCGTGATCGGCGTTGATGTTCAGCGTCTGTCCCGCTCCGTCATCCGCCACACTGCAAATCACAGGAATGTAACCGGCTCCTATCAGTGTGTTGAGTATGCCGCAATTCACCTTCGTTACCGCGCCGACGAAACCGACGTCGATGCCGCGCGACAACTGTTTTTCGGCCTCCAGCAGGCGCCCGTCCTTCCCGCTGAGCCCGACAGCCTTGGCGCCGGCAACGTGGAGGTCGCTGACAAGTCCCTTGTTCGTTTTGCCGGCAAGCACCATCTCCACGATCTCCATCGTCTCCGCGTCGGTTACGCGCAGTCCGTGAACGAACACGGATTCCTTGCCCATTCGCTTCAAGGCCAAACTGATGTCCGGGCCGCCACCGTGGACCAGAACGATCCGGAATCCCGCGCGGTTGAGCAGTACCAGGTTGCCCATCAGCGCACGCTTGAGATCGGTATCGATCATGGCGTTTCCGCCGTACTTCACGACAATCGTGCAGTCGGGGTGATCGGCGAGCCGCCGCTCCGCGCGGCGATGGAAATCCTGGTTTTCGGTTTCAGCTGACGGCATCCGTGTTCGGTGTGAAATAATAAGGCCGCGGGGCTTTTGAAGGCTCCCCGCGGCTCATAACATTCGGGCGCTGGAACGACCGTTCCGGTCGCGCGGCTGTTACGCGGGAAAGATCCGCGGAATATCGCGACGCGAACGACGACGGACAGAGGTGTTCCAAGTGAGTAACATCACCAACATGCTAGCACTCACCGGTATGCCGTGAAAACTTTCCGGGGTAAAAAGAAGCCCGGCGGAGAAGCCTTGTGTTCGCCGCCGGGCCGTAGCCGTCCGGAGTACGGTTACTCCAGCGTCAGTTTGGTGATGGCATTGGACCGCTGATTGGCGGATACCGGCCGGTTGATCTGAAGGATTACGGAATCGCCGGGTTTCAGGTCCTTGGTCGCCTCGCGGAACTCCTTCACCGTGGGCGTTTCCGTGCGGCCGACGCGCAGGATCAGGGTTCCCCGGGTCAGACCCGCCATATCCGCCGGACCACCAAAATCAACCTTGGTAACCAGAACACCCTTAATATTCTCATCGATGTTCAACGCCTTGGCATCGGCCGGGCGCAACGGCGAGACGGTCATGCCCATTCCGCCGAGAACCGACTCTTTATTGTCTTCCTCGGGTTCGACAGCTCCCGAGCCGCCGGAAGCAAGCAGATCGCTTTCGCTGGGACGCTTGGCTGTTGTAACCGTTACGGTCACCTGTTTTCCATTGCGCATCAGCTTGACCGGAATCTGGCGTCCGGGCGGAGTGCCGGTTACGGCCGCTTCGAGTCCGTCAAAATCCTCGATCTTCTGGTTGTTCCAGAACATAATCACGTCTTCCGGCCTGATGCCTGCCTTCGCGGCGGGTGTATCCGGATTCACCATCTCAACAAGGGCGCCGTGCTGAACGCCGTAGAACTTCTTGAGATCCTCGTCCAACACCCGGTTCTGGTTGGATGTTTGAACGCCGAGATATCCGCGCACCACGGCGCCGTGCTCGATTATTTCGTTCATTATCGCCCGGGCGGCGTTGATTGGAATAGCAAATCCGAGTCCAATGCTTCCCCGCGTGGAACTGGCTATCGCCGTGTTGATACCAATCACCTCGCCGTGGATATTCACCAACGGACCGCCCGAGTTGCCCGGATTGATGGAGGCGTCCGTTTGGATCATGTCGCGGTAGTCGCGAATACCTTCCACTCGGTTTAGCTCGCGGCGGGTGGCGCTGATGACTCCAACGGTCAGCGTTTCACCAACACCCAACGGGTTGCCGATGGCGATGGCCCACTGCCCGACGCGGATTTTGGAAGAATCACCCAGTTTCGGCAAGGTGGAGGCCGTTACGCCGGCGGGAGTCCGGATGCTGATGACCGCAAGGTCCGACTTGTCGTCGCGGCCAACCAGTTTGCCGACCACGCTGTTCCTGTCCTGCCCGGCCAGGTAAACGCGAATTACGTTGGCATTGTCGACCACGTGGTTGTTGGTCAGGATATACGTTGTTTTGCCGTCAACTTTGACCAGCAGACCACTGCCGGTGCTGGCACCCTGCGGCGTTGGAATCTGCGGGATGGTCGGGTTCTGGCGGAACAGGTCGAACGGATTGGGAATCACCAGTGTGCCTTCAGGAGAGGATTCGCCTCTGTCGGCTTTGGCGGTCGACTCGGTCGCTCGTGTGATGGCTTCGATACGAACGACGGAAGGCTCCACCGCTTCCGCGATCGCCGCGAAACCGTCCTGCATGGAAATCAGCGCCTGTTTCTGGTTGGGCGTCAGAGCCGACTGCTGCGCGGAGACCATGGAAACCGGATCGGAGCGGAACAAGGCCGCCAGTGAAATTCCCAGCGCCAGGACGCTGATCACAAACAGAACGGTGTTGGCAGGTTTCCTCCAGAAGCCTTCTCTACTGTCCATATATCTTGACTCCTCCTGAGTAAAGCGTTATATGTCCGCCCCGATCGCCTGGGGCGGTCTTCTATATAATGATGTCGCGATCAAGCGGTTTCGGGTTCCCGGAAACCCGGCGTTGGGGGATAGCGGCGGAATCGGCGAACTGGAACTACGCGCGAGCGGTGCGGAACACGGCGGCGGCGTAACCCACCACGTTGCGCTGGTCGCCGGTTGCATCTCCGGAGGTGCCGTAGGCGAGGATTTCGGCTGAGGCGTTGCTCGTGCTCAGCGCCGTCATCACAACGGCCGTTGGCGCCACGCCGCACATCGTGATGCGTTGCTGGCGCACTTCACGGATAAGTCCCTCCGCGTCCATATCGGCGATGCGTTTCAAAGCGTTTCCATCCAGTTGGCGTGCCGTTTCGGCGGGGACGTAATGAGACATGTCTGTGCTGGCAAGGAGAAGAATACGGCGCGAATCGGCGGCCAGAACCGATGCCAGCGAGTGCCCGAACGGAATGGCGGTCAGGTCGAGACGTCCCCAGGCGATGGGCAGGATGGGAACTTCCGGGTGGCAGACCACCTGCAGGAAAGGCAACATCACTTCGTGCGAATGCTCGCTCTGGAAAGCCACATCGTCCTCCGAAACCCCGGCCGCGGCCTGCAACAGCGCTGAGCGCAAGGAGGTGTCGATTGGCATGGTCCCGATCGGCGTCTGCCAGGCGGAACATTCCGGTACGGCCAGTGGAGAACCCAGCCCTCGGTGGTTCGGCCCGATGATGACAACCACTTCGGGGGTGGGAGAGGCTGAAAGCGCGGCGAAGGCGTGAGCGGCGGTTGGTCCGGAATAAACGTAGCCTGCGTGCGGACACATCAGCCCCGCTACGCAGGCGGCAGGGGCGGCGTTCGGACGCAGGGCGCCTGGGCCGTAAGGGCTTTCAAAACAGGCAGATATAACCTTCTTCAGTTCGTCGGCGGAAGAAGGATAGAACAAGCCCGCGACGGCGGGCGATCTCACGTTTCCGGCGGACATGACATTGCCTCCGGTGGCACGCTTGACAAATCTGGTCAGTTCCGTCTGCAACTAACCGGTGTGAAAGGACTTGCCGGGGCACCGGCAAGTCCTCTCAGCCGGTACTCAGCGTCGACGGCGGAGACCTAAAAGGCCCGCCAGTCCGGTCCCGAGCAGTGCCAGGGAGCCGGGCTCCGGTATGGAGGCCGCGCTGATAGGTTGGCCGTTGAACCGGATGTTGCTGAATACGATAGCGGCGCCGTTATCCGGGTTGTTCGGATTGTTGAGCGCCTGGAAGTATCCGCCAATCTGGGTGTTGGGGAAGAGCCCCTGCTCCAGGTTGGTGAACGGCAGGAAGCCGCTGTCAATTCCGTTGTACATATAGTGCACGCCGTTCAGGCCGCCCTCGTTGGTGTACAACAGTCCGACATGCGCGGTTACGCCGGTCGAATACATATTTTTGCCGAACATATAGAACGGCGAGACCCCGCCCCAGCAGGACACTTCGCCGTCAGACGGCCGGACCATGATGCGCCCGTCCGCCCAGTCCATCGGCGGTCCGCCTATGGTGATGAGGCCGGCTTCGTGCGCGGCAGGACCATAGGAGGTGATGTCCATTTCCAGCATGAAGTAATCAGTGGGTCCGATCAGAAGAGGCGACCCGTCCGGATTCGTCAGCCGCCAATCGTGGCGGTTGGCCCAGCCTGTGGGAGCGCTCAACTTCTGGTCGGAGAAACCGATTGTGTCTCCACCCTTGTACCAGGACAGTTCGGAGGTCGGTACATCGTTCCACATGCGCGGAATCGCTCGGATATCCTGAGCATACGCCGCTGTAACGATGCCCAGCAGTGCGACGATCGGCAGAAGTTTACGTAACATAAGCTTACTTGCCTCCTTCTTTCCTGCCGTGCCCGGCAGGTGATTCACCTTCAATCTACAGCAAGAAACGGGCCAAAGGAAAACGTTTACCTTCATTTTAAGGGTAATTTTTCACGGGCGCGGGATAACGCCTGTCCGGCCAGCCGTTGCGAGGCGGGGATGCGCTCCAAGTACACGGCCTGGCCCTTGAGGACGGCCGCGACCCGGTAGCCCGGGATGGTTGTCCCTCCGAACCGGACTTCGCGCCATTTATCCCAGCCTTCAGGAACACCCATGCGCAGGTGCGGGGACATCAGGTAGATTCCGTCCGGTTGAAGGTTGAATTCCCGGAAGCGGTTCATGTCGTCCGGGGTTGGCGGAATCGGTACGGATCGCCGGTCCGCGAACCAGGCGACACTCCACGGGACATCGCTGACGATCAGAGCATCTGCCGGTGTATTCTCGCGGATCCACTTCTGGTTGTCGGGTTGCCACTCCACCCAGGTGTCGTGTTCTTTCGGCCGTTCCGGAGGCCCGGCTATGGTGGCCCACTTGAACAGCATCGGCACGAGGAAAAACAACGCCATCCACTTTTGACCCTTCGTTAAGGTGGGGTGGAGAGCCGCGATTATCCAGACGATTGCGTCCGCCGCGAAGAGATACAGAAACGGCGTGAAGACCGCATAATACCGCGCGATGTTCGAGAGCAGGCCGAACGTCAGAAAGTGCAGGAAGAACGTGGCCAGCAGAAACCTTCGCAAACGGGCGGCGAGTCCGTTGTACGGCCTCAGGATGTCGACGACGAAGAAGGTGAATAGCCAACCCATCGTTCCGATGGTGGTGATTTTAAACCACCACAGGTCGGCGGTCATCTTGACCCATTTCAACAAGGTCCAGCCCGGATGCCCCAGCCAGAATTCCGAAGGTTTTACGTACACGAACTGGTACCAGTCATGGGTTCGGGGACTTGCCAGCGAGAGGTACCGCGCCATGAGTGCCGATGTCAGGGAGAACAACGGGTCGCCGGCGATAAGGTACGTTCGCACAAGCCACGGTGCGACCACAATCGCCGCCGGAAGTATGAAACTTGCGAGATGCAAATACGGTCGTTTGGAGGTTTTGAAGATCCAGAACAGAAGGGGGAGGGCGTACAGCACAATGCTGTAACGGTTCAGAAAAGCGACTCCCGTCAGCGCGCCGGCAAGACCGTAACTCCACGAACCCCTCGGCCACACAACCAGATAAAGAGTTGCCAGAAAGAAGAAGATAGCCGCCGGTTCGGTCAATCCCGAGATGGACGTCTTGAACTCGCCTCCGGACAAGGCGAACAGGAAGGTTGCCAGAAAGGCGACGCGGAACGGGAACAGCCTGCGCGCGAACGCGAACAATAGAGGTATCGTCGCGAAGAAGAACAGGGCGGATGAAAGGCTGACCGCCAGATCGGTAGGCCCGATGATGTGAAACAGAGCCGCCTGGACAGCCGATGGGAACGGGAAACGGTGAACGTTCCACCAGGGGGCACCTTGCCGACCGGTTTCCTGACGCCATACCAGGCCGCAGAGCGGCATTACGTCGGTCTTGAATCCCTGTCCTTCATAGACATTGCGGGCAATCTGGGCGTAGTCCTGCGCGTCAGGGTCTTTCAGCGCCATGTACCGCATCGTATGGCGATAGGGAATCCATACCGCGATGGTCAGCAACAGAAGGAGCAGAACAGCGCGCCACTCCCGGTTCGCGGCACCGGGTTCGGGTGGAGAGGAAATGGTGTTCCCGGCGGATGTCATCTTCTTCGACGGCAGACGGCCACGATTTCCGCGCACCCGATGTACGACCACGGCCACATTGCGAGTGTGGAGTACAGCACTCGTAATGAAGCGCTGTCCACCTGGCGCAGGAAGGGAATCATGTGCAGACGGCAGTCGAACCCGCACTTCCGCAGTGTGTTTTTCAGCGTAAATGGGGTTTGTTCGTTCACGTGCACACGTTCATTGTAGCCCTGGCCTTCTTCCGGATTCTTCGGCAGGGTGTCTCCCTGCCAGTTGGGTTTGGTGCGGGCAAGGGCCGCGGCGGCGGGGAAAATGCGGCGAATCAGCGGGTACAACGCTCGAATCACCGGATACGCGTAGCGGTAGAACAGCAGGTTCGGAGCCGTGTGAAGAATCAGGCGTCCGTCCGGACTCAGGAGTTCCCGGATGGTGCGTAACGCGCTTTCGAGTTCGTGGGGATGCAGGTGCTCGGCAACATCGACGAAGAAAACCTTGTCGAACCTCTCGTCGGCTCCTGTCAATTGAACCGCATCGCCGACGGCGAAAGAGACGCGCGAACGATACTCTTCGTCATAGGTGGCCAGCGCTTCTTTGGCGAGATCGATGGCGGCCGAGGAGTAGTCGACACCTTTGGCGACGGCGCCCTTCAGGCCGGCTTGAAGGACGAGTTCTCCGCGCCCGCAACCGATATCCAGGACGCGTTCACCCGGTCTGACAGACGCGATTTCGAGAAGTTTCGCATGGCGCGGCGTAACCTTGCGGCCTGCCGTTGAGCGAAAAATCTCGCCGCCCTCCATGTTGCGGAGGTAATACTCGCGGTCATACCAGTCGCTGGGTACTTGCTCCGGCAGGCCTGGTTTCGGGGCGCCGGGCGAGGTGTCGCCGGATGGCAAGGTAGATCTCCTCAACGGTTATCTGCTGTATGCATTCGCCGTGCGGGCAGTGGGTCAACTTGTCGTTCAGGTTGGTGATACAGGGACTGCAAGGCAGGCGTTTCCAGAGGATTGTGTTACAGGAACCGACCGGGCCGTACAATTCGGGTGAATTCGGTCCGTAGAGTGCCACTGTTGGAACGTTCAGCGCCGCGGCAAGATGGACAGGACCGGAGTCACTGCACACCAGAACGGCCGATTTTTGCATCAATGCCGCGAAGCCGGCGAGGTTCAGCCGTCCGGCCGTCAGCGAGCAGTATGTGCGGGCAAGGCCGTTGATGCGTTCCAGCAATGCCTTTTCGGAAGGCGACCCGCTCAGCACCACGGATAATCCTGTGTCGGCGGCAATGCGGTCCGCGAGTTCGGCGTAACGCTCCGGCGGCCACCGGCGCTGTGGAGCATTAAGGCCGGTTCCGGGGTGCAGGATCACGAATTCCCCGGCTTTCAGCGCTTCCTCCGCGATGAAAACTTCAGCGCGCGTTATGTCATCTTCGACGAGAACGGGAGCGATCAACTGACGGGCGTCAACCTCTCCTTCCAGCGTTCTTGCCAGATCGCCGAAAACGTCCGCCATGTGCGCGCCATCCCGGTACCGTACCGGGTGGGTGTAAACACCGGCGCGATTCTGTTCCGGGGTATCAAAACCAACGCGGACGGGAGCGCCGCTCAGGCCCGTCATAATGGCGGAGTAACGACTGAACTGCTCGAAGTCGATGACCAGGTCGAATCGTTCCCGGTGCAGAAAAGCGATCAGCCTTGCGGTCTCCCTGGCCACGCTTTTCAGGCCCGAGACATCGAAGTAGTAGACACGATCCAGATCGGGGAAGCGTTCCAGAAGACCCCGGTTTGCGGAGAGCGTGACAAACGTGATGTCGGCGAGCGGATAACGGCGCCTGATGGCGGAGATGGCAGGCGATGCGAGCACAAGGTTGCCGAACCCCACCCATTTCATAAGAAGGATGCGGCGGGGATCTCCCGGCGGGTGCGGACGAACAGGAGGTCTGAGGCCGTGCGATACGGCCCAGCACAGCGGAATTCCGATTCTCCTGTCGGCAAAACGAACCAGTCCGAGTTTCAAGCCCACAAATCCTTCCCGTAACAATCTGTTCTAGAATAGCAAAGGTCCGGTTAAGCAACCAAAAGGCAGTACGGAACGGTTTGGCACCGGGTTACGACACCATCGGATTCCGTAACTTCAGTCGTCGTTTCCCGTGTTACAGGTTCCGTTAATTTTCCGCACGGAACACAGCGTCAGGCGTGGGTGTTACAATGTGTATCGCAGATAGTCACCCCGTGCTTGTTCACTCGTCCCCTAAAAAGGATTCACACTACACCAGATAACACATTGTACCCCTGTTGTCTCTGGAGACCCTGTCTGAACATGCCGACCGTTTCATCTGGCCTCAATTTGCCTGTCGCCTGCCACCGGTTGAAGGGCGAGTATCCCATCCCGGACGTTGTCCTTCGGCAACCCCGGCGGAACCATCGCCGCCGTCGCGCCTCTGCTCTGCGCAAGTTTCTTCGGTTCCTGTTTTTCTCCGGTATATTTGCCCTGTTGCTCGGTTTCGCCTTCTCGCCCTGGATTCGTTCCGCGGCCGCGGCGGTTCTGCCCGGCGCATCTCCTGAAGAGACCTTCGGTTGCCGATCGGTTCGCGTGCTGTTGCTGGGCGCCGATCATGATTACACTCCCGAAGGCAGAAGGTTGGACCGCCCCGGGCGTGCCGACACGATGATTATCGCCGACATCAATCTGGTGGAACACAAGGTGCATATGTGCTCGATTCCACGAGATACCCGGGCTTACATCCCCGGATACGGGCACCGGAAGATCAACGCGGCGTATGCCCTCGGCGGGCCGGAACTGGCGCGAACCAGTGTACAGAAACTGATCGGCGCTCCCGTTGACCGGGTTGTTGCGGTTGATCTGGACGGCTTTCGCGAAGCCGTGGACGCCATCGGCGGAGTCAAGGTCAACGTCGAAAAGCCTATGCGTTACGATGACAACTGGGGGAATCTGCACATCGATCTGGACGCCGGAGAGCAGGTTCTGGATGGTGAGCATGCGATGCAGTATGTCCGCTTCCGGCACGATGCGACGGCTGACATCGGCCGGTCGCGTCGTCAACAGGAATTCGTTCGGGCGTTCGCGGTGAAAGCCGCACGCCCCACATCGATCGGCGCACTGCCGTCGGTGGTCCGATCTGTTCGCGAGCATCTGCACACGGATCTGACCTCCGGCGAAATCATCGCCCTGAGCCGCCTGGCACGGGAAATCAACGGAAACGTAACAACCGGGATTCTGCCGGGTCGTATCCACGGTTCCGGCTGGCAACCGGACTGCGACGCCGCACGGCGCATGTTTGCCAGACGTGAAGTCGACTGATTACGTCCGCCCGTCACGCTCGCGGTCGGTAGATTGGGTTTCATCAGGAACGCTCCGGTTGTCCGGGGCGTTTTTTCTTGGAGGTATATCGATATCCGGTTTCTTCACAGGTCTCGAAGCGAATGGATTTGCGCATATAAGACCGAAACCGTTTATTATAAAAGCGTAGCGATTGCGCAGTTGATGTATCCTGTGGTCTTTCTTCAGCCCGGCGGTGGCCATGCCCAAGTTCTCGTTGAGTGACGACGACTCCAACGCGATCCACAGTTGGTTGTCGCAGATCGGCAAGACTCCTCTGTTGAGCGCTGAGGAGGAGATTCGGTTGTCCCGGGCTTATCAGAACGGCGACGAATCCGCCGGACTCCTCCTCTGTGAATCGAATTTCCGGCTGGTGGTCAGCGTTGCGAAGCGTTTCCGCGGACTCGGAGTTCCCTTCGAGGATCTGATACAGGAAGGCAACATCGGCCTCCTGCGAGCCGTTCAAAAGTTCGATCCCGACCGCGGCGTGCGCTTTTCCACCTATGCCACACCCTGGATTTACCAGGCCGTTACCCGTGCCGTTTGCAACCAGGGCCGCAGTATCCGCCTCCCCAGCCATATCGCCCGGATAGCGAACAAGGTTGCTCACACAGCGCAAACTTTGCGGCAGGAACTCGGACGGGAGCCCACACCGGAAGAAGTTGCCGAGGTGACGTTCATCGACGCGGAACTGGTGCAGGACCTTGCGGCGCTGTCCAACGATCCCATCAGCCTGGATACCCACGTCAGCGACGACGCCGAGGACCTTCTCTGCGATCTGGTACCGGATACACATGCCAGTCCGACCATGGATATGACGGAAGCGCTTACTCAGGACGTGATCGAGGACATTCTATCTGTACTGGAAGAGCGTGAGCGGGAAGTGATCCGCATGCGCTTCGGGCTGGGTGGTTTGGATAACCTGACGCTGGCGAGGATAGGGGAAGAATTGCACCTCAGCAAGGAGCGCATCCGGCAGATTGAGCGTCAGGCGATGCAGAAACTGAAGTCACGCCGGAGGGAAGCGTAAGGCAGGAGTAATCTTCCTTCCGGCGTGATTTTTACGGGTGCAAATTATACACACCGCGGTAATCGGTGTACTTGAGACCCAGAGATTCCGCCAACTCGCCGACCGCCCGCTCCGCACTGCCGGGATTTACCGAAACGGTGACCGAACGGTTAAGAACGTTCACCGGCGCGACGATGGTTACCCCGTATGTCGAACTGATGACCCGTGCTGTTGACCTCGCGTTGTCGTCCGGCCTGAGGGGCAGAGAACCGCGAGGTCCTTCGGTACGGTCCGCGGGCGGCGCGATGACAAGGCGCTGGGTCTTTCCGGTTTGATCGGTTTGTTCGAGTTCGACGAGCACTTCCGACACCGAACCGGCCCCGGCGGCTTTCGCCTGCAGGATGATGAAAGTATCGCGGTTGCCTGACGCTTCCCCCTGCCATAACAGCCGGTCTCCGTCGTTGCCCACGGGGAGCGTGTTCTCAAGCGATACGCCTTGCGAGGTTCTTGCCGTCAATCGCCACTGTCCCGGCTGATCCGGCCGGATGGCGATCGTGTATCGTCCGGAAGCGTTTTGGGAACCGGACCGTCCAACCAGCAGGGAGGCCTTCTCGGTCGTCGAGACCGGCTCGGATGGGCGGTTCCTGTTTACCGAGATTCCCGCAGGGGTAACGGGCTTCTGCGAAGGTGAAGTCAGAGAAAGAGCCAGTGCAACAGCCGCGATGCCGGCGGCTGAGGACAGAGCCCAGCCCCAGCGGAATCTTGAGAAAAAGCCTTGGTCAGCGGCGGCGCCCTGATTGTACAAGCGAACCTTCCGCATCACATCGTCGTGGAATCGGCCGGGAGGTTCTTTCATCAAACCGGGATTGCCGAGTTCCTCGTAAACCTGGCGCATCAGCATCAGTTCCCGATAGCAGTCCGCGCAGTTCTTCGTATGCATTTCGACGGCGGCGCTCATGGCGGCATCGAGGTTGCCTTCGACGTAATCCGATAGATGGTCCAGAATCTGTTCGTGTCGCATGACCTCAAGCGACTCCTTTCAAAACACGCGTGTCAAACACGGCAACACGCGAAAACCGTCCTGCGCGGGCGGTTCAAAGAATACGACGTTTCCGGTTCCGAAGGTGTTCCCTCAGCCATCGATGCATATCGATAAGTTCCGTTATTGATGAAACAGGTCCCAATGTTGTTCCAGTTGATCACGCAAGGCAAGGCGGGCCCGGTTCAGTCGTGATTTGACGGTTCCGATGGGAAGTCCGGTGACATCGCAGATCTCTTCGTAACTCATGTTCAGCACGTGGAACATGACCACAATCTGCCGCTGGAAGTCGGGCAATTCCTGGATGGCGCTGTCCAGAACGCGCCGGCGTTCCTCCAACTCGGCGTGTTCCGTCGGTCCGGGAGCGGTGTCTTCCACCTGACGGCGAAGAGTTCCGCCTTCCACGTTCAGTTCCTCCTCCAGCGAGACCTGCGGACGGGCTTTTCTGCGCTTGCGCTCGTCCAGAAAGGCGTTCGTGACGATGCGGTAGAGCCAGGTGGAGAAAGCGGAATCGCCGCGGAACTTTTTGATGGCCGCGAACACCCGGACGAATGCCTCCGACGCGATGTCGCTGGCGTCGTCGTAGTTCTCCGTCAGGCGGTAGGCGAGGTTGAAGACCTGTGTTTCGTACCGTCTGACGAGTTGGTCGAAGGCATCGAGATCGCCGGTCTGAGCGCGGGCAATCAACAGTCGCTCGTTTTCGGCGGCCTCGGCCTTGTCCTTTTGAAGTTGTCCCGTGGTGTCCATCAAATCAACGTCAATCCGTACGTCCGGCTCCCAGTATTATTCTTGACGTTCCGGACAGGCATGAACATAATAAACGCGTTGGAACGGTTCATTTTGAACCGTTTCGGCAACTTTTGGACTCGTTGTCTGCCTGAGCGTCAATTTTCTGCTCCGCCACGGATCTCCGACCCTTGATACGCCGTTATCGCCATAGTACGCCGCAGATTGACCCGGGAGCGTTTGTCGCGGAGACGGCCGCCCTCATCGGCGATGTAGTCGTCGGAGAGGGTTCCGGTGTCTGGTACGGGGCGGTTCTTCGAGGCGACGTGAACGCTATCACGGTCGGCAGGCGAACAAGCATCCAGGACGGAGCGGTGGTGCATTGCGACGCAGACGCCCCTTGCCTTATTGGCAATGATGTCACGATCGGGCACAATGCCAGCATACACGGTTGTGTCATCGGTCATAGAGCGGTCATCGGAATCGCCGCCACGGTTCTGAGCCGGGCGGTGGTCGGTGAAGGGGCCGTTGTCGCCGCCGGGTCGCTGGTGCCGGAAGGTTCCGTGGTTCCGCCCGACACGCTTGTGATGGGCGTTCCGGCGAAACCGGTACGCGAGGTGACAACGGAAGAACGGGAACGATTCGAGTTAAACGCCGCCCACTATGTCTCCGAAGCGGCAGAATACGCGAAGGGCGATCCAAATTGAGAAAAGGCCCCAACACTTTGTTTGAGAAAGTTCGAGGCGTCAGCGATGTGGGTATCGAGGTCGAGTGCGCGCACCTGGTGGTCGATCTGCCTCCCGACCAGCGCACCCCGGCCCGACACCTGCGTATCTACAAGGAATTTGGCGCCGCCGCCATCCCCCTGCAGATGATCAAGATGCATCCCGGCGGCATTTCATTCGCGGTCGAACGCGAACGACTGGCGGACGTGCGTGAGATACTGACCCGAATGGGCTACAGGTATCAGTACACTGACGAAATGGTGATCATCTCGGTTATCTCGGTGAATATGCGCGAAATGTACGGGGTGATGGCGAAGATCGCGGAGACCTTGCTGGAGGCCGACACCGAGATCGCGCAGTTGGGCGATTCACACGATTCGGTCCTCTGTATCGTACCCAAGCGGAACGCTCAAGAGGCTATCAAACGTCTTCGAAAAACGTTCAACCTGCGGGGAGCCTCCCACGGAAAGGAGGCGCGCCCGTGAAAATCCTGGTCCAGAAGTTCGGCGGGACGAGTGTCGCCACTCCGGAAAACCGCGACCTTTGCGCCGCGAAGGTTGTTCAGGCGAAGGAAGACGGTTATTCTCCCGTGGTGGTTGTTTCCGCCATCGGGCGCAAAGGCGCTCCGTATGCCACCGATACCCTGATCGACGAACTCCGCTCGGTCGATCCGGCCACGAAACCCGATCTGCACGAGTATGACATGATCGTCACGGTCGGCGAGGTGATTTCCACGGCGATTATGGCGCAGTTGCTGAGAAGCAAGGGCTATCCCGCGAAGTCCATGACCGGCTACCAGGCCGGCATCATCACGGATGACCGCCACGGCGATGCCCGCATCCAGCGCATCGATCCGCGGTATGTCATGAAGGCGCTTGAACAAGGCATCATTCCGGTGGTTGCCGGGTTCCAAGGCGTGTCGGAACCCGACAGCCCGGACCACCATCCCGAGATCACGACATTGGGCCGCGGCGGAAGCGACACAACGGCGGCGGCTCTTGGCGCGGCACTGGGGGCAAGCGCCGTTGAGATTTACACGGACGTCAACGGTGTGATGACCGCCGACCCCAAAATCGTGAAGGACGCCGTCACCCTCGATACGGTCACCTATCTGGAAATCGCGGAAACCGCCCACCTCGGCGCCAAGGTTCTTCATCCCCGCGCGGCCGAGATCGCGATGGACTACAACATCCCGCTGTGGGTGAAGGACACCTTCACAAACGAACGCGGCACGCTCGTGACGCACGTCGAAACACCGCCGAAATGGCCGCGTGTAACGGGCGTGACGAGCAGTGGCAAGGTGGTATATTTCGACTTTATCGTAGGTGAACCCCGCGACAAGGCTCGCATCGAACTCGAGTTGTTCCGCTTGTTCGCCGCGTCCAAGGTCAGCATCTACATGATTTCGGCGAGCCCCACAAGCGTCGGTTTTGCCGTGGAGCGTTCGCTGTTGCCGCGGATCCAGGAGATGTTGCAGGGCCTTATCATTCCCACCGAGTTGCCGGACGGTTCCCTGCGCTGGTATATCCTGAGCCTTGGAGATTCGGCCGGCCTGCAGGGCCAACGGGCGCTGATGGACCGTTTCGCCGACCGCATCGACTTGCGGGTCGTTGAGGCTACCATGACAGAGAACTGCTCGGTGGTCTCGATGATTTCAGGCCAGATTCTGAAGACGCCGGCCGTGCTGGCAGAAGTGGCTGAAACGCTGGACGCCGCCGGGGTTGAGATCTACCAGATCGCCGACACCGAGTACAGCCTGTCGTTGCTGGTGCTGGAATCGGAGGCGGAACGGGCCGTTCAAGCCCTGCACGCTCACTTTGTCGGACAGAGACCGGAATCGATCTGAAAGCCGGACGACCGTGAAAAACTGGTTTCGTTTCACCAGGGCCGAACGCGAGGATATCCGCCGGGCGGGTGACGCATCCACGATCGGCTGGTTTTTTGCGGCGGCCATCGGTATCGGATTCGGACTGGGATACTGGGTGGATTCGTGGGCCGGCACCGAGCCCTGGGGCGGCGCCGTGGGCGCTTTGCTGGGGATTGGAGCGGCGTTTATGAACCTGTTCCGCGTGGCGAAGGAATTGTCCCGCGATGACGAGGAACGCCGGTGAACGGCGACGGGTTTATCACCCGGATTACCCGGACATCCGCCGCTGTTGCCGTGTTTGTGGCGCTTTTCCTAGCGGCGCTGGGGTGGACTTCGGCGTCGCTTTCCTACGCCGTCGGCGCGTGTATCGGGCTCGGATTTCTGGTGTCGACGCGTCTGGCGGTGGAACGTTGGGCCTCTCCAAAGGTCAAGCGCGCCAAATGGTTTTTTATTGCCCTCGCGGTGCTTAAATACGGAATCGCCGCGTGGGTGATCTGGTGGTTTGTGTCGTGGCCCCGCGCCCGCTACGGCGCCTTTGTGGGCGGAGCGGCCACCACGCAGATAGTGATGTTTCTGAAGGCTGTCGGACAGATGCTGGCGGATCGGTCCGACCCCGTTACCCTGCCCGGAGCGTGGTGGCAACCGCGCAAATGAACTGATGCCGGTAATTAAACTTGGACATCCCGAGCCGACGTGGTTTCACGGCCTGCTCAAATACCTGCCGCCGTGGATCAACGATTTCACGTTGACCACGGTTTTCATCGTGCTGTTGCTCTCGACGCTCGCGTGGCTTGGCACGAGGAGCCTGCGCAAGCGCGGCATTTCGCGCGGCCAGGCGGTGTGGGAACTGATCGTTCAGGCGCTGACCGACTTCGTGTGCGGCATCATGGGCCCGGAAGGCCGGAAGCACGTCCCGCTGATCGGTACCCTGTTCATCTTCATCCTGACGATGAATATGTTCGGCATCATTCCGGGCTTTGTGTCGCCGACCGCCAGCCTGAACACCACCATCGCGATGGCGCTGTTTGTGTTCGTGTATGTGCAGATACAGGGCATCAAGGCGCACGGTATTGGCGCTTACCTGAAGCACTTCTGGGGCGAACCGCTGTGGCTCGGCCCATTGATGTTTCCACTGCACATGATCGGGGAACTGGCCAAGCCGTTGTCTCTGGCCTTGCGACTTGCCGGCAACGTGTTTGCCGAGGATTCTGTCATTCTCATCTTCGCGTTTCTGTCGCCGACGCTGTTCATGATCCTCAAGTCGCAGTGGGCGCAGGAGATTCCACTGTTCCCGGTGCAGATCATCATTCTGCCGTTGATGCTGTTTTTCGGCCTGATCCAGGCGCTTGTGTTTTCCATGCTCAGCACCATCTACATCACGTTGCTGGCGTCGAGCGAAACGGAAGGTCATTCCGGTCACTGATGCCGAGCCTCCCGCACAGGGAGCCGGCTCGAGCACGATACGTTAAAGGAGTTGAATCGTTATGTTGTACCTCGCAGCATTGGCTATTGGCGTTCTTCTCGGACTGCCGATCGCCGTACTTGGAGCGGGACTGGGGCAGGGCAAGGTCGGTGCGGCCGCGATGGAGGGCATTGCCCGTCAGCCGGAAGCGGCGGGACGGATACAGGGCGCCATGATTATCGCTCTGGCGCTCATCGAAGCCCTCGTCATTTACGCCCTTTTGATGTTCTTCCTTACATTCGGCAAGTTGCCGGCCATCACGCCGGACCAGGCCATCGAGATGTCGAAGGGCGCTCCGGCGACGACAGTCCAGCACCAGTAGTTCACGATAATCGGAGTGGCACACCTCCTGAGCGAAAGCATGAAACGTCGGATTCACACAATTTCGTTGACCACCGCGCTGTTGAGCGTCATCGGGTCGAAAGCATGGGCATCGGCGGAAGAAGCCGCGCACGGCGGCGACAGCGGACTGCTGTCCTCACTGGGCATCGATCCCAAACTGATCCTGCTCCAGTTGCTCGCGTTTGTCCTGCTTCTGCTGTTGTTGCGCAAGTTCCTGTGGGGACCGATGCTGAGCCTGTTCGACCAGCGCCAGCAGGACGTCGACACGATGATCCGCGAGGCCGAGGAGAAGCACCAGGCCGCGTTGCAGGAGTACGAGGAGTACGGCAAGAGGTTGGCCGCCTCGGACGAAGAAGCGCGCAAGATGATCCAGGCCGCCCTGGAACAGGCCTCCCAGCAGAAGAACGAGATACTGGAAGACGCCCGTCAAAAGGCGGACCAAATCATCGCGAACGGCGTGGAGCAGGTCAAACGCGAGCGTGAAATGGCGCTTGCCGAATTGCGCGACCTGGTGGCAACGCTGGCAACGGGCGCGGCGGGACGGATCGTGCAAACCCAGATGGACCCGGCGGCCCAGCGCGCCCTGGTGGACGACTTCATTGAGAGCGCGGGGAGGCCGCAGTGATCGGCTATTCGCGGGTAGCGAGACGGTATGCGACGGCCCTCTTCCACGCGGCTGAGAAGGCGGGTGTGCTGGACAACGTCAAGGCCGACCTCGCTCTCATCGACGGATTCCTGCGGGACCACCCGGAGGTAGGACTTGCGTTGAAGGCGCCCCGCATTCCGGCGGACCGCAAGAAAGCGGTATTCCACTCATTACTTGCCGAACAGATCCGCGAACCGCTGACACTGAGATTCGTGAACCTGCTGGTCGACAAGAACCGGGAAGCGGCCATTCCGGACGTTGTCCTGGCCTTCACGAAACTGGACGAGGAATCGCGCGGCGTTGTGTCGGCGAAAGTCAGCACGGCTCTGCCGATGGACGAAGACCAGGCCGGGCGCATGAAGCAGTCGCTGGACGCCTTGACCGGCAAGGACGTCCGCCTGGAGTTCACTGTCGATCCGAACCTCATCGGCGGGGTAACCGTACACATCGGCGACACGGTGCTGGACGGAAGCGTGAAGGGCTATCTGGAGCAATTCGGCCGGCAGATACGGGCGGTACCGGCGGGCGCTTTGACGAGCACAGCATCAGCTTAGTCGTGTGGAGCGCCTTGTCGGAAGGCGCTGAGACAGGGGAGTAACGAAACGATGGCGATTCGACCAGAAGAGATATCCGCGGTTCTCGAGCGCGAACTTGGAGCGTACAAGCCCTCGGTCGAACAGATCGGGGTGGGCACTGTGCTTCAGGTCGGCGACGGCATCGCCCGCATCTACGGACTGTCGGAAGCGATGTCCGGCGAGTTGCTGGAGATCGAGACGACGTTGCCCGATGGTTCGTCCGAACGGGTCTCGGCGATGGCGTTGAACCTGGAAGAGGACAACATCGGCGCCATGATCCTCGGTGTAGACACGTACATCAAGGAAGGCGACACGGTCCGCAGAACCGGCCGCATCACCGACGTTCCGGTCGGTGATGCGTTGATCGGTCGCGTTGTGAACGCCCTCGGCGAACCGCTGGACGACAAGGGGCCGATCGTCACGGAACACCGCCGGGACGTCGAAACGCGCGCGCCGGGTGTCGTCGAGCGCCAGCCGGTGAAACAGCCGGTGCAGACCGGTATCAAGATCATTGACGCCATCACGCCCATCGGCCGGGGCCAGCGAGAACTGATCATCGGCGACCGCCAGACGGGCAAGACCGCCATCGCGATCGACACCATCATCGCGCAAAAAGGCCAGAACCTGTTCTGCATCTACGTGGCGATCGGCCAGAAACAAAGCACAGTCGTTCAGGTTGTTGAAGCGCTGAAGGAACACGGGGCGATGGAATACACGACCGTCGTTTCCGCGTGCGCTTCAGACCCCGCGCCGTTGCAGTACCTTGCTCCGCTGGCCGGTTCGAGCATGGGCGAGTACTTCCGTGACACGGGCCGCGATGCTCTGGTCATTTATGATGACCTCAGCAAGCAGGCGGTGGCCTACCGGCAGATCTCTCTGTTGTTGCGGCGTCCGCCGGGCCGCGAAGCCTATCCGGGAGACGTTTTCTACCTGCACTCCCGCCTTCTGGAGCGCGCGGCGAAATTAAGTGACGAGCACGGCGGTGGATCATTAACAGCCTTGCCGATCATCGAAACCCAGGCGGGCGACATCTCGGCGTATATCCCGACCAACGTCATCTCGATCACGGACGGCCAGATCTTCCTGGAAAGCGCCCTGTTCTACAGCGGCATCCGCCCGGCCATGAACGCCGGACTCTCGGTTTCCCGGGTGGGTGGCAACGCGCAAACGAAGGCCATGAAGAAGGTTGCCGGCAAGTTGAGGCTGGAACTGGCGCAGTATCGCGAAATGGCCGCGTTCGCGCAGTTCTCGAGCGACCTGGACAAGGCGACGCAGGCCCAGTTGGCCCGCGGCCAACGGTTGACCGAAGTACTCAAGCAACCCCAGTACGAGCCCGTTCCGCTTGAGGATCAGGTGATGGTGCTGTACGCGGGCACCAACGGCTTCCTCGACGGTGTGGAGGTGGAGGAAATCGCCTCCTGGTCCAGGGCTTTCCTTGCCTTTGCGCACGAAAAGTACCCGGACCTTTGCCATGCGATTGCCACGACCAAGGACCTGGACAAGGCAAACGAGGAGATCCTGAAAAAGGCTTTGAAGGAGCACACAGGTTGATGCCCTAACCCCGCCCTTCGGGCACCCCTTCCCCACTGGGGAAGGGGACGGGCGTTAGGGGCCTCATCAATCATCGCTCATCACTTTCTGGGAGGTTCCCTTGGCCGGCGTAAGAGAAATACGGGCGCGGATACAGACGATCAAGAAGATCGAGCAGGTCACCACGGCGATGAAGCTGGTGGCCGCCGCGCGCTTGCGCCGGGCCCAGGAACGAGCCGAAGCCGGCCGTCCCTATGCCGACACGATGCAGGCCATTCTTAACCGCCTGGCGCCTTCCCTGCGGGATTATCCGCACCCTCTGCTTCAGACGCGTCCGGTGGAACGGATTGGCGTCATCGTCCTGAGTGCCGAACGAGGGCTGGCCGGGTCGTACAACACCAACTTGATGCGTGAACTGCAGTCCTTCCTTCGGTCGCATTCCGCCGAGGCTCGGTTGAGTGTGCTCGGGAAGAAGGGCACGACGTATCTGAAACGCCGGGGTTACAACGTCGTTTTCGAGGAGGCGATGCCGGGCTCCGATATCAGCGCTTCCCTGGTCCGTTCTCTCTCCGCGCAGGCCCAGGCGGAATTCGCCGACGGGACGGTGGATGAGGTTTACCTGGCCTACAGCCGGTTTGTCAGCGCGATGACCCAGCGTCCAACGGTGATGAGATTGCTTCCGATGGAGCCCCCGTCCGTCGAAACCGGCCTGTTAAGCGCTGATGATGTGATACTGGAGCCATCGCCACGGATTCTGCTCGACCGGTTGTTGCCGCGTTACGTGGACGCCCAGATATACCGTGCTATTGCCGAAGCGGTGGCGGGGGAGCACGGCGCGCGCATGACCAGTATGAGCAGTGCCAGCGACAACGCGGGAGAGATGATCAAGGACCTGACGCTTTCCTACAACCGCGCGCGACAGGCATCGATTACGACGGAACTGTCGGAGATCGTGGCGGGGGCGGATGCTCTCAAGCAGGAGTAGGGCGGGAATCAGCGCTCGATTTCGGGTTCGGTTCGGAACACGCGGCGGGCGCCCGCGTAACGTTCGCTGTAGTAGCGGTCATCCAGAGATGTGATGCACAGATGCCGTCGTTCGTTTGCGGCGTGCAGGAACTGGTTCTCGCCCAAGTACACCCCAACGTGAGAGACGCTTTCGCCACGGCAGGCGAAGAACACCAGGTCGCCGGCCCGCAGGTTTTCCTTGTCGACTTCCACCCCTGTCTGGCTCTGCAACACCGAACTGTGCGGCAAGGGAACATCCAGACCGCCGTATATCCAGGACGACAGGCCGCTACAGTCGAACGCGCCCGGCTTGCTTCCCGCCCATACGTACTTGCTGGACTGGATGGCCGGATCGGAGACGACCGCTATCAGTCGGGCCTTCAACGCGTTTGGACAATCCTGTCCCGCAATGATGGCCACTGCCTCGGCGGGATTCCACGGCGGCGACTCGATCTCCGTGCCCTGACTGCGCGCGGTTGTTGACCTGGAGGCAACTTTCGTTCGCGCTTTCGATTTCACAGGAGGAATTGGCTTGGGTGTCGGCTTTTTCGCGGCAACCGATACCGGCGCGGACTTGGGACCGGGCCGCAAGGCAACGGCTATCTTCGAGGTGGGTTGTGTTTCGCAGATCGACCAACTGGCGCCGGTCGCAGGCAGGTCCACTACCACGCGCACAACATTCGGATTCCGCGTAAATTGGCTGTACCGGACTCCCGGTACCTTCGGCGACGGCGCCGGGCGCGCCGATGCGTCAATATCAAGCACGGCATCGGGGATATCCACGGTCAGGCGATCGGGATTGCCGAGGGTGCCGGTCTTGAACTTCGTCGGAGCGGAAGCCTGTATCGAAACCGTCCAACCTGAATCTGCCGGTTGGAGATCGATTTTTTTAATGTGCACGGCGGCGTCCGCCTGGGAGGCGAGCGCAAGTCCGCACGCTATGAGGAGTGGTCGCATCTGATTGTACGTCTCGTAACCGACCTACACGGAACAAGTATCGGACGGATGACCACCGAAGTGCAGGATTATGGAACTGTATGGCTGTGATGTGTCTTGCGGACAAGGTGTTAAGGCAGATTGACATGCTTGTGTAGCAGTCATATGATAAGAGAGCAACGGCCTCGAGTGGTTGGGTGTTGTGCGCCCGAACCCCGCGGTTGCATATCCCAGGTCCGAGAGGGCCCATGTCCTGAGGACCGCCCGGAGTGTGGGCGGCCGAGAAAGGAGCGCTTCCATGTCTTCCCCGGAAGAACTGCACGCGTTACGTCACTCCGCTTCGCATGTGATGGCTCAAGCCGTTACCGAACTGTTTCCCGGCACAACGCTTGCGATCGGCCCATCGACCGACGATGGCTTTTACTACGATTTTGACTCGCCGCACACCCTCACGACCGAGGACTTTCAGGCGATCACCGACCGGATGAACGAGATCATCCGGGGCGATCACGCGTTCCAGTATCGCGAAGTAACCCGTGACGAAGCGTTGGCCCACTTCCGCGAGAAGGGCGAGGTCTACAAGGTCGAGATTATCGAGGACCTCCCGGAGAACGAGCCAATTTCGTACTACGAACACGATACCTTCCGGGACCTCTGCCGGGGACCGCATGTTCCCAGCACCAAAGGCATCGGCGCGTTTCGATTGCTTAGTGTGGCGGGCGCCTACTGGCGCGGCAGTGAGAAGAACAAGATGCTTCAGCGTATCTACGGCACGGCGTACCCGACGGAAGCCGAACTTGAGCTTCATCTGGTGCGGCTGGAAGAGGCAAAGAAGCGCGACCACCGACGCCTGGGCAAGGAACTCGGTCTGTTCACGTTCAGTGAGGACATCGGTTCCGGCATACCGCTGTTCTACCCGAAAGGCGAGCAGTTGCGCCGGACAATGGAAACCTACGTCCGGGACGTGCAGACGCGATACGGGTACCAGCACGTTTGGACAGGGCACATCGCCAAAGAAGACCTTTACCGCAAATCCGGTCACATCGACAATTATCTGGACGTGATGTTTCCGCCGATGGTCGACCCGGACGGTGCGACCTACCGGTTGAAGCCGATGAACTGTCCGAGCCATATGACCCTGTTTGCGTCCAAACTGCATTCCTACCGCGATCTTCCCCTGCGGTACGCGGAGTTTGCGACTCTTTACCGTTACGAGAAGACCGGTGAACTGACGGGCCTTACCCGTGTCAGGGCGCTGACTCAGGACGACTGCCACGTATTCTGCACTGAAGAACAGGTGGAATCGGAATTCGGACGTGCCTTGCAATTGATCAGTGAGGTTCTATCAAGATACGGCTTCAAGGATTACCGCGT
>JAKQQT010000052.1 GCA_029564025.1 Armatimonadota bacterium | reverse complement strand
AAACGAGTTGACGAAGGACGCTCAGGAGACGCAACGAACTATATCGTCACAGACGCGAAGGGCCAGGTTCTCAAGGTCACCCGCGCCCGGTCGGACGGCAACCTGATTCATCTGAACATCAGCGGCCTGAAAGCCGGCAAGCGGTACACGGTTAAGGCGTTCGAGATCACGGACACGCCCGACCGCTGGCTGTTCCCGGGGTATTCGGCCCACAAGGTCGCCAACGTGAAATCAACATTCACGTGGAAACCGGCCGCCAAACGATGAAGATACTGCTGGATACCGACGCGGGAGTCGACGACGCCCTGGCTATCCTGCTCCTGTTGCGCTGTCCGGACCTCACGGAGTGCGTCGGTATCACCGTTGCGGCCGGCAACACGCCCCTGAAGCAGAGCGTCGCCAACACCCTCCGCGTGCTGGAGGTCGCCCGGTTGTACACCGACGGGAAAACCGCGCCGATTCCACCTGTCTCCGCGGGCGCGGCGAATCCGCTGAAAGGACGCCTGGTTCACGCCACGGAAGTCCACGGTCACGACGGACTCGGCGGCGTCTCACTCCTTGTCGACCGGACCGGCCGCGCGTTGTACCCGGAAGCGGAAGTGATCCGCGATCCGCGCCCGGCGTACCGGTTCATCCTCGACACGGCGGCGAAGTACCCCGGAGAGGTCAGCCTGGTGGCAATCGCTCCGTTGACGAATCTGGCGCTGGCGGTGTGGGCCGATCTCGACGGTTTCCGCAAACTCAAGGAAATCGTGCTGATGGGCGGCGCCTTCCGGCACGACGGCAACGTCACGGCGGCGGCCGAGTTCAATATCTATGTCGATCCGGAAGCGGCATCTGTCGTGCTCGATTCCGGTGTGCCGGTCACCATGGTTCCGCTGGATGTGACCGAGAAAGCGCGTATCCTGCCGGAGGATATCGCCGGTCCGGGGCTGGTGCGCGCCTTCGCCCGGCAGATGATGGGAACGGCTTTCGACTTCCACGAGCGTTTCGAGGGCTTCCGGGGCTGTTACTTCCACGATCCGCTGGCGATGGGCATCGCCCTGGACCGAACGCTGGCAGACGGCATTAAAACACGTGTCGTCGTTGAAGAGAAGGGCAGTCACACGCGCGGAATGACGATCGCGG
>JAKQQT010000051.1 GCA_029564025.1 Armatimonadota bacterium | reverse complement strand
GAACGAGTTGTCGGCCGGATTGCCGACGGATTCCTTCAACTCAGATTCAATCCAGCCTGTTGTGAACGTGTTGAATCGCATCGATGCCGGCGCATATGAGCGCCGCTCGGACCCCATCGCTGATTTTCTGCAGAGCAAACGAGAAACACTCCTCGCCATTGTCCGTCGCATGCAGGCACTGGGTGAGGAGTTGAGGGTCAAATCCTTCGAACGCGTCCTCTGCCACGGCGATATCCACGCCGCGAACATCCTGGTGAGCGCCGCCGGAGAACTGTATCTGACGGACTGGGATACGGCGATGATCGCCCCGCGCGAAAGGGACTTGATCTTCGTCATCGGATCCAGGATCGCCCGAAAGATTGAACCCAGGGAAGAGCGGCTGTTTTTTCAGGGTTACGGCTACGTCGATCCCGATCCGGAAGCGTTGTCATACTATCGTTACGAGCGAATACTGGAGGACGTCGGCGAAATCGGCACAAGGCGAGTTTTGTCGGTCGACGATGTGCAGGATACGGAGGACATGGACCTCGATCTGCTACAGCGGTTCTTCAGCCCGGGAGATATCGTGGAAACGACGCGGGAATACGATTCCGGCGCATAACCATAAAAAAGGAGGACCTATGGAGTTCAATTACGCTGTGCCGAAGATCAAATGCGAAGGTTGCGCCGGCATCATCCGGGAGGCTTTGTCGGCCGTTCCCGGTGTTGAGAAGGTAGTCGTGAACGTGGCCGAAAAGGTCGTTACCGTTGTCGGCACGGATGTGCTGGCCGATGCGGTGCTGAAGGCCCTCGCCGATTGCGGCTTCCCGGCGGAGTGATTCATCGCCACGGAGGCACTGAGGCACAGAGAAGAGGATTCAGGATTTGGGTAGGGGCGGCGCCTCCGTGCCATTTGCACCAACCATCTCAAGGGTTGAGCGCCCTGGTCTGTCACTCTGAGCGTCAGCGAAGAGTCTTCGGAACGTAAAAACCAAGCCGAAGCATCCTGAGCGGAGCGAGCTTGCGAGCGCAGTCGCCCATACGGACCCGTACGGGAAGGACGCCGGCGCACTTCGACTGCGCCCGTACGGGCTCCGCTCAGTGTGCCTCACGCTCAGCTAGTCGATTAAGTTGGTACCAATGGTACAGGCCCGCAGTGCCTAAGACCCATAATTGCCATTCTGAACGTGACTCGTCATCGATAACCTAACCCCCCGGCCCCCTTCCCGTGTGCGGGAAGGGAGTGCCCAACGGGCGGGGGTTAGGCCATATCCGCTTCCTTCGACGCTCGAGGTGCCAAGGCCGTTCACACAGTTACCACTGCCCCTCCATCACAACCAGTACGTGCCCCTACCCGGATTGATGCCTCATTTCGTCTCTGTGCCTCCGGGCCTCTGTGGTGATCTGTTTGCCCCGAATCCCGAATCTTGAACCCTCACCTGCCCACCTTCAACATCACCGCTCCGTGGGGTTGCACCTCGGCGGTGAAGGAATCGATGAACTTGCCGACGTTCTTCTTGCGCCAGAGGTCGCGAACGGCCTGCTCGCCGGCGAGGCCCAGGTCCTTCCACTGCACGGTTATTTTCTTCGGCGTGTAGTCCTTGTTGAACAGACCAACGGCCACCGAACCATCCGCAAGCGGTCGCGACCAGATGTCGGTTTCGCCGTCACGCTTCGTCAACCGGGCGGTTTTACCGAGCGGGTCCTGGTTGACAGCCAGCACCTCGTCGTTGGTCAACAGGGAGAGCGTGAACTTGTCGAGTTTGGTCAGGTCGCACCCGGTCAACAGCGGCGATGAGAGCAGGCTCCAGAGCGTGATGTGAGTGACCTGCTCGTGCGGGGTCAGGCGCGTGGGGTGCAGGTTGGGCCCCCAGCCTACGTGCCCGACCACCAGCATATCGGGGTCATTCCAGTGTCCGGGACCGGCGAACGGAGCGCATTCATCCTGCGAGAAGCCGATGTTTTTCATGCTGGTCCACGTGTCGGTAATGTCGCCCGTGGTGCGCCAGCAGTTGCCGCCGACACTCTCACCCCATTCCCACACCTTGCCCATACCGTACTGGCAAAGGCTGTAGACGATGTCCCGGTCGATGCCGGCCAAGGCCTTCTGCATCACCAGATACGGCTTCATCAATTCGTCGCGTGTATCGCCTTTGGAGATTCCTCCGTAGGAACACCAGTCGTACTTCAGGTAATCGATGCCCCACTTCGCGTAGGTCTTCGCGTCTTGTTCCTCGTACTGGTAGCTGGCGGTGTAGCCCGCGCAGGTCTTCGGTCCGGGCGAGGAGTAGATGCCGAGCTTGAGGCCCTTCGAGTGCACGTAGTCGGCCAGGGCTTTCATATCCGGGAACTTCTCGTTGGGAACGATTTCGCCGTTGGCGTCGCGTCCGGCCTGCCAGCAGTCGTCGATGTTGATGTACTGGTAACCGTGCGATGCGAGCCCGCTGGAGACCATCATATCCGCCGCGGCGCGAACCTTCGCATCGTCAACCGCGCACGCCCACACGTTCCAGCTGTTCCAGCCCATCGGAGGCGTCAGCGCTAGCGCGTTCTCGCCGCACACAATGGTCAGTTGCTGCGAGTCCTTGCCTCCCGGTCCACTTGCGGTAACTTCCACTTCATGACGTGCCGCGACAGCCATCTTCCCGGTGATGATTCCGGTTTGAGAATCGAGCACCAATCCGCTTGGGAGGCCCTTCGCGGAGAAGGTCAGAGGAGCCTGGCCCGACGCGGGTACCCGGAAGAGGAACGGCTTGTTGGGCGACACGCCGGTGATACGCGGGTAATTGATGCTCGTTTTTCGGTTGTCCGTGGTCGCCAGAACGGGGGGCTTGGTCGGCTCCGGCAGAAAGGCGGTTGGTTTTGCCTTCGTTCCCGGCTTCATCAGAATCATCGCGCCGCCCCAATCCGCGTGATCGCAGTTGATGCCGTCGCCGCCGTCCAGGACAAACAGCGTCATTTTCCGCGCACCGGTCAGGTCAACTTCAATCCACCTGGGATCATCACCCTGCCTCAGCACGTCCGTCTGCTTGACGGTCTTTCCATCCACATCCACGCGGAAAACAACCGAACCGTCCGGCTTCTTCTCGTCATCTACGCCGACCATGGCAAAAAATCGAGCGGCCTGTTTCTTGAGGTCAACGCTCATCTCAAAATGGGCGTGCGCGCCGACGCCGCGGGGAAACACATTGCCGTTGATGGTGATGGGCAGGCCGTCTACGGACTTGCCTGCCTGAGGACGCCCGAATTCCTGATGGGCCTGGGACAAATCGATGCTTTCTAGCCAGACAGCATCAGGGGGCAGTGTGTTGCCGCGCAGATCCTCTGGGGTAATGGCGGCGAACGATGGGATCACAAGGCCGGCGGCCAGAAGCATCGGCGCGGCGGTGCGAATGACGGGCAAAAACATGACAGGACCTCCTGGAAAGGATGCCGCGACGCTGTTCTGCGCCGCGACTATTCACTGTCACTTTAGCGCCACTTCCCGCCATTCCTGATCACGGCCATACCGGTTCTTTCCCGGAAAGGAACCTTGCCGCGCGAAGAGCATCAATCAGAGTCACTTTCCCGTCACCAGGCGTGCCTGGGTGAACCGGATTGTCAGCCGGCAGATACACGTCGGAAAGCGTCAACCGGTCCTTTGAAGACGCCATTCCGGACGCCATTCGAAGTAGAAGCGAAATGTCTTCGCCGTTCACCTGACCGTCGCCGGTCGCGTCCCCGTAGAGTGGAGGAAGCGTTGTATCCCCTACCCTCACGATGGTTGCTGTTGTCTCCGACCCGCCGTCGGCGTAAAAAACCGTGACGCGCGGATAATACGTTCCGTTGGTTGCGTAAATGTGCTGAGCCCTTCCCGCAACACCCGGTTCCAAAGCGCCCGAAACGGTTTGCGTCCAGCCGGTTCCGTCGCCGTAATCCCACACAAACGAGGTCGGCACACGCGTCGCGCGGGCAAACCAAATCGGGGCGCTGATGGAGGTAGTTCCGTCCGTCAACCGAACGCGGACGTAGTAATACCGCTCGATACGACCGGAGGATGAAGCGTCGAAACCGACCGTCAGGGGCGCGGCTCCGGCGGCCGTGGGCAGTGGAGGAGTGCTGTACGTGGGATTGGCCGGCGCGATGGCGTTAAACGCTTTCGCTTGCGCGCCGGGTGTTTCGGGTGCGAGTCCGAAGTTCCAGGTCGCCGTGTTGCCGGCGATGGTCACGCCCGCGCCGCTGACCGGCAGATTCAGCGCCACCACTCCCCGGTTCGTGATGACCTGCACACTTGACAGGTTCAGTCCGGCCGCCCGGGAAACCTCCAACCGGCACCGGGAGCCGGACACGTCCGCCGCCGACATCGTTCGATTTCCCATCCACTTTTCACCGGAAGGCGTGTCGAACGTCCACTTCAGGGAGAGGCCGTCGGAGCGTTTCGTTACCTTGTCTTCCGCTGAAAATGTGCGGCGGGCGGCCAGGGCGGCCAGAATTTTACCTTGCGCCTGGTTGGCTGTCAAGCCGGTGGTCGGCTCCGCCCATATCCCCGTTGTGGTGTAGATTCCCGCGCTTGTTTTCAACGCACCGTAGTTGTTGGAATGGTTGTCCTCATTGTTTGTCGGCGAAACGTGCCAGCCGTTGTCCAGCGCCAGTTGGAAGTGCGATTCGTTGTAATCCGCGCCCTGGTACGGCGGGTTGTAAATGGTGCGACTGCTCATCTCCATCAGTGTGATGAAGGGATCGGCTTCCGCCACCCATTCCAGTTTGCGCCACCACTCGGGAGTCGTCGGCGTGTAGGGATTGCTGGTCATCGCGGGATTGGCCAGCGAGGATTTGGGATACAGGCTGGGGTGGTTGAACTGCGCTACGATGGTTCCGCCCAGCGTTTGGGCCTGACCGTTGTCAACCAGCCACCGGTACAGCGAATTCTCCATCGTCCACCCGCCGTTTACTGCGAACCGGCACACGTACGGCGTTTTTTCGGCGTCCGAAAGCGGAGGCGGATTGGCGGAGGGAGGCCACGATGTCTTTCCGGTACGCAAGTCGGAACCGTAAACGTTCAGATGCCCGAAGCCTAACGCCAATGTCGGCGCGCCGGTGTCGGCCGTGGCGGTCCACTCGAATCCCCACAAGGCCACGAAAGTACCGGGAACCGTCTGCTGGGTCAGTTTGGTCTTCGTGTCTTCCCAAACCGATTGCGAAAGGTATTCGCCGTGGTCGGTGCAGGCGAAGGCGTCAAGTCCATTGGCCCTGGCTTGCTGGGCGGCGGTCCCGGGATTGGCTTCCGAGGGATAGGAGCCTATCGACTCCCCGCCGTCGGAGTAAGCCGTGTGCGCGTGGAGGTTGGCACGGTACAGCCGGTATGTCTGCGCATCAGCGGTAACCGCAGACAGCATGAACGCCAATAGACAGAAGAGCCCGGTTTCTCGCACGATCGCAGTTCCTCCCTGAATCCGCTTAGTTTCAAACATAAGCTAAACACAGCCCGGCAGGTGCACGTTGCACGCGCCCTGCCGTTTCACCTTTTCAGTGTACCAAGCTCGGGCCGGCAAACGAAAGGACGCCGGACCACGGGTTTCTGTGATCCGGCGTCCCAGACTGGGTCATCTTACGGATCGCGGAAGTTCGCTTTTCGGCACCAACGAGCGACGTCCGCCATATCGACGACATACTCCGACGGCCCGGTGTTCTCAATATTCAACGATGTCAGGTCTTCCGGCGAACATTCGTTGATACCCGCGGCTATCCTGAGAGCCCTCGCCGCCTTGGCAAGTATGTCCCAATCGACGTTAACGTACTCGTAGGGACCGATATCCACGCACGCACCCGCCGCACGAACCAAACCGAGTATGTCCGTGTCTTCCGGTCTTATAAAGTCGGAATGGCCGGCGTCGATGCACGGCGATGACGGAAGAGGCCGGAAGTTGCCGTTGGCGGGGTCGGTAAATTGCGGGTCGGCAACCAGGTTACCGTCCACGCCGTTCGTGATGCCCGGTGTTGAGCACTGCCAGGCCAGGTTATTGAGTACCGTGCCTGTTACGCCCGACTGGCGGTACACGCCGCGCGAGCAATCCGTAACGATGTTATTACCTACAGCCGCGCCTCCGCTGGATATGCGAATCGCGTTGGTGCTGTTGCGCACCAGATTGTTTCCGACCATCGGGTATCCGCCGTCCACAAGGATTCCGTCCGTCCTGATGTCGCTGACGATGCAATCAACCACCCGGGAGTTGGAGTAAACGGTCAGAATGCCATGTTCGTCGGACTGGAACACGTTGTTGCAGGCAAATCTCGGCGATGAGCGGTGTATTACCACGTTCGCCTGCCGGTACCTTCCGTCATAGTTGCCTAATCCCACTCCGCCGTTGTAACCTCCGGCGTATGCAACCTTGTTCCACCTGAAAACAGAGCCGCCGGCATCAGGCCCGAAATAGATGCCAATCCAGTCACCCTTGCCTGGCGAAGTCGCTGTACCGTTACCGTTGGTATCGCCTCCCACGGAGTCGTCCTTGATCGAAGTAAACACCACGTTCTCCGCGATCAGCGAACCCAGCACGTGAATAGCGCCACTTGATCCCTTAACGACGCTTCCCGGTTCAATCGTAAGCGTGGCTACCGCACTGACGATCACGTCTCCGGTCAGCGCATAAGACACCTCCGTTCCGATTGCCTTGAGTGTAGCCGGGAGTGCCAACGTTCCATCGGTCAGTTGGACGGCATTCAGTTTGTTGTCGGTGAATACCGGATTGACCAGGATCGGAATCGATGAACCGTCGCAGGAGATCGGGTAATAGGTAGTAGCAACCGAATTGCGGAACACAGTGTTCAGATAGGAAACCACACTGCCTCCCTCCGCGCGAACTCCATGCCATCCGCACTTGTCGATGATCAGCCCATTAACCGTCGGTTGCGCCGCGTACATCTCAAGACCGTTGCGGTATGTACTCGAAATCGAGACGTTCGACAACGTCGGACTACTGCCGTCAACGTAGAGCGACGCAAACCGGGGGGAACCGTGCAGATTGCCAATACCGGGGCCTCCGTTGTAACTGGCGCCGTAAAGCAGGTTGATGTACTCCAGAACGGAAGCCGAGGACTGCGGTCCGAGATATATCCCTACCCAGTCACCAGGCACCGGTGATGCCACTGAACTGGTGAAGGTGATCGGGTTGTCCGGTGTGCCGATCGCCATCAGGGTTCCCAGAACTGAGAACTTCCGCGTGGTCTTTACCGTGGTTCCCGCATCGATGGTCCAGGTGCTCCCCTCGGGCGACAGAACGTCAGTGAAAACGTCGTAGGGAAATTCGGGTCCGGGATTGTACCACCGGATATCGCCCGGGAAGGCGCCTCCGCAGTGTCCCGCCATATTCTTTCCCGTGCCGGTGGTGGTGTTTCCTTCCATTATTGGAGCGCAGTTCGGCGAGTTGATGAGAATCGGGTAGTACGCCGACGAGAAATTAACGAAAGAGCAGTTCCTGATTGTTGCTTGAGACCCAAACAGATGGATTCCGCCACGGTCGCCGTTGCTGATTGTGCAACCATAAAACACCGGACTGCTGTTGTGAACGAACAGCGTACCGAACCGGGGAGCGCCTTCGTAGTTGCCGATTCCGGGACCGCCATTGTAGGCGGCGGCGTACCGGAACGTGCAGTTGCGGAACTCCGAAGCGCCGGCTGTGGGACCAACATAGATACCCACCCAGTTGCCGCCGGCGGGAGCTGTTGCGCCGTCACCATTCGTATCACCGGCGACAGAATCGTCCTTGTACGACGTAAAGATGATAGGTTCCGAGGTTCCGTCACACAAGGCAGTTCCCAGGAGGTAGATAACCGCGGCATTACTCTTAATGACAACGCCCGGATTCACGGTCCATGTGGTGTTCTCCGACAATGTGACATCTGCCGTGATGATCCAGGGCAGTCCGTCGGCCCACTTCTGCCACGTTGCCGGCGTGCTTAATGTACCTCCGTACACTTGGAGCCCTGGCATTTTGTTGCCCGATTGCGTGACGTTCGAAACGGTAGGGCACGATTGGAAGTCCATGGAGCCCGTGTAGTAGTTGCTTGTTCCCGTGTTGGTTAGGGATACGGTGTTGATTGTCGGACGGCAACCGGCTTGAGCCCGGAATCCATTCCTGGTGGTGCGGTCAATCGTCAGATTGTTCAACGTGGAGTTGCAGGCCCACAGGTCCAGTCCCACTCCGCCGCTGAGTGTGATGGTCAGGCTTTCCATCGATGGGTGGCTGGAATCCACCAGTAACCCGGTTATAAAGTTCTGGTCATGGAACTTGCCGAGGCCGACACCTCCGTTGTAACTGCCGGCGTTGCTGATCTGCAACCATGCGATCTGCGATGCGCCTGCCGTCGGTCCCAGATAGACTCCCCGCCATTGCCCCGCCGCCGGTGTCGCGTCATCCGATGTTAAGACGATCGGAGCAGTCTCCGTTCCCACCGCATGCAGTGTTCCGTTTACGTAAAGACCCCGGTCCGCCCATCTGATGGTCACACCGGGTTCCAGTGTCAGAGTCTGGCCTTCACTGACCGTCAGGTTTTCGCCGATGAGAAACGGAAATCCGTCGGCCACTTTCCGCCACGTTCCAGTGTCCGAAAGCACACCTCCTCCCAGAGGAATGGTCTTCTGACCGGTGCCGGTAATGGTTGTTCCGGAGATAACCGGGAAGCAGTCCGGCGTGTCATAGATCAGGGGATAGTAGCTGGCGTTGACATCACTGATTGTGTTGCTCTGGAAGGTACACCTGCTGGAGTACATCTCTACACCGTTGCGCTCGGCGTTGGCGAATGAACATCCCGAGATGACCGGGTCGCAGTCGTCGAGGTATAACATTACTTGACGGGATGAGCCGTTGAAGTTACCGATGCCGGCCCCTCCGTTGTACGCGCCGCCATAACTGAACTGGCAGTTGGTGAAAGAGGACGAGCCTGAAGCCGGGGACAGATAGATTCCCTTCCAGTAGCCTGTGGTCCCGCTCCTGGTGAAGTTTGTCTCGGTTGCGATGATCGTGCCGTACACGTAAAGCCCCCGCAACGAATTCGCCTTAACAGTAACACCGGACTGAATCGTCAGCGTCACTCCCGCCTGGATGGTGATGTCGGCTGTTACGATATAGGGACTGCCCACCGTGGTCCACACCGTGTCGGTCGTGATATCCGAGCTGACGGTGGTATCGGCGAAACAGGCAGTGGGGAAGAGCAAGAGGAAAAGGCTCACGGCGTTGATCGCCGATGCTCGTAGACGGTAGACGGTCACTTTCCACCTCCTTGATGGTCGGGTAGAATCAAGTATGACTGACGGGCAAGCCAGCCCTTACGGATGGTTTGCTGACATGATACTCCAGATTTATCAAATCGCCCACCATGATTACTGAAATTGTTCACCTGATCGACATCACCCGCCCGATCTATCCCGGCATGCCCGTGTGGCCCGGCGATCCACCCGTCGTCGAGGAACCCGTTTCGCGTATTGCGGACGGTGATTGTTCCAACGTTACACGGTTCCTTCTCGGTTCTCACACCGGCACGCACATTGACGCCCCGAGGCACTTCGAACCTTCCGGCGCGTGCATCGATGCCCTTAACCCGGACGCGTTGATGGGACCGTGTCTGGTTCTGGATCTTGCATCTGGCCAGGAACACATAGCGAGGGCGGACCTGGAACGGATCGTGAACGTCCCGGTTGAACGATTGCTGATACGAACACGCAACTCATTTGCCGAGCCGACCGTGTTTCACAAGGACTTTGTCGCGCTTTTGCCGGACGCGGCCGGTTGGATCGTCGAGCAAGGTATTCGTCTAATAGGTGTCGATGGACCAAGCGTGGAGGAATACGGATCGTCTGCCTTTCCTGTTCACCACACCCTTCTCCGCGCGGGAGTGGTGATCCTCGAAGGATTGGACCTGTCGAGCGTCGCCGCCGGTGATTACGACCTGTTCTGCGCGCCGCTCAAGTGGTCGGGTGCGGACGGGGCTCCCGCGCGGACATTTCTCAAGAAATGTTGAATTGGTCTTTTTTGCGTGACACGGCCTTCACGCTGTATGACATACTGAAAAGAAGCGCCGCGCCGAATCCCCGGCCCGCTACGTACACATTCCCATTGCGAGTTCTAAACTATGGAGTTGTTGCGCCGATACCCCGGCAATCCCGTTGTCCAGGCCTCTGATGTCCCGTACGAATGCAACACGATCTTCAACGCCGGTGTCACGACGTGGAAGGACGAAACCCTTCTGCTGTTGCGCGTTGAGGACCGTATCGGATACTCACATCTCACCGTTGCGACCAGCAAGGACGGTCTGACCGACTGGAATATCCGTGATGAGCCCCTGATGACCCCCGGTCTTCCGGAGTTCCCGTACGAAGCGTTCGGTGTGGAGGATGCCCGCATCACCTACGTCCAGGAAACCGGGGATTACCTGATCGCCTACACCGCCTATTCGTTTCTTGGCGCAGGTGTGGCACTTGCCCGCACTCGAGACTGGCAGACTGTCGAACGGCTCGGTTTGATATTCCCGCCGAACAACAAGGACGCCTGCGTGTTTCCAAGGAAGATCAACGGGATGTGGGTGATGTTGCACCGCCCGGTATCCGGTGACGCTGAGCACATGTGGCTCGCCTATTCGCCGGACCTCCATCACTGGGGCCATCACCGGTACGTCCTGCTTGAGGCTTCGGGACCTCGCTGGGACGCCGCGCGGATCGGAGCCGGAACGGTTCCCGTGGAAACCGAGGAAGGCTGGCTGATCTTCTACCACGGCGTGAAGTATCTGGCCGGAAGCCCGATCTACCGCGCGGGCGCGGCATTGCTGGACAGGGAACGACCCGATCGCGTGATTGCCCGCCTCCCCTACTGGGTTCTTTCCCCCCGCGAGAGTTACGAAGTCAACGGTGACGCTCCCAACGTGGTGTTCCCGACAGGAACCGTGCAGAACGGGGACGAGTTGTACGTTTACTACGGGGCCGCCGACTCCCGGGTGTGCCTGGCCACGGTCAGCATCGCCGAGATTCTGGAAGCCCTGATGCGCGACGGACGCCCGCCGCTGTACTGCTGACACGTCCAAAATACGCCTGAAATGCAGAGGAGGACGATCCGCTTGGATCGTCCCCCTCTCTTACTGAAGCGGTGTCAGGTTCAGGACCGAAGACCCTTGGGAATGTAATCGCCGTGCGCCTCGATCATCTCGTCTACCATGGCGATTATCTGGTCCGGTGTCAGTTCCGCCGCTGTGTGCGGATCCATCATAACGGCGTGATACAGGGCCTGGCGGTCGTTGTTCAGCACGGCCTGCACGGTCAGTTCCTGCGGATTGACGTTGGTGCGTATCAGGGCCGCCAACTGCGTTGGGAGTTTGCCGATCTTCGTCGGTTGAAGCCCGCTCTTGTCAACCAGGCAGGGGACCTCGACGGTACACCCCGCTGGCAGATTATCGATCAGTCCGTTGTTCGGTACGTTGCCGTAAATGACACGCGGTTGGCCGGTTTCCATGCTGTGGATGATGTACGAACCGTACTCCCTCGTCGGTTTGTGTTCCTCAATGTCTTCGTCGTTCAGCATCTTTTCGCGCGTTTCTGTCCACGATCCAATGATGTCCTTGCAACGCTTGATGTACTCGTCCAGCGGAATCTCGAGTTGCTCGATGATATCCGGCCGGTCGCGCTTCATGAACCAGGGAACGTACTCCGCAAAGTGCTCGCTGGATTCGGTTACGGCATAGCCAAGCAGGTCCAGGGCCTTGGCTCGCACGTGGTCCCACTGCCACTTGTCCCAATCGGCGGTTGTCTTCCGGATATCGGGATACAGGTCGCGCCCGTTGTGTTCGAACTTCAGGAAGAACGCCATATGGTTGATGCCGGCGCAGATGTAGTTCACTTCCTCAAAAGGAACGTCCACGCGATTCGCCAACTGCCAGGCGGTGCCGAACACGCTGTGGCACAGGCCGACGGTTTTGATGTTGGAGCCGTCATTGAGCCCCCAGCAGTTCATCGCCATCGGGTTGGTGTAGTTCAGGAAAAGGGCATCCGGGCAAAGATTCTCCATGTCCCTGGCGAACTCGAGCAGGACGGGAATCGTGCGCACAGCCCGCATAATACCACCGACGCCCAGCGTGTCAGCGATGGTCTGACGCAGTCCGTACTTCTTGGGAACCTCGAAGTCGATCACGGTTGCCGGCTCGTAGCCGCCCACCTGGACCATGTTCACCACGTAGTCGGCGCCGTCCAGCGCCTCCCTGCGAGTCAGGTGCGCCGTGATCTTTGGCTCGGCGCCCAGAGAGGCCGCCAACTTTCTGGCGACAGTCTCGCTCGTCTGAAGGCGGTCCTGATCGATGTCGTGCAGGGCGATGTGCACGTCCTTCTTGAATTCCGGGAACGAGAGGAGGTCGCCAACGAGGTTCTTGCAGAAGACAACACTACCGGCACCGAGGTAAGCAACTTTTACC
>JAKQQT010000037.1 GCA_029564025.1 Armatimonadota bacterium | reverse complement strand
AACCGTCTGTTCACTGAACGGATCACGAATGCGAACTTGTCCGACATCGACGAGGTTGCTGCTGTTCTGGCGTTTCTCAAACGTACGGACAAGTCTGAAGCGCTTGCCGCTCTTGACCCCGTGAAATACGAGGACCTCAAGAAGGCATCTTTCATCTCCTTCAAGATCGCTGGGAAATCTGAACCTGTTTTTCGTAATCCGGCGGTTGTCGCCAGAATATCGTCCAAGCCCTCTGGTGGCGACACGCAAAAATCTCTGTGCCTCGTTTCGGGTATGGCGGATGAAATCGACCCCACGCATCCCTCCATCAAAGGCGTCCGCGATGCAAACACTACAGGCGGAAATATTGTGAGCTTCAATGCCGCAGCCTTTTGTTCTTTCGGAAAAGCGCAAGGTGCGAACGCCCCCGTTGGCAAGGCTGCGAGCTTCGCCTACACCACCGCCCTGAACACGTTGCTCGGCAGGGATTCTAAGCAGAAACTCCAGGTCGGCGACGCGACAACCGTTTTCTGGTCTGAAAAGAAGGACGCACTCGAAGAGACGTTTGCAGATTTCTGGTCGGATCCAGCGAAGGACGATCCTGACCGTTTGTGCAACGCCGTGGCGGCACTGTTCACGTCTGTCGGCACCGGAGCGTTCATAACGGATGCCGATGACACAAAATTTTACGTGCTCGGGCTGTCGCCCAATGCCGCGCGCATCTCCGTGCGGTTTTGGTACAACGCCACCGTTGCGGAGATGGCCGCACACATCAGGACCTACTTCGAGGACTTGCGGATCGCGCACGGAGCGCGAGACAAGGACGACCTTTCGATCTGGCGGCTGTTGATTTCGACAGCCGTGCAGGGCAAATCCGAAAACATCGTTCCCAATCTGGCTGGGAATGTCATGCGCGGCATCCTGGAAGGACTGCCGCTGCCCGAAACGCTGCTGCAGGCTGCCCTGCTGCGCGCCAAGGCCGAACGCGACGTGACCTATCCGCGCGCGAAACTGATTAAAGGCTGTCTGAATCGCAAACTACGCAAAAGCAATCCAAACAACGAAAGGAGTCTCACCATGGCCCTCGACAAGGAGAATGTCTCCGTCAGCTACCGTCTCGGACGGCTGTTCGCCGTCTTGGAAAAGATCCAACAGGAGGCGAGTCCCGGCATCAACGCCACAATCCGCGACAAGTTCTATGCATCGGCCTCCTCCGCGCCGTCCACGGTGTTCGGCACCCTCATGCGCCTTAAGAATTTCAATCTCTCCAAACTGGAAAATCCGGGCCGCCGGATCTGGTTTGAGAAACTGCTGGGGGAGATTATCGCAGCCGTTCCGGAGTTTCCCGCACATCTGAAACTGGACGACCAAGGCCGGTTTGCCATCGGCTATTACCACCAGGTGCAGGATCTCTGGACCAAAAAGACCGACAAAGAATAAACCGCTTCACTCACGAAAGGATACCCGACCATGAGCACACCGATTAGAAACCGCTACGACTTCATGCTCGTCTTCGATGTGAAAGACGGCAACCCCAACGGCGATCCCGACGCGGGCAACCTGCCGCGTGTCGACGCCGAAACGGGACAGGGTCTCGTTACCGACGTCTGCCTCAAGCGCAAAGTCAGGAACTACGTCCAACTGACAAAGGGAACGGAGACGGGATACGATATTTACATCAAGGAAAAAGCTGTCCTGATTCGCGCCCACGAAGAAGCATACAAGGCTATCGGTGCCGAAGAACTTCTGAAGGGAGATGAGAAAAAGCGCAAAGGTAGCGGCGACAAAGTTGAAGAGGCCCGGATGTATATGTGCAAGACTTTTTTTGACATTCGGACCTTTGGTGCAGTCATGAGTCTTGGCGTCAATTGCGGCCAGGTTCGCGGCCCGGTGCAACTGACATTCGGACGCTCGATTGATCCCGTGGTGACGCTGGAGCATTCGATCACCCGCATGGCCGTGGCGACGGAGGCCGAAGCTGAGAAGCAGAGCGGCGACAACCGCACCATGGGCCGCAAGAACACAGTGCCCTACGGCGTGTATGTCGCCTACGGCTTCATTTCGCCCGCTTTGGCGGCGCAGACCGGATTCTCCGAAGAAGACTTGGATGTCTTCTGGAAAGCGCTGACGGAGATGTTCGAGCACGACCATTCCGCCGCTCGCGGCATGATGGCCACTCAAAAGTTGATCGTCTTCAAGCACGCCACTGCGCTCGGCAACGCACACTCGAACGACCTGTTCAAAGCCGTCAAAATCGCGAAAAAAGAAAGTGTGGAAGTCCCGCGCGACTTTGCGGCGTACGATGTGACCGTCCCGACGAAAGACGCCTTTCCAGGCGTCGAAGTCATCGAAAAGTGAGAAACGACGCTCGACACTCGACGAACGACTCTCGGAATCATCCCCGTGAGTCGAGTGTCGTTCGTCGAGCGTCCCCATCCCGCCCCCAGGAAAAGGAGCCTTGTCATGTCCTCTTCGCCCATCGGCCCATCCGGCGGCTACCGCAAGATGCTGTCGTTCGGCTTCGTCTGCCTCGTGTATCACGCCACGACGCGCTTCTGCAAACGGGTCTATCCCTGGAAGGAGGACCCTTTGGGCAAGACGAGCGGCCAGATGATCGGCGCGGCGCGTTCGGCCCGGCAGAATATCGTGGAGGCCTCGTCGCGGGCGGGAACGTCGAAAGAGACGGAGTTGCGTCTACTGGATGTGGCGAAAGCCAGTCTGGAAGAACTCCTCGGCGATTATGAGGCGTTCCTGATCGATAACGATCAGATGGTTTGGTCAGAGCATGATGAGCGCTGGCAGGCCGTTACCACGCTGAAGTTGAACGAGTTCACGGCCACCGAGGACATGCTGCACGCGTACAGCCGTTATCTGATCGAGATGCGGAAACGGTTTGCGCCGTGGCTGGAACACGCTGACCCGTTCGCCGCTGCGAACGCGATCATCGCCGTGATCAAACGGGCGGAAAACCTGTTGTTCCGGCAGATGGAAAAGACGACGGCGGTCTTCGGTGAAGAGGGCGGCTTTCGCGAGCGCATGGCGAAACTGCGCATTGAGCAGCGCGAGGCGCTGCAAGCCGCCAAGTCCAACGAACCGCCTCCTCCTCAGTGCCCCGCCTGCGGCAAACCGATGATCCTTCGAAAAGCCAAAACCGGTCCGAATGTCGGCAAGCCCTTCTGGGGCTGCTCCGGGTATCCGGCCTGCAAGGCGGTTCAGGAGGTAGAGAAGTGAGGCGACGCTCGACACTCGACGAACGACTCTCGGGATCAACCCCGTAAGTCGAGCGTCGTGAGTCGAGCGTCGCAAAAAAGGCCCCCATGTACACCGACGAAGCCCTCTTACCGATCTCGGCGCTCCAGCACCTGCAGTACTGCGAGCGACAGTGTGCGCTCATTCACATCGAGAAGGTGTGGGCTGAGAACGTGCTGACTGCCGAGGGGCGCGTGCTGCACGACCGCGTGGACGGCGGCGGGCACGAAACGCGCGGCAACGTGCGTACCGTCTACAGCCTCCGCCTGAGGTCGCTGCGTCTGGGGCTCACCGGACAGGCGGACGTAGTGGAGTTCCGCAAGCAATCCGACGGCGTGTGGCAGCCCTTTCCCGTGGAATACAAACGAGGACAACCCAAGTTCAACAATTGCGACCGTGTGCAACTCTGCGCCCAAGTGCTGTGCCTCGAAGAGATGAAGGGCGTGTCCATTGAAGCGGGGGCCTTGTTCTACGGCGAAACCCGGCATCGTCTCGACGTAGCGTTTGACGACGAACTTCGCGCGAAGACCGAAGCATTGTGCGCCCGCCTGCATGCCTTTATTGAAGCGGGCGTCACACCTGCCGCCGTCTATGAAAAAGGGAAGTGCGACCGCTGTTCCCTGCTCGGAGCCTGTCTGCCGAATTCCGCCGGAGCCGGCAAGTCTGCCCGGAAGTGGCTCGCCCGCCAGATCAACGAGCTTTGCCCAGACCAGCCGCCGGAAAGCGAGATCACGACGACACGCGATGCGCAGAGTTATCCCGAGCTTCGTGAGTCGAGCGTCGAGTGTCCACCACCCCCTCGCGGAGTTCAGCCATGAAGAAATTGCTCAACACCCTCTACGTGACCACGCAGGGTGCCTACCTCTGCCATGAGGGCGAATCCGTGCTCGTGCGCGTCGAGAAGGAAACGCGGCTGCGCGTCCCGATCCACATGCTTGGCGGCATCGTCTGCTTCGGACAGGTTGCGTGCAGCCAGCCGCTCATGGGATTGTGCGGACAGCGGGATGTGCTGATCAGCTTCCTTTCCGAGCAGGGCAAGTTTCTGGCACGGGTCCACGGCCCCGTGTCGGGCAACGTGCTGTTGCGGCGCCGGCAATACCTCATCGCGGACAATCCGGCGGACGCACTGGGGATCGCGCGGTCGTTTGTCGTCGGCAAGGTGGCCAACAGCCGGACGGTTCTTCAGCGGGCGTTGCGCGATCACGAATGTCCTGACGGTCGCGGGGACATGGAGGCCACCGTGCTGAGACTCGGACACCTGATACGTGAACTGGAACAGGTGCGCACCGTAGATGAACTGCGGGGCAAGGAGGGCGAAGCCGCCAATCGCTATTTCTGCGTGTTCGATCACTTGATCGCCGTCCAGAAAGAGGCGTTCCACTTCGAAACCCGCAGCCGTCGCCCGCCCATGGACAACATGAACGCGCTGCTCTCTTACATTTACACGCTGCTCACGCACGACGCGAACGCGGCGCTGGAGGCCGTCGGGCTCGACCCTCAGGTCGGCTATCTCCACGCTGAACGGCCGGGCCGCCCCAGTCTGGCACTGGATTTGATCGAAGAATTCCGTGCTTTCATTGGCGACCGGCTCGCGCTCTCGCTGGTCAACTTGAAGCAGGTCCAGGCGGGCGATTTCAAAACCACGGAATCCGGTGCGGTCAGCATGTCAGACGGAGCCCGTAAAACGCTTCTGGCGGCTTATCAGAAGCGAAAGCAGGAGGAGATTGTGCATCCGTTCCTAGGGGAGAAGGTGCAGGTCGGCCTGCTACCGCATATTCAGGCGTTACTTTTGGTGCGCCATATCCGCGGAGATCTGGACGGCTATCCCCCTTTTATCTGGAAATGAGGCAATCATGATGGTGCTGGTCAGCTACGACGTATGTACAATCGACAACGCGGGGAAAGCCCGTTTGCGCCGTGTGGCGAAAGCGTGTTTGGATTACGGGCAGCGCGTACAGAATTCTGTCTTCGAGTGTACGCTCGATCCGGCGCAGTGGACGGCGCTCAAGCAACGGTTGGTTGATTTGGTGGAACCTGAAACCGACAGCCTGAGATTTTATTTCATGGGTAGTAATTGGCAGCACAAGGTCGAGCATGTGGGGGCCAAGGAGGCCATCGATTTCGAAGCGACGCTCATGGTTTAAGCCTCCGCGAACCCCAAGCACACGCAAAAACGCCGGAGGGATCGCGGAAGATGTAACATCAACAAATGGAACCGGTTGCGTCAACAAGAGAGAACCATTGCTCTTTGATAAGCGAATGTAACAAGGGGTTCGCGGAAAACACCGCTTCCCTTCCTGCGGCATAATGGTTTATAACTTTGAGGTCGCGCCCTTCACGGGCGCGTGGATTGAAACCACGTAAAACAGCGTCATTTGCGCGATATTTGCCGTCGCGCCCTTCACGGGCGCGTGGATTGAAACCTTTTCGAATTCAGCCCGTGTAACAGATTGCCAGTCGCGCCCTTCACGGGCGCGTGGATTGAAACACGTCAGAGGCAGACCTGTACAATGATCTGAGCGTCGCGCCCTTCACGGGCGCGTGGATTGAAACACAACCTCAAGGCCGTAGCATAGATCATCGCGCGTCGCGCCCTTCACGGGCGCGTGGATTGAAACAATCGAAAGGAGATCAGAAATGAAATGGACATCACGTCGCGCCCTTCACGGGCGCGTGGATTGAAACCGTAACGTCAATGCCGTTGTGGAGCAGCCACCAAAG